>JAQBVG010000004.1 GCA_027623655.1 Chloroflexota bacterium
CTTCGACTTGCCGGAGCTTGTTGAGGATCTGCTCCGGGTTATGTCCTTTTCTTGGCATTTCTGCCTCCCTTCAAAAAGTCCAGTATCCGATTTTTCAACTGGATACGTTTGAGGGGGGCACTTCAGTACAAGAGAAATCCGATAACTCTGATTTTCATACATGCCCTTATACTACGAACCAGGGGAATCAGATTAGCGGCCCATTTTTCGTGGTACATCGCCAATTAACGCGAAAGATTGCGAGCTGTTCGATGGATCAAAATTTGAAGAATGGCCAAAAATAGCTATGCGATTCCAAGTACAGATGACATTTACGTGCCTTGTGTACGTTGTTGGGTCCATAGGCCTTCGCACAGATCGCGAGCGAGGTTGGTTTGTCGTTGAAACCACCGAGAGCCGCGACAAGCTTTGCAGCGGCCTCCTCATGCGCCCCGGGGACATTATGGCGGTATACAGTGCGGGTGAAACCGGGTGAACTGTGCCCGACTCTGTCGGACACGTCTCCCACTGGAACGCTGCGGGAAGTGTCAACATGGTTTCTGTTGTAGTCGCACTGTTAGGTGGAACTTAGAATTCGGGTAAATACCGCTCTTTGCCCCGCAGTCCGCACGACACGCGTCCTGTGACGCCAGCACATGGTAGCGGCGGGAGAACAGTCACGAGGTGTTGTCATCTGCGTGTACGGCGCGTGTATTTAGTCAGGAAGCTCGCCATACCACGTTTGTGGTCGCGGTTAAGTCGTCCGAAGTAACTTTTTGACCGTTGATGGCTGATGCCGTGTAGCCGTACGTTCCCATGTAGGTAAATATGTCTTCAGGCAGTTTTCCAAAATGTTGAAAGGCTGATGGAGCGACTTCGCAGATGATCACGGGGCGATGCCCTTCATCGAAAAACTGTGACAAGCCTTGTAATACGAAATATTCGGCACCTTCCACGTCGATTTTTATTACCTTAGGAATATTCTCGACGTGTTGTTCGATGTATTCATCGAGCCGGATACGCGGCACAGATTCTTCGTTGACAACCGATAGTGGGTTCATGAACCCATCGACTGAGCAAATCCAGCCTATATTGTTGTTGGAGTAAGTCATATTGGCGGTTCCAGGAGCGTCCCAGACCGCCTGTTTTTCTGTCCGGATGTTGTATCCACTCCGATTTGCAAGTGCAGCAAATGTTTTCAGGCGTCCAAATACCCTTGCACTGGGTTCCAGACTGTGTACGTAGCCGGTAATTCCTACGGCTCCTGCCATGTGCGCGCTGATCATCCCGATATTTGCGCTAACATCGATGGCGGTATCGCCCGGTTGTAGCTCCCTGGCTATGACCGATAGTAAATCGACCTCGATGAACCCGAAGTACATGGCTCGTTCGTAGCCATCGGCCAAATTGAGGTTGAGAACGAGTCCCGGAGCAATTTTTCTTGCGGAAAACGGTCCGTTCAGCCGAAGAATACAACTGAGTACGGTATTAATTCTTCCACGGCCCCGATAGGGCCAAATTCTTCCGATCTTTCTTATCAAGTTCTCGACCCGTCTGCAGATGTTGTGCCTGGGAAGTCGAACTGGCGGATGCTGAAAATGACGAGCTCCGATAAGCTGTGTTCAGGCAAATAATGCCGAATCATACCGGTGGTGTGAGTGCGAGGGTGAAAACCGCGGTTAGTCCCTTTACAGCAATCGTTGACCTCACGCAGGATCCTCAGGTTGACCGTGGCCAATCACCCGAGCCAAACTGTTCACCATTTGGGTATCAAGAGCGGAATTCGTGAAAAACGTGCTGATCTGAACACAACCGACAACCAGAATTAACGCTGGGCCACTTCCGCCTGGCTATCCATGTCGAGATCTATCATCTCGTGGGTGCCTACGCAGTTCAGGCCGCAACCGGCCTCGTCTACAAGTTGCTTGCTCTGCGCTGCCTCGATCTGAGTCGTGTAGAGGTGGACTGTTAACACACGGCAGTGCTCCAGCACGGCGTACTGACCTTCACCAGCGAGCCACTCTGCCTTTCCCGCCCAGCGTCGGCGAGTTTCGGCGTACCAGGAGTCAACTTGCATTAATTCTTTAGCGTCATCCGGCTGGCTGGATCACCTGTTGATCTCGGCTCTGGTTGCGGACCGTGCATTCCTCAACACAGGTTTTATGGGACTTTCGTCGACGCGTCTATGAACAGGTCGTAAACACCAGACAGTTTGATGAAGAAAATCGAGCGACACGAGCTCTGGCGCGCCTCTGGGTGAGCAGACCTTCTGTGCAGCAAGCTAGCAACGCAGGGCGGCGATCTGTGGCTCGAGAGCACTGATCGCCTCGGGACTACTTGGAGCCGGATAAATGATGACCTCATAAAATCCGTAATCGAAGAACTGGCTGATCGCTGCCGCGATTCGATCAGATTCGACAGGTAGCGACCCCCGTACGGATGTGCGACATTCGGAGGCCGAGTGACGAGCATTGGTCTGTCGGCGGCCAGTGGGAAATGTATCCGTGGATACTCGCCAGCAAGAGAAGCGCTCCCGGTCAGGAGCGGTTCGCTATTCAGCTTGCGCCTACAGAAATGTGTAATCGACGAAATGAAGGTTTAGGAGGCTCTTCGCCGTCTCACCATGACCCGGCGTGGCCGACCGCGAGACACACGCGCCGCACCGGCTCTCGGGGAGTTGGATTGCTGGCGGGATGGCTTCGTAGGATGCGCTCGCGAATTTTTTAGTTCGCTGCCAAATTCAAGTCCGGCCCGCTCCGCCAGCGAACTCATCGTGTTCAGGCGTCGAACGATGGTGTCGCGCAGATCCTTGATTTCCTGTTCTTTCGCAGCCAGTGAATTTCTGGCCTGTGACAAGCGGGCCTGCTCCCTGGCAAAATCTTTGTCAAATTCGGCGACTCGCTCCCTCGTCAGTTGCGCCTGCCTGCGTAATTTCGCCGACGCCCCGCCGCTGCCTGCCAGAGCGGCGCCTACCGAAGCGTCCTGGGCTTCAGACACAAGATCAATCTTGCGGCTGGACTGCTCCGCCAGGGCGATTTCAAGCGAAGTGGAAGTTGATCGGAACCGGTCGATTTCTCCCTCAATTTTGGCGAGCTTGATCCGCTGATTCTCTACATCCTGGGTAAACTCCCGAATTTTCAGTGCGATCAGTGCGCGTTTGGTCGGTTTCCCGTCGGGACCAGTCTCATCAATAAATTCAAGGACCTCTTGAAATCGAGGATCAATCACCTGAACATCTCCAACTGCAATTAAGCAGCATTCAGCCCCACCCGCTGCGACGGGCTGTTGTATACATACCCGAAGCCCCGCCTGGTCACGATCAGTTTGCTTGTCGCGTCGGTATCGCCGATTTTCTTACGCAATCGGGACATGTGCCATTTGACAAGGTTTTCCGTTTCGTAGTCGGGTCCCCAGACACGTTCAAGTAAATCGGTTGGAGGCACCGGTCTTCCGATGTGATTGACCAGCTCACTCAGCAGGCGGTACTCGATCGGAGTCAGATCGACCTGCGACCCGTTTGCCATCACTTCACTGGTAACGAAATTAATGTCGAGGAATCCATCATGGAACCGATCGTTGATCGGAGTTGGAGTCGACGAAACGGCTCGCCTGAGATTTGCTTCTATCCGGGCCAGTAGCTCGGTAAAGCTTCCGCCCTTGACGACAAAGTCGTCTCCACCTGCTCGAAGTGCCTCCACTTTCTGGTCGATGTCTTCGACACCGCTCAAGAACACGACAGGTACATCTGACATCGATCTCACCTGACGGCACACGTCGATCCCGCTCATCAAGGGCATTACGAGATCGAGAACAACCAACTGCGGTTGAAATTCGTAAAAAGACCGCAGAGCTGCTCTGCCGTCCGATGCTCCGAGGGCCTGAAAGCCTGAGTCATCAAGAGTCATTACCAGCGCTTCCAGGATATCTGGAGCGTTATCCACCACCAGGATTCTCTCTCCGGCCATGCAATCACAATCCTTTCGGCGGGAGCGGCGGGGCAGCCGCCGGTCTTCAAAAATCTCCGCTAATCCAAACGTATCCCAACCCTGTTCACACCGACCACTCGTGATCGCCTAATCGTCGATGCGGGAATTCCTCAACCGCTCTGGCGGCCGTTACCCACCGGATTAAATACTTTTGGTCCATTTGAGTAATTTCAGCATTTCTCCACAAAGTCTTGACAACAATGAACTACAAATTATCTGTACCCGTTTTACACACCTTCTATATCTGCACGGATGTCGAGGATCACAAATGACTTTGAAGCGTTGGATTCCTGCCAGCCTGCTCGCCGTTGCTGTCGCTCTTGTCCTTGCAGGAGGCGTTGTGCTCGCTTTTGGTGGTGCGGGTGATGAGCGACGAGCAGATGTATTTGAGCGTGTAGCTGAGATACTCGGGATTGAGCCTTCTCAGTTGGAGGATGCCCATCGACAGGCAAACCGGGAATTTGAAGACGAGCGGCTTGCCGAAATGGTTGAAAAGCTCGTGGCGAGTGGAGTCATCGAGCAGGCTGACGCGGACACCTTTATCGCCTGGATTACGGATCGCCCTGATTCCGCAGACGAAGCGCTCGTTGCGCTGCTGACAGGCCCTGCCCGTATACGGCCAGTTGAACGACTCGGACAACTTGAGCTACACGGTTTGGGGCTCGAATCCGATAGTCGCCTTGTTCAAAGGATGGCCGAGATCCTGGGCTTTGATTCCGCAGAGCTGGCCGAGGCCCTCTCGCATGGGGCAACTGGTGAGGTCCAGGAGAGTCGCATGGCGGCAATGCACGCCGTCATTGACGAACTTAAAGATGCTGGCTCGATCTCTACCAATGAGGCCATTGAGCTGCACGCATGGGTCGACAAAACTCCACAGTGGATACTCGCCGCGGACATTTCATCGTTGCTTCGTCCCGCTTTCGGTATCTTTGAGGGTGGGAATTTGTTCAAAGGTGAACCAGGCAATTTCGATTTCAGGAGGCCGTTCCGGCCTGATCACCTTGGAGAGGGTTTTCACGATTTCGATCTGGACCGCGGGGATCGCGATTTCCACTTCGCGTATCGCGGCCCACGGGGCAGTTTCAAGTTTGGACCCGGCGAAAATCGAACTCCGTTCGACAGCGAAGAATTTCGCGAGCTCTTTAGAGATTTCGTCCCGCCACCGTTTGAAGGGCTTGAGGGTTTCGACGGTCTGCAGGATCTGATTGAACGATTTCGAGGTCGGGGTTACGACATCCCGCCATCCATAAATCCCGGGGCTCCCGAACTACCAGGCGCGACAGGAGAACTCGAAATTTCTTCCACATCGGCATAATCTTTGATGGTTTCACGAATATCATTCCCGAAAATGGCAACCAACGCGCAGGGTTACGAAAAGACTGCCCTTGTCGTCGAAGACGATAGGTCGGTCTCGCAGTTGATCCGTCTGTACCTTGCCCAGGCCGGTTATCGCGTTCTCGAAGCCAGTGACGGACCGACTGGATTGCGGATGGCCCTCGGCGATGCGCCAGACATCGTGCTTCTCGATCTGAATCTGCCGGGAATGGACGGAATCGAAGTGTGCCGGAACGTTCGCCGCGATTCTGAGGTTCCGATCATCATGGTGACAGCTCGTGTCGAGGAGGACGATCGTCTGACCGGCCTGGATCTCGGTGCCGACGACTATGTTTTAAAACCATTTAGCCCACGAGAACTCGTTGCGCGAGTGAACGCTGTTCTGCGGCGTGGTAAACGAGAATCCGAAAAGCGAGAGGTAACCGGGAGTCACATCGAGGCGGGTGATATAGCTGTCGACCTCGATCGCAGATCGGCAACTGTGCTGGGGGACGAAATTGAGCTCACACCTACCGAATTCAGGCTGCTGTCATATTTCATCGAAGGTCGGGGTCGCACTGTATCCCGCGAACAGATCATCGAAAATGTCTTTGGCTATGATTTCTCGGGCTATGATCGAACGGTCGACACCCACGTCTCTAACTTGAGGAAAAAGCTCGAGGCGGCCAATCCAGACAGGCAGCACCTGAAAACGATGTACGGCGTCGGATATCGCTTCGATGTTTAGCTGGATATCAAGCCTGCAGGGCAGACTCACGATCGGGTTTGCGCTCATTCTGACCCTGTCGATCGCAAGTGTGAGCGTTTACTCGGCTTACGCCACACGTATAGAAACAGACCGTTTCGCGGCTGAAATCGAACTGGCCCGGGCTGAACGCGCCGAGCAACTGGTGCGTGAAACATTCGAGGCGAACCAGGACTGGAACGAGGTTCAGTACGCTATACAGCAGGTCGGCAATCTTTACGGCTGGCGTGTTGTGCTCGAGAACGAATCGGGGATGGTAGTTGCGGACTCGCACCAGTTCGCCCGCGACGCCCAGGGACTACTTGAAACCCTTGCGGAACGCTTTCCCCGGCCTGCCCGTTTTACGAAGAGGCCGGTTTACGTAAACGGCGAGTTGATCGCTCACCTGCTCGTCGACGAGCGTCCGGCCCTGAGCGAACGTCCGCTCTCAATGCGAGACTATTACGCTTCACCATTTGCTCAGCTTTTACAGGAAGCTGCAAATCGTGGGATTGGCCCGGTGCCGACTTTGACAACGGGTCCGACGCAGGCTACCGACGATCTGGTAGCCGAGGTACTTCAATATGTCGATCCACCGTTGAGTAATCTTCAACAGTCTTTCCAGCAATCGTTGTGGGTTGCGGGGATCGCAGCCGGATTTGCCGGTCTTCTGATCGTGACGTTGTTCACCAGACAGGCGCTGGCGCCCGTTCGCGGCCTGACGGCAGCTGCCAGCAGACTCGGTGCAGGAGATCTCGGTCAACGCGTACCCGAGAGCGGCAATGACGATATCGGTGAACTGGCCAAAACGTTCAACACAATGGCCGGTGACCTAGAGTTGGCGGTTGCCCAGCGGCGTCAATTAACCGCTGACGTCGCGCACGAGTTGCGTACACCGTTGACCAACATTCAGGGCTACCTGGAGGCGATAAAAGATGGTGTGGTCGCACCAGACGACGAAACCATCGGAACACTCCACTCGCAAACTCTTCATCTGGCAAATTTGATAGAGGATCTGAGGGTTCTTGCCGTCGCCGATGCGGGAGCCCTGGCCTTGAACGTGTCACACGGGTCGCCCAACCAGGTAATCCGCGACTCCGTTTTAAGCTTCAACCAACGTGCCCGTGACAGAGATATTGACCTTTCAATCTCTGAATCCGGAGAGGGTACGGTTTTGGATTTTGATGAAACCCGCTTGCGTCAGATCGTTACAAATCTAATTGAAAACGCTCTAACTTACACGCCAAAACACGGCCGGATATCTGTCGAAATCAAAGGCTCTGATACAGGTTTGAAGATATCCGTTGCAGACTCAGGCAACGGCATTTCTGCTGAAGATTTGCCGCGGATCTTCGACCAGTTTTACCGGGCAGATCCAAGTCGGAATCGAGCTACCGGCGGAGCCGGTTTAGGCCTCACAATTGTGAAACGGCTGGTGGAGGCCCACGGCGGAACGATCGAAGTGGAGAGTGCGCCGAGCCTCGGTACCACGTTCACGGTATTGCTTCCTGCCAGCAAATGATCTCGCCGCGGCGATCGCAGTTCCGTGTTCCCACAAATTCTTGACATCTGTCGACTAAAACTAAATCAGAACAATTCATTTCGGCGATTTCCCCTCAGTAACACGTACGCCGGGGATCCGCTGGAACCAGCCAGAGCATTCTCAGGAGAACCCGGTAGACATGACCACGTCTGAGCAGAACACTGCACCAGGACAGGGACCGAATACGTCGTTTCAAACCGGCGCGACTCGTTCTACCGCGATCAAGCTTGGTCTCTTCGTCGTCCTTGCCACCGTAATCGCTATCGGTGCCTATTTTGGGGTACCGACATTTCTGCTCGACAACAATGATGCAAACAACCAACGTCGTCCGGTCGCTGTTGAGCGCGGCACGCTTCTTGATGACGTCACCGCTTCGGGGTCGGTCACGTTCCCACACCTGGAAAGCCTGAGGTTTGATATTTCGGGCACCGTGGCCGAGATTCTCGTCGACGAAGGCGATTCGGTCACGACGGGGCAGACACTAATTGTCCTAGATGACGTAACGATCTCGGCGCTCGAATCTGCAGTCGCCCAGGCAGAGATCGATCTTCAAGAGGCGGGCGTAGAGCTTGCCGCACTACTCCGGGGTGCCACTGCCCTCGAACGAGCCATTGCCGCATCCGCCCTGGCCGACGCCCGCGTCGATGTTAAAGCCGCAGCAGCCCAGATGGCGGAGTTCACGTCTGCCGACGGTACTGAAAGCGCTGCGACGAGGGAAGCGAAAGATGCGCTCACATCTGCAAACGACGCCCTGGCGCGCGCCGTATCAGCCGCGGACGATGTTGCCGCTGCACAGGCTGAGCTCATATCGGGAGCCCGTGAAGTCTCCGACGACGCGACAGCCGACTACGAAAGTCAACTGAGTGGCTGGTTCGGCAACGTAGTATCTGCCGAAGACCGGAAACGCTCGCCAGACGAGCTTTTTAGCAAGTGGCAGGTTTCAGTCGATTCCATTTTCAGCGATTCGAGCGCTCTTACGAAAAGTCCTCTGGACGATCTGGCTACTCCCTGGAACGAACTGGTTGTATGGGTCTGGACCCACCTGACGCCCTATCCGATTCTCACCAGCTGTGACGAAACGTCAAAGGCATACACGTTCCGATGTCCGTCGGCCGAAATAAACGAATCATGGGACCTGAAAATCGACGCTGAGGAGTCGCTGAACGAGGCGATCGAAGATGCTGCCGACGCCGCGTCGGCTCAGCAGAATCTGATCGATGCGTCCAGGGACGATGTCGCGGAAGCGGTCGACGCAGTCGTTGAATCAACCGACGCAATCGAAATCGGCGTTCTGGTCGCCGCGTTTGACGAAGCTTTCGAACGTGAACGCGAAGCCGAGGCAAATGTTGCCGAACTGGACGATCTCGACCTCCTCCAGATCAAACTCGCCACCGCGGGAGTCAACCAGGCCAAAGCAGGTCTCGACAAAGCTGTCAGAGAACTTGCCGGCACACAAATTTCCGCACCGTTCGACGGCGTTGTCACATCAATTTCTGTCGACATCGGGGATCCCGTGAACCGGACGACGCAAACTATAGACATAATCGATCCGAGCATTGTGCAGGTCGACGCAACGGTCGATGAAATCGACGTTCTGTTGCTGAAACTCGGCGACCGGGTATCTGTAGCCCTCGACGCCCTGCCCGATCGCACGTTAGTCGGGACGGTTGCCGAAATCGGAGAGGGTGTAAACCAGCAGGGCGTGATCCAGTTCCCGTTATCTATCGATCTTGAGCCGCCCGACGGCATCGAACTTATCGAGGGTCTTAGCGCGACCGCAACGATCGTGATCAACCAGATCGACGATGCCTTGCTCATCCCGCTGCAATCGGTCGGCGGCAGCTTCAACCAGGCGACAGTTGATGTCGTTGACGGCAACAGCTTCGTGACGACACCGGTGACTCTTGGTGCCAGCGACGGGTTCTGGGTCGTAGTTGAATCCGGCCTTTCGGAAGGTCAGCAGGTGCTAATGACTGTCGCAGAAACCGTCGACCCGTTCCAGCAACTGTTTGGTGCTGGAGGAACTGCAATCCGCATCCCCGGTGGATTTGGCGCGGCCGGGGGTCGGGGTGGCGGGCAAGCTGGCGGTGGTCGATAACATGGGTGCCCGAACTGTCAGGCGACCCGTCATCGAACTAAAAGCTGTAACCCGGGAATTCAAGGTGGGAACACAGTTGGTCAGGGCCTTGAACGGCATCGACCTCACGATCGATCGCGGGGAAATGGTCGCTATCATCGGACCGTCAGGTTCGGGCAAATCCACGCTGATGAACACGCTTGGTTGTCTGGATACCCCGTCGTCTGGCAGCTTTTTTCTAAACGGCCACGATGTATCGCGGCTCTCTGACGATCAGCTTGCAGAAACTCGCTCTCGTCAATTGGGCTTCGTTTTCCAGAGCTACAACCTTCTGCCCCGTGAAACTGCCCTCAGCAACGTGGAACTCCCGCTCAAATACTCTGGAGGCTACAGTGCCAGGGCCCGAAAAGAAGCTGCGCGTAAGGCCCTTGACCGTGTTGGACTCGCAGAGCGTTACGATCACCGCCCGCTTCAATTATCCGGCGGCGAACAACAGAGGGTTGGCATCGCCCGGGCACTTGTACAAAATCCCGACCTGATACTTGCCGACGAGCCAACTGGAAACCTGGACACCAAATCGAGTCAAGAAGTCATCACGATGCTCAAGTCCCTGAACGAGGATGACGGGAAGACAATCGTGATCGTTACGCACGACCCAGAGGTTGCCGACGCGACGAAACGGATTGTGGCGTTCAGGGATGGTCTGATCATTGAAGACCGCATGGTGAACGGCTCACCCCGTCGTTCGCTAAATCAGGATGAGGTTCGGTCGTGAATTTCGGTCTCCTCTTCACCACGGCTCTCGGATCATTGAGTTCCAATAAACTTCGGGCCAGCCTTACTCTGCTTGGAATCGTTATTGGTGTGTCGTCCGTCATCGCCATGATGGCTGTAGGACGGGGTGCCCAGGTTTCAGTGACATCCAGAATATCCGAGTTAGGTACCGATCTGATTACAGTTCGCCCTGGCGCCCAGGCGCTCAGGTTCGCCTTCTTTGGCGGTGGTGGAAATTCCGATGTTGTCTCGCTTGGCGACGCCCTGTCGCTGGACGACGAAGTTTTTTCGCCCAACGCCAGAGTCATTGCTCCTGAAAACTCGTTCTCAGGGACCGCCACATTCGGTCGCGAGAATACGTTCGTAAACGGTGTCGGAGTAACGGCCGAATATATTGAGGCAAGAAACCTCAAGATTGCCTCGGGACGAAATATCTCCAATATCGACGTTCAAAACGACTCTCTTGTCGCGGTTCTCGGCTCGGCGACCAGTGAGGCCTTATTCGGGCAGCGCGATTCAGTCGGTTCCACAATCAAGATTTCCAACAGAGAATTCACGGTCGTAGGCGTGCTGAAGAGTCAACAGGGCACCATTTTCAACCCTGACAACTCGGTGTTGATACCGATTACAACGGCGTACTACCGAATGAACAACGGCAAGGGTCCCAGGGAATCGATCTCTGTATCAGCGATAAATATCCTCGCGAAGTCGGAGAAAGTTGTAGATGCCGCTCGCTTAGAAATCTCTACTGTGCTTCGGCTCAATCACGAGCTCGACGCCGACGAAGAAGACGATTTCCTGATCACCACTCAGCAGGACACCATCGAGACGCTTGAGGGAACCCAGGGCACTTTTGTGATTTTGCTGGGTTCGATCGCCGGGATATCGCTGCTGGTTGGCGGCATCGGCGTGATGAACATCATGCTTGTATCGGTGACTGAACGTACGAGGGAAATAGGAATCCGCAGAGCAGTCGGAGCTAAGCGTCGAGACATTCTGTTGCAGTTCGTGACCGAAGCAGTAATGATGACCTTCGGCGGGGGAGTCCTCGGCGTGGTCGCAGGCTGGGCAATCGCACACTTCGGAAACGGAGCCACGGTTTCGGGTGATGTGATTGAAACCGTCATTGAAGCCCAGATTGCCGTCCTGGCACTGGCCGTTTCGGTAGCGGTGGGTCTGTTCTTTGGAATCTACCCGGCAGTCCGCGCCGCTTCACTGAATCCCATCGAAGCGCTGAGACACGAGTAGCTCGGAAACCAAGATTCATGAACGTTACGATCAAAGTGACTGTCGTTTCGGCAATAGCGATTGGGTTAGCCGTTGGCGTTATCGCGGCGATCACCACCGGCGGTCCCGCTGAGGGTCGCGGCCGCACGTCCATCGAGGGCAGTACATCAAGTTCTATTGATCCGAAATACCTGCCGATTGACGTATTGAAGGCGCTTCCTGCAGATGAACTTGCCGAACTTTTCCCAGAAAAGGCCGAAGCCATCCTGAATCCGGAAGCCATCAACGAGATCAAGTCTTCAGGCGGAAACTCCAACGACCCCAAATATCTGCGAGCAGTGCTCGAAAAAATGGGAGTCAACCCGCCCGAGAACGCCACCACGAAGGAGCTGCAGGACATGCTTGCACGCGCTTCTTCAAGCTCAGACTCTGAGGTTGCCGGGAAGTAAGCGTTCGCGGATAGACCGCTGGCGGGCGTACACTTCCTCAATCCTGAAAGGACCTGATATGCGGGGAGCACGTTGACCGAACTGGCCGATCTCTTTGAATCACTTACACCCCGACTGATCGCGACGGGATTCGTGTTCACCGAGGGTCCTCTCTGGACGGACCCAGGTGAGGGCATCGAATACCTGTACGTTTCGGACGTCGATGCGCGTATCCATTACATTGTTCGCCTTGCTGACCCGATTGACAGAGAAGTCATCCGAGAAGATTCCGGAGGGGCCAACGGGGCGGTTTTCGACAGCGCGGGCAGGCTGGTAATTTGTGAACAGGACGCCCGTCGTGTGGTCCGGTACGAGTCAGACGGCACCCTTACGGTGTTAGCCGACCGATACAACGGAAAAAGGCTGAACCGTTCGAACGACATAGTCCTCCACCCCGACGGTTCACTCTACTTCACCGATCCCGACAAAAAGGGCCTGGCAGAACAGGACAAAGAACTCGGCTTCGCAGGAATCTACAGATTGACTTCCGACGGTGAGCTCACCCTGCTGGCCGACGATATGAACCACCCGAACGGCCTCGCCTTTTCTGGCGATCTGTCGACGCTTTACGTGTCGAACAGTCGACCCGACCCGCATCTTCATGCCTACAGCGTGTCGCCCGAAGGCCTCCTGGGTGACAGTCGACGCGTAGATGAGATGCCTTACGGACCGGCAGGCGAATTCGACGGTGTGCCAGACGGCCTGAAGCTCGACTCCGACGGCAACATTTTCAGCACAGGTCCGGGTGGAATCTGGGTCTGGGACGCTGACGAAAACTACATCGGCCTGCTCAAGTTACCAGAACTGCCCGCCAACCTGGGATGGGGTGGTATTGATAATAAAACGATGTTCGTCACTGCGAGGACTTCGGTCTACTGTCTCCGGATGAACACCGCTGGTATCCCGGTCCAACATTGAATTCAAGCATAGAACTTGTGGCCTTCGACCTCGGAAACGTGCTGTGCACCGTGGACGAAGTTACACCCACCAGGGAACTAGCCGAACTATCCGGCCTTGCGCCGGAATACGTGCACGAAATCGCATTTGGCAGCAGTGCAAAATTACAGTTCGAAAGCGGAAAGACCACTTTTGTCGAACACGCACGCCGGACGATTACGAGCCTTGGTATCGGACTTTCGATCTTTGAATTCGCGTCGATCTACGACAGCGCGCTAACACCGTCTTTCGATATGTTTGAGCTTGTATCGCGAATTGCCGAATCGCATCGAATAGCTCTCGTATCCAACACGAGCGAACCGCACTGGGAGTATGCGAAGCAATTCCTGCCGTTCAGCGATCTATTCGACCCCGCTATCGTTTCGTATGCGGTTGGATCGATGAAACCCGAAGCTGCGTTTTACAAAGCACTTCTCGACCAATCCGGTTTAGCCGCAAATAAAATACTGTTCATTGACGATCTTGAGGTGAACATCGAGGGCGCCAGTGCGGCTGGCATTATTGCTCACCAGTTCACTTCACGGGCTGCGCTCGAAACAACACTGGCGAGTCTACGCGTCATTTAGCGGATGAACCCGGCCACTGCGAACCTCAATCGTTTACAACTCGCCGGGCGATGTGAGACAACGTGATTCCAACACCGCAAACATGCCTGCACTTTTCGATTCAACAGCGGTGCGGGTGCATGCAACGCGTGAAAAATGACATCCCCCTGACGGAGCGAACAAATTGACACCCGGTTCAGCCGTTGACTACACGATCATCAAAGCCGCCCGAATCTTTGATGGAACTGGCACACCGGTCGCAGCAGGAAAATCGCTGCTGGTGGCTGGAAACAAAATCCTTGCCATCGGGCCAGTCGCTGATATTTCAGCACCGGGTGGCTCGAACGTCACGGTCAAGGACTACGGCGATTCAACAATCCTGCCCGGTTTGGTCGACGGACACACGCACATGATGGCGCCGGGAGATGGCACCCACGGCGATATCACCGGTGCGGAAGATGACGACATTCTCCTGATGCGCGCCCTTCAAAACGCACGAACATTTTTGCATGCCGGTGTGACGACAGCACGCGAAAACGGTGCAAAAAACAGGGTCGGATTCTCGTTGAAGGAAGGCACACAGCGAGGATTGGCCGAGGGACCTAAAATGGTCGTTTCGGGCCGGCCAATCACGATCACTGGCGGTCACTTCTGGTATTGCGGTTCAGAGGCCGACGGGGTTGAGGGTGTGCGGGCAGAGGTGCGAAAACTGATCAAGGAAGGCGCCGATTTCATTAAGATCATGGCCACCGGTGGGTCTACATGGTCGTCGGACCCTCTCAGGCCGTCGTACACGCTCGAAGAGTTGACAGTCATAGTCGACCGAAGCCCACCGCTTCGGAAGGCTCACTGCGGCCCACTGTGCATCGATGCAGGGGATCAAGAATGCACTGGATGCGGGCGTCGATATGATCATCCACTGTGTTTTTGAAGACGAAACCGGGATGTATGAATTCCGGGAAGACCTGGCAGAACAGCTAGCCAGTGCGAAGGCCTGGGTGAACCCGACACTTCACGTGGTCCAGACCGGAATCGACCGCATCGTCCGAGTCGGCAAAGAACGTGGGTGGCTCACGAAAGAGGAACAGGCCAGTATCGACTCTTCCAACCGATCCCTGGACACGCGAAATGAATCGGTAAGTCGGCTGGTCAAACTCGGCGTAAGGATGATCGCCGGTAGCGATTCACCGTGGGGTTCCTACCCGCCCGGCGAATTCGTAAAAGAAATGATCGCTCTGACGAAAGTTGGTCTCTCGAACACTGAGGCACTGGTCACCGGTACCAGCCACGCCGCTGAATCGATCGCAGCAGGGCGTCGGGCCGGAACACTGGCTGCGGGCCGTCCGGCGGACATCTTAGTTGTCGATGGCGATCCCACTTCCGATCTGAACGCTCTCTGGAACATAAGGGATGCGTACAAGTCCGGTGTGCGGATCGATCGGCCGGTTCCGGGGCCGTAAACAGGCGTTGAGCCGGGCATTTCGTCGATAGCAGGTCAGCGATCTTAGCCCACCGCCACCGCTGCGGCGGTAGACTGCCCTCCGATTTTAACCTGCAATCGAGCAGAACACCCGAATCCCGGCAACAGATCCAAATTCTCAAACATGCCAACAATCGCCTTTCTTGCCAACCTGTCAACCGCCGAACACAAACGTCGCTGGGACCTGCTCATCGAGCATGCAGGTCCCGGGGTGGACGTTATCGTCGCCGACCCCACCGCGTCCGCCGGTGAGTTGATCGAGGCGCTCAAAGACGCCGACGCTGCAATCCCATGGCTCGCCTCGATACCGGTTCAGGTGGCCGAAAACCTCCCTAACCTGAAGTTAGTCCAGTTGCTCACGGCCGGATACGACTCAGTTGACGTAGTCGGCCTCGGCAAACTCGGCATAAGCGTCGCGAACAACGGCGGAGCAAACGCGATCTCGGTGTCGGAACACGCGGTGAGCCTGATGTTGAGCGTCTATCGACGAATGATGGAAGCCTGGTCGAATGTTGTCGATGGAAACTGGCGATCGGGTGTCGACCAGCTCCCGGTTCGAACGGAGATCAACGGTAAAACCGTCGGCATCATCGGTTTCGGCAACATAGGTCGGCAGGTATCACGCCGCCTGTCCGGGTTCGATTGCGAAGTCCTCTATCACGACGTAATCGAACTGATGCCGGGACGAGATAGAGAACTCGGCGCCCAGGCAGTCGCGCTGGATCACCTGTTGCGGGTTAGCGACATCGTGACGGTGCACGTCCCGCTCAACAGTTCGACTCGGGGCATGATGGGATCTCGGGAATTTGGCCTGATGAAAAAGACCTCGATATTTATCAACACATGCCGGGGTCCGGTCCACAACGAGTCTGATCTTATTCGAGCGCTGAAGGACGGGGTGATTGCCGGCGCCGGACTCGACGTTCTCGAAAAGGAACCGACCGATCCGAACAATCCGCTACTCAAGATGCCGAACGTGATCGTCACACCTCACTGGGCTGGCGGAACCGGCGAAGGCAACGAGCGTGCAGTGGTGTTTGCACTGTCGAATCTCGAACGGCTGGCAGAAGGTCGAAAACTGCTCTCGGTCGTTGACCCGGCGTCAATTTTTTAGATTTTGAGTTGACCGTAGGCGCGACCTACTGCGCCGTGTAACCACCATCGACCGGTAGATTCACCCCCGTTATAAACGATGCTTCGTCTGATGCCAGAAACAACGCAGCGCTGGCAATTTCTGTCGCTTCCCCTAAACGTCCCATCGGATGAAGAGATTTCAATCGTTCGTGGGTATCTGCATTGGCCGTGAGCGTCTCGGTGAGGGCCGTATAGGCGAAGCCCGGGCAGAGAGAGTTTACGCGGATGCCCTGTTTTGCCAGTCCGACGCCCATGTCGCGGGTCAGCTGCACAACACCACCTTTCGAATGCGGGTAAGGATGGAAACCATCGCTCATACCATCGTGGTAGCCGACCAGTCCGATAATCGAAGCCATGTTTACAATCGATCCGGAACCCTGTTTTTTCATCTGCTCAACTGCAAACCAAGACATCATCATCGTGCCCTTCAGGTTGATGCCGATGACCCAGTCCCATTTCTGTTCGAAGTCCCACTCAACCGGTGCGTAGCGTGGCGTGACGCCGGCACTGTTCACCAGTACGTCGATCCTGCCGAAGTGATCAATTGTTCCGTCGATCAACGCTTCGCAGTCGGCACGCCGGGACACATCCCCGGCCAGGGCGATAGCGTCTCCACCCGCTGCATTCAATGATTGCGCGACGACCTCGGCAGAACCGAGGTTCAGATCGGATACGACCACTTTTGCGCCCTCACGGGCAAAGAGATGTGCGGTTGCGTCGCCGATTCCGGAACCGCCACCAGTGATGTGTGCCACTTTACCTTCGAGCCTGCCTGCCATTTGCGATCTCCCCTGGAAACAATTGGAACCACACTCGTTGTTGTTGGACTCGATTCGGTTCCGACGTTGTTGAATCTGAAGCCGATTCTAATTCCCTTCATGGTGCCGTGGACGTATACGAGCCGTATTATTGGGTTCATATGCCGCCGACGAACAACAAACGACGTAACCCGCGACGCCGGGTCACAAGCGCACGCCACCAACCGAGTCAAACCGGCGACATTGCGAATAAAACACAGACTTCTCGGGGTCCGGGAAAGCCCGATGGTCCGGTGATCTATCCGATGATTTTCGCAGGGCCGCTCCGGCGACTTTACGCATTCACGATCGACCTGGGATTGATCTTGATGGTCGTCTATACAGTCGCCCCCATTTCAGGGAACGCGATGTTCAACACTAATGCGGCTCCTCAAGATCTGTTGTTCTTCTTCGGTTACTTCGTTATTCCCACGACACTCTGGGGACGGACACCGGGTAAATGGGTGGCTGGAACTGTGGTCGTAGACTCGGACGGTCGCACTCCTGGCCCGGCTGCTATTCCAAGGGAAATGATCGGCCGCTTCGTCTCTACGATCTCCGTTGGTCTTGGTCTGGCCTGGCTCGTGTTCGATCCGAAGCGCCAGGGTTGGCACGACAAGATCGCCGGGACATTCGTCGTTGCCAATCCGTATTCGGGCGGTCCCAAATTCATGAGGGATTTCTTCAAGATCGGTGAAAAAACATACGGCGATCGGACGGGACCGGCGACGGATTCGACTGATCGGACGGACGGCGCGCCAATCCGGTCGAATCCTGAGTTTCCAGACCGCATTCGGCCTGATTCAGATAAATAGCCCTAAGGAGCGCCCGATGGCAATTTCTCGAAAAGTTCGAGAGCAGATGAACAACAGTTCTTGGATTCGTCGAATGTTCGAGGAAGGGATCGAACTCCGAAAGATCCACGGGCCCGGGAACGTGTTTGACCTGTCTCTGGGTAACCCGCTCCTCGAACCACCCGCCGAATTTCGAGCGGAACTGGCCCGACTCGCCGCCGACGAGACCCCCGGTACGCACCGGTACATGCCAAATGGCGGTTACCCGGAAGTGAGGGCGAGCGTCGCCGAAACGCTTGCTGAAGAATCTGGCCTGCCGTTTACGGGTGCCGAGATAATGATGACCGTCGGTGCAGCGGGAGCCATCAACACAATTCTTCGATCGATTCTCGATGTGGGCGATGAAGTTGTCCTGCTGGCCCCGTACTTTGCCGAATACATCTTCTACGTGCAGCATCAGACCGGTGTTGTGAAGCAAGCCCGGTGCGACGAGAACTGGTTGCCGGACCTGGCATCACTGGAATCCGCAATCGGTCAACGCACCCGCGCTGTCATCATAAACTCCCCGAATAATCCAACCGGGGTGATCTATCCGGAGGCGTCGATCAGGGCCATCGGAGAGCTTCTGCGCCGAGCCGAGGAGAAGTACGGCACTGAGATTTATCTGATCTCCGATGAGCCGTATCGGAAGTTGATTTACTCCGATGCACCCTACCCGTTCGTCTTCGAGCACCACCCCCGAGCGATCGTTGCGACATCACACTCGAAGGACCTCGGGCTTGCCGGTGAGCGAATCGGGTACGTTGCGGTGAATCCGGCCGACCCCGGCAAATCCGTTCTCATGGACGCTCTCACGTTTTCGCTGCGGACGCTCGGTTTCGTGAATGCCCCTGCGTTGATGCAGCGCGCCGTAGCCGGCATTCAGCGCGCCACGGTAGATATCGACGTGTACCGAGCCAGGCGGGATCTGATTTATGACACACTCACCGGTATTGGGTACGAGTGCGTCAGACCCGACGGCGCGTTCTACGTGTTTCCAAAATCACCGATTCCGGATGACACCGAGTTCGTCCGACACCTGCAAAAGGAGCTCGTCCTTGTCGTTCCGGGGGTCGGATTTGGCACACCGGGGTATTTCCGAGCTTCGTACTGCGTAGATGACTGGGTGATTGAAGGTTCTATCGAAGGATTTCGGAAATCGTTTGAGCAGCTGACGAGTTAGCGTCGTGGCTGGCTCTGGATGGCCTCGATCCGCCCTAACCCAGCGGCTCTTTCAACCCCGAGCCCGTAATCGGCACGCAGATTGACGATCCCGGTCCGATAACGCCCGTTTCGATAAGTATTTCCAGTCCCGCCAACGCTCCAGCGGAGGTCAACTCGGCGAAAATACCTTCGCTTGATGCAAGGTGACGTTGCCACTCGGTGAGCGAAGCCTCGGTAACCGCCACGCCGGACCCTCCGGTCGACTGGATTGCTTCGATCATTTCGGCGAGCCTCGGAGGTTTCGATACTGCGATACCGGACGCCCTTGTCGGCCGGACATCGTCCTGTGACCAGCTCTCGTTGTTCAGCGCAGAGATGACCGGGCGGACGGACTGTGCCTGTACGCCGTGGAATCGCGGGACCCGGCCGACAATGCCTGCTTCGGCCAACTCACGGTAACCCCTGACCATACCGATCAATAGCGAGCCGTTTCCAACCGGCAGTACCACATGTTCGATCTGGTCGCCCATGACATCTGCCAACTCGTAGCTGACGGCCTTCATTCCCTCTGAAAAATACGGGCTGACGTTGTGCGACAGATAGACCAGTCCGCGTTCTTTCACGAACTTTTCGGCGGCATCGGTAGCGGCCTGCCGGGGACCGTCGGTCCCGTGCAGCTCCGCGCCAAATACCTGGATCTGGTCTAGCTTGCCGCTCGCGGCGCTGGCAGGAGCAAAAACGTGCGCTTTCAGACCCGCAGCAGCGGCGTAAGCCGACAACGAGGCTCCGGCATTTCCCGAGGAATCTTCGACGAATTCAGTCACACCGAAATCACGGCCCATTGTCGTCAGGATCGCAGAACCGCGATCTTTGAACGACCCGGTCGGTGCCATAAACTCCAACTTGGCCCAGAGGGATTTAAGGCCAAGTTCTTTTGCGGTTTTTTCAAGTGAAAGGAGCGGTGTGTCGCCCTCGCCAAGACTGTTTGCCTGTTGTGGGTCATCAAGCGGAAGACGGGGTTGTAAACCGTCTGGAGCGTCGAAATACTCGACAAACAAAAGACCTCCGCACGAATCACAGTAGAGTGCCGCCACGGACGCAGAGCGCGTGGTTGAACAATCCAGACACCGTAGTTGATGGTTCGGCGAGCTCAATACGAGTCGTCGCTCAACTCAGGACTCTGGCGGATCTCTTCCTGCATCGATTGCACGGTCAATTTTTCGGTATCGTTCGAAAGTGGGCGGAATCTCACCCCGGACCTGGCAAAACCGCCGCCGATTCCAACAGCGTGGCCGTCTGCCCGCCAGCAGGCTGCGCCGGTGATCGACCCACCAGCTTCGTAACGAACAACACTCATCCCCCCTCCGATGGCGGTGACCGGGACCACACGATGACCTCTGGCAGCCACGGCAGCTCGAACATCCTCCGATATACCGGTTTCGATCTCGACCTCCTGGCCCTGTGTCCACACCCGTGGCGCCTCTACGGCTTCCTGCGGCGACATCCTGTGATCTATCAAGTTGACGATCGCCTGCAACACTGACGTGAATATCCGAACGCCCCCCGGCAGTCCGACAGCAAATTCCGATTGACCGTCTCGGAGGACGATCGTCGGTGCCATGCTGCTTGTAACTCGTTTTCCTGCCTGCACCGATAGTGCGTTACCCGGGTGTGGGTCAAACATTTGCTGTGTGTTGTTCAGGATCACCCCCGTCCCGGGAACCGTCACTTTCGAACCAAACAACTCGTTGATGGTTTGAGTCGCCGCGACGACGTTACCGTCGGAATCCGCAACGGTCACATGCGTGGTGTGTTCCGGTTCATGCGATCCGGGAGCGATCTCCTGAGACGCACGATCCATGTCGATTCGGTCGACAAAGTCCTCGACAAAGTGCCTGGCAATCAGGCGGTCCACCGGTACCTCTACGAAGTCTGGATCACCTGTATATCGATTACGGTCGGCAAATGCCTTCTTCATCGCTTCGAGCAGCAGGTGAATAGAGTCAGCCGATCCGAAACCCATTTCGCTGACGTCGAACTCCCGAAGGATGTTCAACATTTCGATGAGGTGAACACCGCCTGCGGAGGGTGGAGGAGGGCCAAACAGTTCATAACCCCTGTACTCGCCCCTGACGGGTTTGCGCGCGACGGTCCGATATCCAGCGAGGTCCTTCGTCGTGATAATTCCGCCGTTTCGAGCCAGGTAATCGCAAATTATCGCCCCGAGCTGTCCGTTGTAGAGGTGATCGGGGCCGTTTCGTGCAATGGCCCGAAGGGTGCGTGCATAGTCTGCGCGGTCGACCATGCCTCCCGCCTTCAGCGGTTCCCCACCCGGCATGTATGTCGCCGCCGTTTCGGGAAATCTCCTGATGATGTCAGCCGTCTGAACAATCGACTCGTGCATGTACTGGCTAGCACGAAACCCTCGCGTCGCGAAGCGAATAGCCGGATCCATGACATCGGCCAGTGGCATTGTTCCCCATCTGTCCAGCGCCTCTGTCCAGGCCTTCAAGTTGCCGGGGACGCCGATCGATAGGTGTCCGATCGTGTTCAGATTACCAACCGCTTTCAGATAGTCGGCTCCTGAATCTGCGATCGGCGTGTACATGTCCTCGGTCGATGCGGCCGGAGCGGTAGCATAACCATCAATCACGTGGTGTTCCCCACTGGCAATCCGCACGTTCATGTGGCCTGCACCAAATATGCCGACCATCATCGGTTCGACGACGGTGAGTGCAAACAGTGAAGCGATAGCCGCGTCGATCGCGTTTCCACCGGCGAGCAGCATCTCCGAACCCGCCGCCGATCCCAGCGGATGATTGGCGACAACCACCCCTCGTGAGCCTGAGGCCGGGCGCTTTTCGAGCTGGAACGTCGATGCCGCTCTGGTTCGCCAACTGGCAAGTGTCATAGGTTCCTTTTGTCGCGTTAGCCGCACACCGGGCATAAAGCCTCATCGCCCGTCCCGTTCGGGGGAAGCGGTTGAATACTGCCCGGAAATCCACAAATCCCGCCGTCGAATATTAGTCGTCACCCGACGCTCGAGGTCGGTCAAGATTCCTGTAAATCCTCTTGTTCCCGGCTGGATCCGGGGCTAAGTTAGCTGCCATCACCTCTACGCGAGTCGCAACGCATCCAAGTTACTCGCGTCCTCGGCAATTTGGACATTCGGGAGAAAATCATGGCGAAAACGGGAATTTCGGCGGTCTGGCACGATTCTGATCACAGCTGGGAAATGCGTGAACTCCCGCTTCCGGAACTTGAACCCGATGCGATCCAGATACGCGTCCGCGCTACCAGCGTTTGCGGTTCGGACCTGCACATCTGGCGTGGAGATGGGATCCCGGAAGGCGCGCCACCCCGTGCCCCGTTCGTGTTTGGCCACGAGATGATGGGCGAGGTTGCTGCGATGGGAAACAAGATCACGACCGACTCTCTCAGGCGTCCCCTGAAAGAAGGTGACCGGGTTGCGTACTCGTATTTCTTCCCGTGTGCCCGCTGCTACAACTGCCTGCGAGGTGAGTTCGGCGCCTGCAAGTTCCGTATGGGTCGGAAACCTCTTGAAGAATGGCCGGTCTGCAACGGCGGCTTCGCGCAGTACTACTACCTGCGAAGTCCTCACTACGTCTTCAAACTCCCCGACTCTATAAAAAGTGCCGCCGCCGCGCCAATAAACTGCGCGTTGGCGCAGGTTTATGAAGCCATGCACCTCGGAGGAGTCAGGCTCGGTGACAACATAGTTGTCCAGGGCGCAGGTGGCCTGGGCGTGAACGCCACTGCGGTCGCAGCGGAGCTGGGTGCATCGAAAGTGATAGTGATCGACGGACAGAAACCCCGTCTGGAACTTGCGAAGCAGTGCGGAGCCACTCACACGATCGATATGAACCAGTACGACACGCCCGAGGCGAGAATTGAACGTGTCAGGGAATTAACCGACGGAATAGGTGCTGACAAGGTGATCGAAGTCGTGGGTTTCCCGGCCGTGGTTGAGGAAGGCTTGAAGATGGTCCGCATGCGCGGGACCTACCTTGAGGTGGGGCACATCTCGCCCAACTCGTTCGCCACTATCGACGTGTCGACCATGGTCTCGAATCAGGTCCGGTTCTACGGCATTCAACACTACGACCCGTGGATCATTCCTAACGCGATCGACTTCCTCGAGCGAACTGCCGACAGGTACCCGTTGACCAGTGTCGTTTCACATGAATTTCCACTTGATCAGATTGACAGGGCGTTCGAGACGGCCGAATGGCTGGGTCGACAATCAGGCAGCGAAGTGACGAGAGCCGTGATTACCCCGTAGCAGGCAGGTTTGTGCGGCTCTGCGCGGTGATCACCGGAGTCGCACATCGAACTCGTTTGCGTTGCTACTAAATCCCCCGGACTCGAACGGTGCGACCACTCAATGGATAAGAAACCGAACTTCCTTGTGATCATGTCGGACGAACACGGAGCTCAGTTTTCGTCGACTTATGGCCACCCGATCGTTGAAACTCCAAACATGGACCGGCTCGCTGAGCAGGGAGTCACGTTCGATGCCAACTATTGCAACTCCCCGTTGTGCATCCCCTCTCGCGCGTCATTCATGACCGGTCAGTACGTTTCCACAAACGAGATATGGGACAACACGAAGCCCATACCTGTCGACCGGCTGACGTGGCCTTACCTGCTCCGCAGCGAAGGGTACGACACGGCTCTTGACGGCAAAATGCACCTTGTTGGCCCCGACCCGCTCCATGGCTTCGGGCAGCAACTTTCGAGGGATCCACATATCGAGGAACCCCTCGGCCACTACCGTTGGTCGGATGGGATCCCAGAATCCAGCGAGGACTGGTATGGCGTCAGAGAGGCGAGTCCGGGTGTCAGTCCCATGATCGAGGCCGACGATGCAATGGAAAAGGCGGCGGTCGCATACCTGTCTGTTCCGGCACGCCACGACAGGCCATTTGCGTTGTGCGTGGGTTTCATAGCGCCGCACTTCCCGTTCGTTGTACCCGAACCATACTTTTCGAAATACTACCCCGACAACGTGGACATGCCGAATCTTCCAGATGGTCATCTGGACGAGCTGCCGCCATCGGCACGACGACTGCGCCGGATGTTCGGGCTGGACGGTGATTGGACCGACGACGAGGTAGCACGCGCACGGGCGGCTTATTTTGGTCTCTGCACGTACCTGGATACCAAAATCGGTCATTTGCTCGACACTCTTGGGGACCAGGGGCTGGCTGACAACACCGTGATCGTCTACACCTCGGATCATGGCGACATGCTCGGGGAGCACGGCCTGTGGCGAAAAATGTGCTTTTATGAGCAGTCGGCTCGCGTGCCGCTCCAGATTTCCTGGCCCGGGAAGATTCAGGGTGGTCAGCGGGTCGGCGAAGCGGTCTCGAACGTCGACGCAGTGGCCACGATCCTGGATTTGGCCGGAATCGACCTCACGAAATGGAATCTCGACGGGCAGTCGTTGCTCCCCGCAATGAACGGGGACAGGTCCGGCTTGAGGGACATCGCGATATCTGAGCACTTCGCTCACGGTACCGACCGCGCGATGGGGATGGTCAGGTCAGGTAACTGGAAGCTCTGCTACGGCCACGGCGATCCACCCGAACTGGAGCTCTACGATCTTGCGAACGATCCCGGCGAATTCAAGAATCTCGCAGGGCGGGCCGAACATTCTGGTGTTCGAGATCGGCTGTTGAAAACCCTGATGGACCAGTGGGGTGACCTGGATGCGTTGACCGCGAAGATCGTTCAGGATCAAGAAGACCGTGAGATCGTGCGCAACGTGACCGGGATCGGCACGATCTTCTAGGCGGGTGTGCACAATTCCCGGGATGCCCAACCTCGCCAGCGGTCACGCTCTACAATAATTCAATGCCGACAAACACACGTTCGTTAGTCACCGATCTGGCACGCGCAGTCGGCGACAGGTACGTAATCTGGAAACCTGAAGACCTGCTCGTATACGAATACGACGGGTCGATCGACCGGGCCACCCCCCAGGCGGTCGTACTTCCGGGTTCGGCCGGTGAGGTTGCAGAAGTCGTCCGAATTGCCAACAGACATGGCGCGTATATAGTCGCACGCGGAGCCGGTACGAGTCTTTCCGGCGGCGCAGTGCCACTTCGAAATTCGATCGTCCTGGCGTTAACGCGACTTACGGCTCTCATCGAAGTAGATGCCGAAAGTCGTGTCGCGATAGTCGAGCCAGGAATGATCAACCTGCACCTGTCGCAACTGGTCAGTCACCTGGGCT
The DNA here is from genome assembly GCA_027623655.1 of Chloroflexota bacterium. Lineage (GTDB taxonomy): Bacteria > Chloroflexota > Dehalococcoidia > Lucifugimonadales > Lucifugimonadaceae > Lucifugimonas. Next base: position 25,303 of record JAQBVG010000004.1, read on the forward strand.
TGTTTTACGCACCGGACCCGGCAAGTCAAAAGACCTGCACAATCGGGGGAAACGTTGGCGAAAACGCCGGCGGACCACACTGTCTTGCGCTTGGTGTCACCACAAATCACGTCCTGGGACTTGAGGTTGTGCTGGCCGACGGCTCACTGACATGGTTGGGTGGCTCACAACGAGAATCTACCGGTTACGATCTCCGCGGGGCGTTCGTAGGCTCCGAGGGAACACTCGGCATCGTCACCAAGATTGCGGTGCGATTGCTTCCAAAGCCCGAGACGATTCACACGATGTTGGCTGCATTCAGGACGATGGACGCAGCTTCAGACACCGTTTCAGGAATCATCGGTGCAGGCCTGGTGCCGTCGGCGCTTGAAATGATGGACCGGAAGACTATCGATGCTGTCGAGCCGTTTTATCATCCCGGGTATCCAGCTGACGCCCAGGCGGTCTTGATCGTCGAGGTCGATGGCCTGAAAGAATCGGTCGAAGAGCAGACCGAGGTGATACTCGAGATATGCAACAACAACGGCGCCTCGGAGATTCGAGAAGCCGACGACGTGGCAACGCGCGCGAAACTCTGGGAGACCCGTAAAGGCGCAATTGGGGCGTATGGAACGATCGCACCCACCTACTACCTGGTCGACGGAGTGGTCCCCCGGACAAAACTTCGAGAAGTCCTTCAGCAAGTCGACCAGATTGCAGCTGAACTGAACGTGACGGTCGCAAACGTGTTTCACGCCGGAGACGGCAATATTCACCCGGCGATATTGTTTAACGAACGAAACCCGGCCGAAGTAAAGCAGGCGATCCTTGCTGGAGCGCGTATTTTGGAGGCCTGTGTTGCCGCAGGTGGCGCGCTCTCGGGTGAACACGGCATCGGCATCGAAAAACAGGCCTATATGCCACTGGTTTTCAACGAAGACGATCTCGACGCCATGGCCCGCTTGCGCACTGCGTTTATTCACGAAGACCCGGATCAGCCGATAGGCGTCCCGTCGCTGGCTGAGCGGTTTAACCCCGGCAAGGTCTTCCCGGGTGGTGCGGTACACGGTGAGGCATACGGCATCACACGTGAGTCGTTCCGTCCGACCGGCACAACCGACTGGCAATAACCCGAATCCCGCTTGACTTCCAGGTCTTCTGATATAAATTGTCTGGATCATTCCAATAGTTGGAATGTTATAGGATTACGCTGTGACGACCAGTAGAAACCAACTGTTGGTTCTAAAATATCTGTCCGGGTGCACGGCTCCCGTCGCCGGCATTGATGTATCGGCCGACCTCGACTGGGTGGCAACATCCTCGGTCTACGCTGCTATTTCAGCGCTGCAGGCGCGCGGACAGATCAACGCAAAGTGGGATCACAGTGCATCCCATCCCAGGCGGATGATTTCGCTGAACGACTTAGGTGCCGAAACGCTCCGTCAGGCCGAGATTATCGAACAACGCCTGAGCAAGCCGGGCAAGTCGCGTTCCGGTCCGAGTCGTACGCAGGAGGCATAGACATGAGACTGCCGTTGTTTGCCCTCAGGTTCGCAGCTGGAACCGCCACCCTGCTCTGGATCCATCTGTGGAAGTGGAGTTACCCGCGCTCTTCGCCCGTAATAAACGAACTCGCAGCCAGGGAACTCGATTTACTCGGCAAAATCTCCTCACTAAGCAAACTGGCGAGAATTTGCATCGATCTGCCTGGAATAGCTCGCTCCCAGCAACTGGCGGAATCATCTCCATCTACTCGCACCTCGGGTCATGTCGAGGGCGAACTACCGCCTGTCGAGCCAGAGTGGAAAGGCCGGTTACGTGAATGGTTGATCTGGACCGTTCTCGCGAGTTGGCTGGTGATGGCTACATCGATCGTTACTTCGTTCGTGCAAATGGGCAACTTTCTGTTGGATTACAGCCCCAACGCTGGCGAACCGGAAATCATCTCGCCCTACTCCAGAGTCGTTGCAATCGCCCTGCTTGTACAGATCGTGTCGGTAAGCACGGGTCTGACCGCACTGCGTATCCGCCGGTAACATCGAACCTCACGGTGCACAGTCTCCTGATTGCACACCGCAATCAGATCACTCAGCTCCATCACCGGTATGACTCATTCTCGCGTCGGGGGTGCCGTTGCGTGCAATTTTTCACAGCCGGATTCAATCTGGTTCGCTAGACTAGCTGCCACCAGAAAATGCCTCCTGCGGGAACGCTCAGCGCCAGCGGTGCGGACCGCTATTCACCACGATAGACAGGATTAGAAGTGCCATCATCGTCCGGAAAAGTCAGGATCGGAATAATCGGTGCGGGCGGGTTTGCCAGCACGCATATGGAGCACTTCAGGAGGCTGGGCAATGTGGAGGTGGTCGCCGCGATGCGTCGCAATCCAGAAGCCCTCGGCGAATTTCAAAGTAAATGGGACATCCCGAACGGCTTCACGGATCATCGTGAGTTACTCGCCATTGAAGACCTCGACGCTGTAGACATAATCACGCCGACTGGCTCACACAAACAAATTGCACTCGATGCGATAGCCGCTGGCAAGCACGTTCTCTGCGACAAACCTCTTGCGTTGACGGCAGCTGATTGCAAAGGGATGCTCGACGCAGCCGAGGCGGCCGGTGTGATTCACTCGACCAACTTCAACCAGCGCGGCAATACGACTGTTGGGAAAATACGCCGGTACCTCGATAACGATTTCGTAGGAAGGATCTTTCACGCTAACGTCTGGTGGGGCATGTCACACCAATTTGATGCCCGTCCGGAAACCCTCACATGGCGGTTCCGGTCGGAAAACGGTGGCGGCTCCGTTTATGAACTGATCCACGCCTTCGACATGCTTCGGTTCATCAACGGCGAGGTTGCGAGAGTTGTTGCGACATTCGCGACGACCACGAAACACCGCCCGACCAGGGACAATCCCGAAGGAATAGAAGTTGACGTGCCTGATACATCGGCATTCCTGTGCGAATGGGAGAACGGCGGATTCGCGGTCGTCCACACTTCTTTTGCGTCCAGGGGGACTGAACCTGATGGAAGGACCTCGGCAAGAGTAGAAATATCGGGCGAACACGGGCGGATCACCACCGACGGTCGATTCGGAATCCAGGGCGTGACCGGATCGAATGGTCCCGTTGTTCAACTGGACCCCGGAGCGGAGTACCCTCAGCCATACAAGAAATTCGTCGACGCAGTGGCTGCCAATGACCAGTCGTTGATCGAGACCACTTTCTACGATGGGATGAAGGCCGCAGAAATAGTCGATGCAGCGTATCTTTCTGTAGCGGAATCTCGCTGGGTTGATCTTAAGAATGGCTAATTAACACACTAAATTACTCTTCGAGCTAGAACACTGGGAGCAATATCATTCCTGTCGAATATGTGAAACTCGGCCGCACCGGCACGAAAGTCTCTAATCTCTGCCTGGGGACCGACAACTATGGCAACCAGTGGGGTTGTGACGAGCCGACTGCGCACTCGATCCTTGGGATTGCGCTGGACGGCGGAATAAATTTCGTCGACACGTCCGAATCATACAACGAGGGACGCTCAGAGTCGATGATTGGCAACTACCTGGCGGAGTCGGGCCGTCGCGATCAGGTAGTACTGGCTACAAAATACCGTTCTCGAGTGGGACTGGGAATCAACGACCTCGGGGCGTCGCGCTACCATATCGTCCGTGCCGTCGAGCAGTCGTTGCGCAGACTCCGCACCGATCGAATCGACCTGCTCTACTGCCATGCATGGGACGAAGAGACACCGGTTGAAGAGACCTTGCGAGCCGTCGACGATCTGATTCACCAGGGAAAAGTCGTCTACGCCGGTGCCTCTAACTTCCCGACATGGGTACTTGCAAAAGGCCTCTGGACCTCCGACGTCCGCAATTTATTTCGTTTCGAAGCGATACAGAGCGTATTTAACATTTTGCAACCCGGACTGGGTCGGGAGATGATCCCGTTTGCTGCCAGTCACGAGGTAGCGGTCGTACCTTACTCACCCCTTGCTAGCGGGATGCTGACCGGAAAGCAAGGCCGGTCAGGCAGCGCGTTGCCGGGCACCAAGTTCGACATGCGCGACGATTCAAAGGGCGGCGGCCTGAAATCGAGATATTTCAACGATCCCATGTTCGAAGCTGTCGAAAAGTTCACTGCGGTCGCCGCTAAAAGCGGACAGCCGGCAATACGGCTCGCACTTCAATGGGTCTCGGAGTTCCTGGGTGTAACTGCTCCGATTTTCGGATCACGGACCGTCGAACAGGTACAGGGGGTCCTCGAAGCGTGGTCGGAATCCGCTCCCGACGAAGTTATGGCCGAGGTGCGAGAAATCGCAGCGGCATTCGAATCACGGGCTCCAATGACTTATCCACCGCTCTCCGGGCAGGCGTTCGGCACAATGCCGCTCTCAAAAGCAGCCCGGTAACGGAGCCACCGCGGTCGCGCAAGGCACCAACGACGCCTAACCCGAATACTCGTAAAAATAGGAACAATCCAGTTGGAATATGTAAGGCTCGGTAAAACAGGACTAAAAGTCTCCGAATATTGCATCGGCGCAGACAATTTTGGCGGACAGACCAGTCCCGAGGACTCGCTACGAATAATGTCGGCGGCCTTTGCTGCCGGAGTGAACTTTATCGACACCGCCAATTCGTATTGCGATGGACGTTCGGAAGAAAACGTCGGCCGGTTCATCAAAACTCGCAGATCGGAAGTCGTCCTCGCCACCAAAGGCAAAAGTCAGGTCGGTCCAAACCCGAACGACGTCGGAGTGAACAAGAAGTACGTCATGCAGGCGATCGACGACTCGCTGAGACGCCTAGGCACGGACTACGTCGACCTTTACCAGGTGCACTCGCCCGACCTCACTACGCCGATCGAGGAGACGGTCGAGGCCTACAACGATGTTGTCAGGGCCGGTAAGGCGCGCTACATCGGCGTGTCGAATTTTTCAGGCCCACAGCTTGTGGAAGCGTTGTGGGCACAGGACCGAAACGGGTTCACCCGGTTCTGTTCCGTTCAGCCGCGCTACAACCTTTTGTACAGGGAAGCCGAGCGAGAGTTGTTCAAGGTGTGCCTCGACCAGGGTATCGGCGTAATGACTTACTCGCCCCAGGCTGGAGGTTTTCTGCTTGGTAAGCACCGTCAGTTCAAGGCTGAGACGGAATCTGGAGGTCGGTTTTCCGACGATTTCCGCGCCGCTAATTTCTACAAGTCGACATACTGGAACGAGATCACCTTCGATGCAATGGAGCGGTTTATCGCCGTTACCGAGAAGTACGGTGTGTCTCCGATGGCGCTGGCGCTCAAGTGGAACCGGTCGAACCTGGCCGTTTCAGCCTGCATTGTCGGGGCCCGCACGCTTGAGCAGTTGGAACAGAATCTTGTAGCGTGGGAAGAGGATGTGCCACAGGTAGCGCTGGACGAAGCGACTTCCATTGGCGACCTGCTCTGGGAAACCGCGCCGTGGAAACCCCAGATGCACAGCACACCGCCCACACGAACGGCAGCCCGGTCCGCGGCAGGGTCGTAAGGGTCGGATATCTACGTTGAACCATTCACTGGATGGTCTGAGTCCCTCGAAACTCGAAAGACCGAAAAACCTCGCTGAGCTTTCAAAGGTCCTGGCGGACGCCAATGGAACTGGGGCAGCCGTCATCCCGTGGGGAGGAGGCACCCGTATTGGCGTGGGCAACGTTCCTTCGAAATATGACATCGCTCTTGACCTGACAGGGCACACAGAGCACCTGGAGCACGTCGCGGGCGACATGACCGTCATCGTCGATAGTGGAGTTCGAGTAATCGATCTATCCAGCGCTCTGGAACGAGAGGGCCAACGACTCCCATTTGAGGTCCGCAACCCGGAGCAGGCGACGATCGGCGGTTCAGTCGCGTCAAACGGGCCCGGTCGCCGTCAATCGTCTGCAGGCGGTATCAGGGACTGGGTGATCGGAATGCAGATCGTGCTGGCCGACGGCACGATCACGAAGAGCGGGGGCAGGGTAGTAAAAAACGTACAGGGCTACGATCTACACAGGCTTCACACCGGTGCATTCGGCACACTGGGTGTTATTTCGCAGATCGCTTTCAAGTTGGTCCCGCTGCCGCCCGAGCAGCAAACAGTCCTGGCGTGGTTCGACGATTCTGTGTCCGCAAACGAAGTCGGGATGCGGCTGGTGAACGGATCTTTCGCGCCGGAGGGGATTTCGCTGACATACGGCCCCCTGGCAGCTGAGGTGGTTAAGTCCTCCGGAGAAATATCGTCGACAGCAAACGATATCAAGTGGGCACTGCTCGTTCGGCTGAGCGGCGGTGTCAGGTCAATCGAGCGACAGGTGAATGAGGTCACAGGTTCCGCGGGCGCTGGCGGCGCTACAGGCTACGCAGTGCTCGACCACGATGGAGGCAAAAACGCATGGTCGAGATTGGAACTTGCTGAGTCGGCTGCAAGCACGGTCGCAAGGATCACCGGGCGAACAGTCGATACCATTAAAATCGTGGAGACCCTTTCATCGGATCCAGCTGACATCGCCCACAGGATATCGACCATAAACGACCTGGGATTCGGTGCGATAACTGCGCTAGCAGGCGGTTCGACGGATCACGAAGCGAAGGGGATGGTCGATACGGTCATCAGGCATTCGAAGCAGGTAAATGGCTCGTACACAATCGAAAAATGCCCGCTCAGCGTGAAAAGGGAAATCGACGTGTTCAGCGATGTTGGTTCTTCGATTGAGGTAATGCGTCGCATTAAAACCGAGTACGACCCGTCCAATACACTTAACCCAGGACGCTTCGTCGGCAAGATATAACGGATACAACATTATTGATGCCATCTGATCAGCACGTTGGGCCGACCGGTACATTTCCAGGATTTTTCGGTCCACACGCTCCGCATGAATCTGATCTGTACAAGTGCGTCCACTGTGGATTTTGCCTGCAGGCATGTCCAACCTATCTCGAAACTGGGCTGGAGGCTGAGTCTCCACGCGGGCGCATAGCGCTCATGAAGGCCGTCAACGAGGGTCGGCTCGAGATGACGCCATCGGTCGTAGGTCACTGGGACATGTGCCTGCAATGTAGGGCGTGCGAGTTGGCTTGCCCGTCAGGAGTCGAGTACGGCAAACTGATGGAAGCGACGAGATCCCAGGTCGAGCAGCAGACCAGACGTTCATTTACACAACGCACCGCAAGATCCATCGGTTACAACACGCTCCTCAAGTCTCCAACCAAACTCCGAATGGCGGGGACCGCTCTGAAGCTGTACAAAAAAACGGGGCTGAGAACGATCGCTCGCGGCACTGGATTGTTGAAGTTGCTGCCGGGCGATGCCGAGTTAGCTGATGAATACCTGCCGGAGCTCTCTCAGAATTTCTTCGTCGGAAAAGGCCAGGTCCACCCGGCACAGGGCGTTCGGAAGGCCCGTGTCGCAATGCTTGCAGGCTGCGTAATGGCGCTCACTCACGCCGAAACTCTTGAAGCTGCAGTTCGCGTAATGACTCGCAACGGGTTAGAGGTTCATGTGACAGCAGGCCAGGGTTGTTGCGGTGCCTTGAACACCCACGCCGGTGAACCCGACTCAGCCGCTCAAATGGCGAGAAAGAATATCGACTCGTTCCTGGCGATCAACCCGGACGCGATCGTCTCCGCGTCGGCCGGGTGCGGCGCTGCGATGAAGGACTACGAAGAACTTTTAAGAGACGATAGCGAATACGTCGTCAGAGCCGCACGGGTCGCCGAACTAACTCGCGATGTACACGAACTGTTACTTGAGTACGACTTCACGCCCCCTGTGAAAGGCCTGGACATCACTGTTACTTACCAGGACCCCTGCCACCTCGTGAACGTCCAGAGGATCACCGAAGCGCCCCGCACAATTCTCAAGTCAATACCGGGGCTCAAATTGATCGAACTTGGTGAACCGGCCGTGTGTTGCGGATCGGCTGGGACATACTCGATCACGCAACGGGAGATGTCTGCCCAACTTGGCAGGCGCAAAGCCCGCAAAGTGATCGCCACCCAGGCTGAAACAGTGGCGACTGCCAACCCGGGCTGTGCAATGCAACTTGATTTCGCTCTTACGCAGCTTGCGAAAGAAAATCAGACAGCAAGAACAACGAAAGTAAGATACGTAGTTGACCTCCTCGACGCTGCGTATTCGCTCGAGTAAGGCTGTGGGCACCGCGCAGGCTCTCGCCAGTCCTGTTTATCCGCGTTTTGTTAGGCGCTGTAGAGGGGCGATGGATTCCTGGCCAGTTGAGCGCTGGCGGCGGCTACGGCAGCGCCGCGTCCAACCTCGAAACCCTGCTCGGGAAGTGTCTTCTCAAGGGCATTTAGCAGTGCAAAAACGTTCGCTGGCACGCATGACTCGCCCATAAGACCGATCCGTATGACTTCACCAGCAAATTTGCCGAGTCCCCTGCCGATTTCAATGGAGTATTCGTTCAGCAACTGAGTTCGAAGTTTGGCATCGTCAACCCCCACGGGCAGCCTGACGATGGTCAGTTGGTCAAGACGGTCGCTCTCGGAGACGGGCATTTCGAGATTTAGCGCATCGAGACCGGCCCGCAATGCGGCGGCGTTTGCCTCGTGTCGTTTCCAGCGCTGTGCAAGACCTTCATTCAGCGCCATCGCGACCGCTTCCCGCAGGCCGTAGACCATGCTGACTGGAGCAGTGTGATGTGGCTTGTGGCCTGTTCCCCAGTAGTCGGCGATCAACGACAGGTCCAGATACCAGGAAGATGACAGTTTCTGGCGACCACGAATGTAGTCGAGTCCACGCTCGGAGAGCGCTACGGGGGATATGCCAGGGGGCGCCGCAAGGCATTTTTGAGAACCTGAGTAGGCGTAGTCAAGGTCCCACGCATCAAATTCGAGCTCGCAACCGGCCAGCGAAGTAACCACGTCAGTCATAAACAAAGCACCGGCTTCATGGGCAAGGCGGGCAAACTCGGCGATCGGGTGAATTGTTCCCGCCGATGTCTCAGCATGTATCCCGACAACGAGTTGCGTTTCCGGATGCTCTTTCAAGGCTTCAGCCAGCACGGCGGGGTCCATCGACTTGCCCCACTCGGTCCGCAACGCGACTACGTTGAGGTCAAGCCGTTCAGCCATCAAGATCTGGCGCTCGCAGAAGTAACCGTAGGAACAGATGATCACGGTATCGCCTGGCTGGGCAAGACTGACCAGTCCAGCCTCCATACCGGCGGATCCAGATCCAGCCACGGCAAAAGCCCGTTGCTCTGTCCTGAATAACTCACCCAGCATCCCGGTCATTTCATCGAGGATTTCGAAGAACGCGGGATCGAGATATCCAATGATCGGGAGTGACATGGCGCGGAGCACACGGGGGTTCGCTGAGCTCGGACCCGGGCCGAGAATTACCCGTCGCGGGACCGTTAGCGGCTCGTATCTTTGCCCGTTCTTCAATTTTTGTCCTCGCCCGTTTCCGCCACGAACCGGCACACCGGTTCATTCTCACACCCAGTTTGCCCACAAATAAATAGCCCATGCACGATTCGGTTGAATATCGTCACATTCCGACGAATCTGCAAGTGGAAATTCACACAAGAGATAAGGGTACAACTCACACGTTGAAAAATCGCAGCAGTAAATGCTTGCCGAAATTCGTCTTTATAATCTGCCGCACCTGTTGCCTGGCAATCGTGGGCCACCCACTGGGGTCAGCGGTGTATGTAAACGAATCGAATCTGTAGAACGGAACAACAATATGGATCTCGGACTGAATGGAAAAGTCGCAATCATTACTGGTGGCAGCGACGGCATTGGAAAAGCGGCTGCAATATCGATGGCCAAAGAGGGCGCTAAAGTTGCGATCGTAGGTCGAACGCAGTTCAAGCTCGACACAGCGGTTGCTGAGATCAGGTCAGAGACGGGTGGAAACGTGATAGGCGTATCAGCCGACGTTTCGGTCGAGGCCAAAGTCCAGGCGATGGTCAGGCGGGTGGTCGACGAGTTCGGCGGAGTGGACATCCTTGTCAACAACGCAGGGACGTCGTCCGCAAAAACACTGGAAATGATGACTGATGAAGATCTGACGATCGATTTTGGAATCAAGGTTTACGGCGCAATCTACTGCGCTCGTGCCGTACTCCCCCACCTGAAAGCCTCGGGAACGGGTGTGATAGTCAATACGACAACTCCGGGTGGAAAAGCGTCGGGCCCCGGGGGCCAACCAACTTCTCTATCACGGTCGGCCGGAATTTCGCTGACGAAATCGTGGGCTGGAGAGCTCGCACAGTACAACATTCGCGTAAATACGATCTGCGTCGGAACGTTCAAGTCCGGTCAGCACCGCGCTCGCTGGGAAGCCGCAAACGCCACGGACCCGAACTACTCCCTCGAAGACCACTGGGAGACGTTCGGCGACCGAATTCCGCTGGGCAGAATCGGTGAAGCTCAGGAGGCTGGTGACGTGATCTGCTTCCTGGCCTCGGCCCGAGCCAGTTACGTAACCGGCACCGCAATAAACGTCGACGGAGGAACTGCACCAGTCGTCTAGACGATTATCACCCTGCTCGGCACTTTCGACGGGCGTCGAGCAGGCCACCTGCGATGGCCCCGGCAATTCCGCCGATGAACACGCCAAGAATGATGATTGCACCGGCGACGAGGCCTTCGAATCCCCCATCGCCGTTTCCGACGGTCAATAGCGCCAATCCGGCGAACGCCAGGCCGCCTGCGATTGCACCCGGCCAGACACCCAGCGCGGCCCACAGCATCCACTGCTGTCGGCCAAAAAACGCGAGAAAAGCGATCCCCACTCCGAGCCCTGAGACCACGACAAATACTATCGCCAATGACGTTTCCGCCCGGGTGAAAACAGGCCAAAGCAGTGCGACGAAAGCCAGGATGCCTCCGAGCGCGATGAGCTTCAGTATCTTCGTCTTCATCTAACACCAAAATAACGCCTGAACCGTTAGCCGATTGTTACCCGGATCAGGCAGTCGAAGTCGGACCGGTACGATTCCGTCAGCAATGGCTGCGGGACTACGAAAGGTAATCGAGCGCTGACCTGACAAAAATCTCCGTGCCGATCGGGAGGCAATCTTCGTTCCAATCGAATCGGGCGTTATGGTGGCCCTCGATAGCTTTCTCAGCAACGCGTGCAGGATCGTGGGCGGCACCGAGCAGGAAGTAGGTGCCTGGGACACGGTTGTTGAACTCGGCCATGTCGTCGCCGACGCTAACCGGTTCCCATTCTCTTGCGTTTCCCTCGCCGACTACCAGGCTGGCCTGCCCTGTGACCCAGGCTGCGACCTCCGGGTCGTTGATGACCGGTGGTGCGCCATGAATGCGTTCGAATGTGGTCGTTGCGCGCATTGCCGTTGCCACGTTACGGGCGATTCGTTCCAGTGATTCCATGATTCGGACACGGGTTTCGGGTGTGTAGGCACGGACCGTGCCTTCGACCGTCACGTTGTCGGCGATCACGTTTGGTGCGGTGCCGCCGTGGATCTGTCCAAAGGTTAGTACACCCATGTCGTTCGGCGGGATTTCACGGCTCACAACCGTCTGCGCAGTACCGATGATCTGGGCGATAGCGGCGACAGGGTCGATCGTCATATGTGGCATCGCACCGTGTCCGCCCTTGCCGCTTACGATCAGCCTGAACTGATCGGCGCTGGCGAACACGGTCGCTCGATTCACTCCGACGACTCCAGTCGGAATCTGATTCCAGAGGTGCGTACCAATCACTCGGTCCGCCGGGTACCTGTCGAACAGGCCATCGTCGATCATCGCCAGTGCGCCCTGCACGATCTCCTCGGCAGGTTGGAACGCAAACACAATGTCTCCAGCCAACTGACTTTTCAGGTCAGCGAGTATTTTGGCGGCAGTAAGCGCCATGGTGATGTGTCCATCATGGCCGCAGGCGTGCATTCGACCGTTCGTCGAAGCAAACTTTAGTCCGGTCAATTCATCGACCGGAAGTCCATCAATATCCGCCCGAATCATCAGAGTTGGGCCTTCGCTCGAGCCCTTGAGAACTCCGACAACCCCCGTGTGGCCAATGCCCGTTTCCACGTCAAGACCGGCCGCTCGCAATCGGTCAGCTATGGCACTGGCTGTCTCGTTCTCCTTGAATCCGAGTTCTGGAATCGCGTGGAAATACCGGCGAGTTGAGATCAACTCGTTTTTTCTGGCCGCTACGAGTGCGGGAACGTCGTTTGCCATCGTTTGAAATATGCCCCGGGTGATTGATGACGATCGATTGAGCCACGGCAACTCTACCCGCAGTTTTCAGCGCTCGCCTTAATCACAGGGCAAGATTTTACAGGGTGCGATCACTCTCCACGGTCCACCGCGAAGACCCGGGCGGAGGGAAGCCAGATATTGTCCGCCACCCCCGGTCGTCGAAGGCTACGAGTAGGCGCCCTCGCGCGCGGCACTACAGTCCAGACCCCGTCGTTGGAACGCCGACTGTGCGGATATGACGTTTCCAGGCTCGCCCTTCCATACGGAAAGTGGTGCAGCCTGGAGGGCTCGGCCATACGAATAGGTCAACTCCCAGAGCAAATCTTCAGCGTTAGCCAGCCTGTTGATTTCATTGAGGTTGAGCACAGCCTCTTCATCGCCCTGGCCCCCGGATAAAAATGCAATGCCGGGGACCTCGGCGGGCACGTTGGCAGAGAAGCAGTCGAGGGTCTGACGGGCCACTTCAGCGGCCGATGCTCGATTCCTTGCATCGGTACCCGATATCACCATATTTGGCTTCAATACGATGCCGCTGAGCTCAACACGCTGCGCATCGAGTTCTTCAAAGAGCACTCGAAGTGCCCGGTCGGTCGCCGAACGACAGATATCGATACTGTGCGTTCCGTCCATCAACACCTCAGGCTCGACTATCGGCACCAGACCCTGCTCCTGGCAAAGGGCGGCATACCGACCAAGCGCATGCATGTTGGTTCGAATCGAGTATTCGGATGGAATCCCGTCGTCAACTGGAAGTAACGCGCGCCATTTCGCGAATCGAGCGCCAAGTTTGTAGTATTCGGCCAGTCGGGGACGAAGGCCGTCCAGTCCCTCCGTGATGAACTCTCCCGGTGCGCCGGCCAGATCGTGGGTCGAGTTGTCGACCTTGATCCCGGTCAGAACATCTGAATCTGCGAGCAACTCTACGAAACTGAGTCCGTTGTCGTCCGATTGCCGAATGGTCTCGTCGTACATGATCACGCCGCTGATGTAGTCGCCAATGTCCGGGGTCGTGAACAACAACTGCCGCCAAAGGCGTCGGGTTTCTGCGGTCGAATCGACGTTGATGCTGTCGAGCCGCCGGGTCATAGTCCCGGTGCTTTCATCAGCCGCCAGGATGCCTTTTTTTCTGGCAACCATCTTCAGAGCAATCGAAATCAGTTCGGTGGATGCCATGCGAGGCGTTCCTTTGGCGATTGGAAATTTGAGGGGATTCGGTCGGGAGCGGTTCGGATCCAGAAGTTTGTTGACTGGCGCGTCACGACACCTGACCTCAATTGAATTTATTCGCGAGAGGACAGATAGGCAAATTTATTTGGGTCAGCGAAATTTAAAATCAGCGACAACCAATGCCCACAGACTACTCCCTTGATGCCTCATGATTGTGCGGTGACCCGGGGGCGTGCCGGTTGACGGTTTTGCCTTCTGCCCGGAATTACGAGCTGCATTTCCTCGAATTCTCTGACCCACGCAAGGTCGCTGCTACATCGCCCCGTGCTGTTTGAACAACTGACCTAGCAATGCGATTCCCTCGGTGTTTTTCTGGGGAGATTCGAATGCGAAGCACAGGCGGGCACAGTTCCGACCTATTCGTCCTGACGAATCCGCTTCAAAATTGGTGCCTGCAACATAACCGACCCCCTGCTCGAAAACTTTGTCGCGAATTGCGCTAATATCCGAGCTTTCTGGCATCATCAGCCATACGTAACAGCCACCCTGTGGCACTGACCACGTGGCACCCGACCCCGCGAAGTTTTCCTCAAGCGAAGCCACCATCGCGTTGCGCTTCTGCTGTAGCAACGGGTTGAAGTTGTCCCTGTGAGAGTCGAGGTTGTTGCGCAGGAATCCCTCGATTGCCACCGCAGCAAACTGGTTCGGACCGCTACCCAGCTTGAAGCCGAGGGCGCGGCGCATTACCGCCGGTGAAGCAGTGAAGTACCCGAGGCGTAGTCCGGGAGCCAGCAGTTTCGAATATGAGGCCACGTAAACGACGATCCCCGAATCGTCGAGTGCCCGGAACGCAGGCTGTGTATCTCCCTCAAATCTAAGATCAACGTAGCAATCGTCCTCGAGAATAGGCATGCCGTGCTTGTGAGCTATTTTCAAGATCGCCTTGCGTCGTTCGGCAGAAAGAGTAGACCCCGTAGGGTTCTGGTGTTCCGGGATTGTGTAGAGGTATTTCGGTTTTTCGCCACTGGCAATCAGCGCCGCTATCTGCCTGTCCAGAGCATCGGGAATGATTCCGCCCTCGTCGATCGCAACGCCGCGGATATCGGCTCCAAACCGACGGAGCTGGTTAAGGGTCCCCATGTATACATACTCTTCAGCCAGTACTACATCGCCCGGGTCCGTTAAAGCCTGGATGACGAGCCCAATCGCCTCACCTGAGCCGTTCGTCAACGCGATTTCGTCGGCGCCAACAGTGAATCCCCGATCGGCCGTTAACTTCGAGGACGTGTACTCACGCAGTTCCCGGGCGCCGAGCTGGTGAGGGTAGTAAGCCATCTCAGCAGCGATTTTCCCGCTGTCGGAGTCCACGGCGGTTTGCAACGCCTGAATCAGACCGTCCATCGGCAGCGTCTCGGGAGCCGGGTACGCAACGGCAAAGTCATACTTCGCGTGCTTCACAAAATTCGTTGGAGTGTCGGTCGAGTTTTTCGAGAATAGAGTGTCGTAACTGAAGCTGTCCGCCATGTTTTAGGGTCCCATTCGCGGTAATCCGCGTGCGAATCGTGTCGTGTCGGTCTGGCCGGTGAAGCTTACTGCCGGTTTTGCCACTCCGCAAAGGTCTCCTGCGGACGATTGACTGAGATACACTGCCCCGGATTTCGCTACCGGTTGTTCGACCAACACTGGAGATTTGCAAATGCGTGGCGTGGTATTTCGCGGAAATAGCGTCGCAGAGGTTATCGACTACCCGGATATTGCTCCGGGGCCAGAGCAGGTATTGATCAAACTACGCTCCTCCGGGTTGTGTGGTTCGGACTTCGGTCGCTACAGAGGCGAAGGACCGAACGAACACAGCGGAGAGCTAAGGAGACCCGGCCACGAGCCGTGTGGCGAGATTGTCGGCCTTGGCACGGGTGTGGTCGGCAGGAAAATCGGGGACCGAGTCATTCAACACCACTATGAAGGCTGCCGAGAGTGCGACTACTGCCTCACCGGGTGGCAACAACTCTGTCAGGTTGCCGAAAAGAAGGAGTACTACGGAGGATCAATGCACGGGGGCCACGGCGATTACATGGTCGCCCACCAGTCGACCTGCGTCCCACTTCCCGACGACCTCGATTTCGAAGTGGGTGCCTACCTGGCCTGCGGAGCAAGTACCGCGTTCCAGGCACTGAAGAAACTCGATATTTCCGGGCGCGATACCCTGGCTGTGTTCGGACAGGGTCCTGTTGGTCTCGCAGCAACAATGTTTGGCACAGAAATGGGCGCCCGAATAATCGCGGTCGATATCTCCCCGGAACGACTGGAAATGGCAGCGAATTCTGGTGCATGGGCAACTATCGATGCCTCGAACGGCGATGTTCCGGAACAGATCCGCGAGCTGACGCATGGTACGGGCGCTGATGCCACTCTCGAGGCAGCTGGCCTGGCAGCAACCCGGGTGGTAGCAGTCGAATCGACCAGGATTTTCGGCAGGAGTTGCCTGGTCGGCGAGGGTGGAGAGGTGACTTATCAACCTACACCCCACATCATTCATCGACACCTGACGTTGTTAGGATCATGGACATTCTCGACGTTCGGACTCGCCGAAGCCGCCCGCTTTGCAGCACAACGCAAAGTGCCGCTGGCTTCGGTCATTACTTCACGGTCGACGATCGAGGAAGCGCCCCTCGCATACGAAAATTTCTCATCCGGTGCACCGGGGAAATTCGTCATCAATTGGGATTAGAGTCTAATTGTGTCGAGACAGATGACTTCAATGCTTGCAACGAGACTATCAATCGTCGAATTCTGTGCTTGAATACCTACGAATATCGTAATTTGAGCCTTAACCCCCTTTTAGTACTGCGGCAGAACGATTAGAATAGGAGGTCGTTGAAGTGGTAACCGTGATCGCAGAAGCTTAGGGTTCGGCACGTATCCGGTGTTTTGCATCCGAATTCGTGTTGGAGGCATCTAAGATTTGAGTGATCGCCACCATTCGCAACCATAAGGTGCGCCCCGCAAATTAACACGGGGCATGTTGCGCGACGGCACTTGTACGACAAACCTGAGAACCATATCTGTTCGGATAATTGGTAAGTCCAGGTACGGGCACCAGATGCCCGAAAGGAACAAACGTTGGTCCAAAAGCGACGATCGACCCCGGTAAACGACGTCTCCGCTGCTCTTGACGGCGATGCGGAATACACTCCCGCATTTACACGTCTGGAAGGCACCGAAGACGAAGCCAACCAGATAATCGAAAACGGCGCGACCGCGGTGACCAGATCAGAACTGGATATGTGGGAGGCCGCGCGGGCATCAGACTCTGCGACCAGCTTTACAAACGCACTTGCCCAGGAAGTCCAGGAGTCGGAACTCACCGAGGACACCGTTCGGATGTACCTTCGGGAAATCGGACGCGTTGCCCTGCTCACAGCCGCAGATGAGGTCGTCCTCGCCCGAGCCGTCGAATTGGCCCAGCGACTCGAAGCAATCGAAAGTGAAATCCAGGGAGATATCGAGGTCGGTACGCCCGATCCGTACACAATAATCACAGATATCCTCTCGAAGTTCGGTGAAGTCGCCGATACCGCAGCCGCAATCGCCAAATACCTGGGTCTTCAGAGCCCGGTGAAGTTTGAGGCGGCTCTGACGAACCCCGATTTCCGAGCACTGGTTGATGGAAAACGCGAAGACGAGCTGATCAACTATCTTTCAGACGCGCTGGGCGTTGAGCCTGAGGTTGCACACAAGCTTGTCGTCGAACTTTCAGTGCTGACGCGACTACTCGCGTCCGACATGGTAGATATGTTGGGCTTCAACCCAACGTTGAATGATCTTCCCGACGAGGCTGTCAAACCTCGTTTCGTTGCCGCCCTTCAACCGCTGACGTCGGTCTTGAGTGCCCACCTCATGCGAGTTCGTGAAGAGGGTGAAAAGGCGCGTCGACACCTGGGAGAGGCCAACCTCCGACTCGTGGTCAGTGTCGCCAAGAAACACCTCAATCGAGGGCTCTCGATGCTCGACCTTATTCAGGAGGGCAACATCGGACTTATGAGGGCAATTGAGAAGTTCGATTTCCGCAAAGGGTTCAAGTTCAGCACGTATGCAACCTGGTGGATTCGGCAGGGCATCACACGTGCGATTGCCGACCAGGCACGGACGATCCGCATCCCAGTTCACGTCGTTGAGACACTCAACAAAATCATGAGGGCTCGCCGTGAACTGGGTCAGCAGCTTAACCGTGAGCCTACGGTCGAAGAACTGGCAGAGCGAGTCGAGCTTTCGATAGAACGTGTCTCTGAAATTCTCCAGATGTCCCAGGAACCGGTATCGCTTGAGACGCCGATCGGTGAGGACGCAGAAAATGAACTTGGCGATCTGATTCAGGACAGTTCAGCACCGGCACCAGCAGACGTTGCAGCGCAGTCGTCAATGCGAGAACAGGTCGACCGCGTCCTGAGCCATCTACAGGAGCGTGAGCGTCGAGTCCTCGAACTCCGGTTTGGGCTTTTCGATGGACGACCCCGCACACTTGAGGAGATTGGCGGAGAGTTAAACTTGACCCGTGAACGGATCAGACAGATCGAGCGCAAAGCCCTTGGTCGCCTTCGCGGCGACGCTAATGTTGCAGAGCTCAGAGAACTCCTCGCCTAGCAACTGAAATACGACGAAACGAACGCGCCCTGGTTCCCGATTAGTTGGGGATCGGGGCGTTCTTTTCAAAATGGTTCGGACAGGGAACCTCGTCCGGCGAGATACCAACCGGCGACTTTAGAACTGTCAGGCGTGCTTTCCCCAGGATCAGTCTCTGGAACCACAGCGGTGCGCGTTCCAGCAGTCTTAGCACCAGCGGGCCCATGGCGATTTCTTCGGAATATGCGCGGGATGCCCTCCGGCGGGTGCCTAGTCCGGATCCAACATTCAACGAATGAACAGGACCGGCACTGTCCATGGACTGGATCGATGCGAGTAGATTGAACCGTCCGTCAGGGCCCATTCGTTTGATGTCTCGTCCGCCGATTTTCATTAGTCTCGCGTTGAAGCGAACCAGGCGTTTCGGCCAGGCTAGCGCATACAGCACCGCGCGTGCGTCCGCCGAGACCTCGAAGGCGCGCACCGTCGCCTTGTTCGCCATCGCGTGATCCACGTGACCGTAGTCACCGTATTGCGAGTGAGTTACCACGATATCTGGATTAATCTCGCCGATCCGGCCGCCGATGCGCGCCGCCAGGTCCGCGATCGGCGCAAGAGCCAGGACGGGCCCAGAAATCCTCTCAGCACCCCTGACGCTTTCCGAAGTCGAAGTCGGGTGATCGAGCTCGTCGGGCCACATAGCACTTCCGGTGTACCTGAGAGTCTCGACGGTTACCACTCCAAGTACTTCGCAGGCGGCCCTCAATCGTCGAATCCTGTCGGCATCCCCCGGTGCCAGACAAAGCACCGTCACCTCATAGCCCATCGACGTAAGCTTCACTATGAGACCACCGGCCAGCAGCGTTTCGTCATCGGCATGCGCGAACACCATCAACACCCTGTTCGTCGGTGCTTTCATCTAGTCGATTCCGCTTCTGTCTTGAGATCTTGCAGCCACGACTCGGTCATCCGCGTGATGAGCCATCGCGGGTAGAACGGAGCAATCGGCAGAACCGGACTGGAGAAATGCTTGCTGTCGGTAACCAGACATCCGCGATCGCCGGACTCCGAATCGATCGAAATGGTCCGGACGGCGGTGATAGTAAACTTCGTTGAATCCCACTCAACGAATCTGAAAGACGGGCGTACTGTTCGATCTCCTGACTCAACAACTCTGACCTGCACATTGAACGGCACGGTTCGCATTCCAAAGTTGAGGCGAAATCCGAACCTGTGACCGGGTTTCCACTCGTCAGGGCCAGTCGGCGCATTCCAAACTTCGGAACACACATCGGCCCAGTCGGACCAGCGGTTAGCCCGGGTAACGACATCCCATACGCGATCGGGTGTGGCACTGACGAGAACACTGGACGACATGTCGAACTCGAACAGTCTGAGTCTCAAGTTTGGGAATCCCGGGATCAAGAGCTAAATGTGGGCCGGTTGACCGAGGAACTGTCGATGTGACACGCTCGATCCGCTGGCGACTACTATACCCGTGAGAAAAATGCCCGAGTCCAAAGATTCCGCAACCGAAACCCTCCGCGGTTCCGGTTTGCGTGCCACACCTGCCCGTCGGGCTATCATCGATGTGCTGCGATCTGCACACGGCCACATGACAGTACCCGAGGTTATCGACGCGCTCGCCACGACCGGAGCGAAGTTCGACCAGTCGACGGTCTACAGGGTACTCAATGACCTCGGCGGGGTTGGTCTGGTGGCGGAATCCCGCCTTAGTCCTGGTGACACCGTTTTCGAGTGGATAAGCCGTTCAAACCACCATCACCTGCAATGTACGAGCTGCGGGCGGACTTTACCTCTGAACGACGAACTCGTTAAGGAATTTATCGCAAAAGTACACACCCGCCACGGTTTCCACGTGAACGCTACCCACCTGGTTCTGTCGGGAATCGAACACGAGTGTCCCGGGTCAGCCAAATAGACCTGACGGGTTGAGGTGAACCGTCCGCTCGATCAAATGTGACTGAACTTCGTGACCCTTTGCCCGCGGCCCGGGTCTCCGATCTCGGCGATGTACAAATTGCCGTTCGAGTCGAACCACCCACCGTGCGCCGCCTGGCAGGCATCCGCATCACCCCGCCACCTGGTGATTAGTTCGCCTTCAAGTGTCCAGATCGAAACCCCGTTACCACCGCCCTGCTCAACGACGTAGGCCACGTCGTCGTCGAAGAAAATGTCACCCGGTCCAACGAGATCGGTCCACTCGGTCAGGTAATTGCCGTCGACATCGAAAATCTGGATACGGTTGTTCTCACGATCGCAAATGTAGACCCTGTTGTTCTTGTCGACCCCCACCTTGTGCAATATCGAGAATTGGCCCGGTCCGGTCCCGGCCGTACCCCACGAATGCTCGAGCACGCCCCCCGCACTAAAACGGTGGACACGTCGATTGCCGTAGCCGTCAGACACGAACAGGCGACCATCAGTGGCGATTGCAAGGCCTGTCGGATTGTTGAACGGAGCACCCTGCTGATTCGTCGTCGTGACTGTGATGTTCGCGTATCCGTGGACACCGAGTTCCATCAGGACATCGCCGTTCTCGTTGTGCTTCGTCACCTGGTGAGTCTGGTGATCGGCAAGCCAGATGTGGTCGTCGCTATCGATAAACACACCGTGCGGAACACGAAACTCACCTTTGTCGGGACCAAGGTACCCCCATGAACCGATGAATTGCCCTTCGGCCGTCCAGCAGGTCACAGGATGCTTCGATCGGCTGAACAGCCAGACCCGGTCCTGTGAATCTACTCCTACGTCAGCGCAGGCCCCCAGCTCCCAGAAAGCTGGCTTGTGACGCAACCAATCACGGTCTACTTCGTATTGAAACTTGCCTTCGCCAACTTTTTTCATCTGTTCGCCACCATCGGTTTATCATGAGCTGTCCACGCGTATCCACGTTGGCTCGCCACGCTAGCTCTCCTCACGTAAGCTGTCAACGCAATTCGAAAGGTCGGACCGGCACGTGAAAGATCGAAAAAGCGCAGTTTTGGCTGCGATCGATGACAACTGGCGACAGTTCAGAAATTCTCTCGACCGTCTCGTGAGCGAGGATATGTCAACCGTCGGCGTCCTCGAGGGTATGTCGGTGATCGACATCGTTGGTCATGTAACGACCTGGGAGTGGGAGTTGGTCACGGCGCTTGACCAGGGCAAAATCGAGCCTGTGGGCGATATCGAGCGATTTAATTCCGAGGCGACCCGAAGGAAAAGGGGCACAGAACCTCGGCAGGCCATCGAGAATATGGAAAAGGTTCACCGCTCGTTACGAGACGAGTTGGCGAAAACTCCAAGCGCCTACTTTGAACCATTCGACCCGTTTCGCGAGATGATCGACCGCTGCACCGTGCTGCACTACCAGGAGCATGGCACCCAGATAAGAATCTGGGCAGCGAAGAACTCGATGGCATCACCGAAAAACTAATCTTCCCCGGTAACAATGTAGCGGGGGTGCCACTCCCCACACCATGACGTAATCGTTGTAGGCGTGACCTTCACTAGATACCTGAGGCGTTCTGCTGTTTTCGCAGCATACGCTGGCCCGTCTGGGCCCATGTAGCGCAGGGCCATCTCGTCGGCGATCTCTTTCACACGGCCGATGAGGCCAGTCGGGCCTTCGACCACGCTGGCGATCCCTTCAATGGTTACGCGGGTATGCTCAGGATTGACGTCATCGGCGCACGAGATGCAAACCCGGGGCTCGTTCTTCAAATTCTCAAACCAGCTTGATCTGCTACGAGGGATGACCCACATCGCCTCACCGTCCCATTGTTGCCACATCGCCGCAACGTGAGGCGAACCGTCGGACTTCACCGTGCCGATCCGCGCGACGATCGGCTGCGCAAGAAATTCGTTGACTTCCTGTTTTGAGAGCCTGCCCTGCTTCTGAGTCATCGGAACGCCCGGTCCACTAACCAACTAGCCGTTAACACGTTTCCACTTGCGAAGGCTTGTAACCTCCCGCACGGGGTCTTGTTGCGACCCATACGCGGTATACGACACCTCAGCGATGTAGACCGAACCCTCTGAGTCGACCGACATTCCGTGGGGAGCCAGGAACTGGTCATGACCCTCCCCTCCGAGTTCGTTGCCGAACCTCGTTACTTCATTTCCCTCGCGGTCCATTATTACCACGCGTAGCCCGAGCCTCCTTACGCCCGCCTGCACCGGCGGCGGACCGGCCTCTGCGACGTAGAGGTTTGTGTCATCGCCTTTGCCGTTTGTGATGGCAATGGGTCGGTGAGAATGGATCTGCTTCACGAACTCCCCGTCGGTAGTGAACGTCTGTAGTCGAAAGTTTTCTCGGTCGGCCAGTGTTACTTTGTCGGTGCCGTTCATCGCAATGTTATGGGGCAGTGAGAACTGCCCCGGCAGTGATCCCGACTCTCCCCACGACTTGATGTGGTTTCCGTCGGAATCGAATTTATGGATCCTCGAGTTTCCGTAGCCATCGGAAATAAAAAGATCACCTGTTTCAGGATGTATCGCGACATGGGTTGGACGGTTGAACGGTTCGCCCCCCTGCCAGGCGGCGGCCTTGCCTCTTTCGCCGAGTCTGAAGATTATCGTCCCGTCCGTCTTCCGTTTTTCGATCATGTGTGCGTCGTCGTCGGCAAGGTACAGATTGTCCTCGGCATCGATAGTGATGCCATGCGGTCGAACGAACTCCCCGGCTCCCCAGGTTTCGAGAAAATTACCATCTTTGTCGAAGATCATCACGGGGTGCTTACCACGGTTGAACACATAGACATTGTCTTTCGAGTCGACGGCTACCGACGTTGCCTCTTTGAAGAACATCGGGTGTGGAAGTTTCGCCCAGTATGGGACTGGTTCGTAGACGGTTTTAGAAGTTGCTGCTTTGACCATATTGATACCTGCGAACTTGTTTGTTTTGGGAATCGGCGGCGGACCACGTCGGAATCATCAGGTGAGGGAGTTCACTGCTCCTACACCCTCTTCCATTTTCTGAGACTCACGACTTCACCCAGCGGATGTGCTGCGGAACCGGAGTTATCCGGGTTCGAGAAGTAGTTTGTCCATGCCACTTCTGCCGCATAGACCGATCCATGTGAATCGGTTGAGACACCATGAGGTGCGGTGAACTGAGCCGCTCCCCCACCGGGCAACGGACCTCCAAGGTGTTGTTCGAACACACCCTCAGGTGAAAGTACAGCAATCATCGCCCCAAGTCCGGGCACTCCCCGTTGAACGGGTGGGGGAATCATCTCGCCCACGTATAGCGAGGCGTCGTCACCTTTGCCCTGCGTCACCGACATTGGGTGATGAATATGGATCTGCTCAACAAACTCACCGTCTGTGGTAAATACCTGGAGTCTGAAATTTTCACGATCCGCGACTACGATCTTGTCGTAACCCATCATGCTCACGTTATGGGGCAAACTGAACTGACCCGGATCGCTACCTGACTCACCCCACGACTTCATGTGTTTGCCGTCGGGATCGAACTTGTGAATTCTCGAATTGCCGTATCCGTCAGAAACAAACAGTTCACTCGTGCCGGGGTGAATGGCGACGTCGGTCGGGCGGTTGAACATGCCACCGCTCTGCCATTCGCACGGCACGCCCTTCTTACCAATAGTAAATATCACCTCGCCGTCGTTCGTTCGCTTCTGGACGAAATGACCGTTGTCGTCAACAAGGTAAAGATTGTCGTCGGCATCGATTTCTATCCCGTGTGGTCGAACAAACTCACCGTGGCCCATCCCCCTGACAAAGTTGCCGTCGATGTCGAACACGGCAATTGGTTCTGTCCCACGATTGAAGACGTAGACATTATCTTTTGAATCGACCGCTACCGATGTGGCGTCGCCTCGGAACGTGACTCCGGTGGGGAGCTTGGCCCACCCGGCAACGGGCTCGAACTTGATCTGTGAAGTAGCAGTTGTCATATGTTGTTTTTCCAGGGCTGAGTAGGGCTGAGTAATGAATGGGTCGCGTACAGGTCTGCTATTTAGATCGGGATTCGCTCAGCCATCTCCTCAATTGAGCAGGTAGCCACTGGACCAGATTGATACCGCGCTCAACGTCAGATGACATTTGGCGACCGCGGGCGTGCACGGCCTCGACTACCGAACTCATCGCAGCGAGGACCTCCGGGTGATCCGCATGGCCAGGGTGGCCGAGTGATTGTGCAAGGTCCTGTGGCCCGAACGTGATCAGGTCGATGCCCTCGACGTCAAGGATCTCTTCGATGGTGTCGACCGCATTTTTCGTTTCAATCTGAATCGAAACAGTGACCTCCCTGTTAAATGCCTCCATGTATTCCGCCGGAGTCATATCGTGCATCCCGTAGTCCCTTCCCCTCGAGGTGCCGAACGACCGCTCGCCCTGGGGCCCAAACCGTGCGGCCTTTGCAATGCGCGCCGCCTGCTCGGCATTGTCAACGTGGGGACATAAGATGCCCATCAACCCACGATCGAACGCCCGCAATATCGTGTCTGTCTCGGTATTTGGGATACGGGCAGTACAGGTCATGCCGTGCATATCGGCGACCCTGCACATCATCTCTGCCGATTCCCAGTCGAAAACTCCGTGCTCCATGTCGAGGTGCAACACATCAAACCCGGCATAGCCCGCCCATTCGGCAATCGTCGGTTCTGGAAACGTCAGGGTCAGGTTGTGAGCGACAGTTCCGTTTTCAATTGCGGCACGAATGTTGCTTGGGCGCACAGATTTTCTCCGTAAATTCCAAGACGTGAACTGAGCAAGATGCTACCGTGACTCACGCCAGCCAGATTGAACCAGCAGCCCGCCTGAGCGGGAACGCGGGCGGAGTATACAGCCAGCTTGAACACAATCGAGATCGCACCGATCACTGCCGGGCACGAATTAGTCGCAGATCTCACAACTGAACGGACAAGCAGCTAATGTCAGTACCCGGATTTGGACGGATCTACCGCGGGTATCCAATTGCTCTGGTCGTATTCCTCTCCACTGGACTTTCTGTCGGGATGGCACAATATTCGTTCGGTGAATTCGCCGGTCCGCTCCGGGAACAGTTCGGCTGGTCCCAAACCCAGTTGAACCTGTCACTGGCCTTCTCGTTTATTTCCGGGATTCTTGCGCCGTTCATCGGGGGATTGAGCGATCGCATCGGCATCCGGCCGGTCATGTTCGCGTCGCTGCTGCTGATCGCATCGGGATTTCTTCTTCGACCGCTGATAACGGAGTTGTGGCACTGGTATCTGTTCAGTGCTTTCGTTTACGCCGGTTTCCCCGGTGCGACGATCATGCCGGCAGGAAAGATGGTCGGTCTGTGGTTCCCGAGGACTCGAGGCAGAGTAATGGGAGCGGTGGTAGCCGGCAATAACTTCGGCGGGGTCACGATGCCTCCTCTTGCGGCCGGCATTATTGCCGCCGTCAGCTGGGAGGCCGCCTATGTCACGTTCGGTGCCATTATGGCCGTGTTGGCGGTCGTCGCCATTCTGGTAGTCGTCGAGGACGATGACGCGATAGAAGCCGAGATGAAACGCACCGGCAGAGGTGACCTGGCAAACGTCGCCCGGACCGCTGCCAGGGCGGGCATCACGGTTCAACAAGCGTTGCGCAATCGGAACTTCTGGCTGGTAATGATCGGCCTCGTGGCTGCTACATTCACCTACCAGGGGGTTTTGACCCAGCTCCGGCAACACTTTGAAGAGAGCGGTTTCGAACCAGCGATTGCGACGACCGCTGTCGCGGTTATAGCAGGCATGGGTATTGGGTCGAAGTTAGCGTTCGGATGGGCGAGTGAGAGAATCACGGCTCGAATCGCAACAATCGCCTCAGTATCGCTTCAAGCAGTGGGTGTATTGATAATCGCCACCGTCGATGCGGCTCCTCTGCTGTGGGCAGGGATCTTTGTCTTCGCACTCGGATTTGGCGGCCTGGGTGCGCTGATCGTCCTGCTCGTGCAGGAGGCATTTGGCATGAAAGAGTTCGGTGGGATCATGGGCCTTGTGCAGGTCGGTATGATCACCTCTGGTACCGGAGCGCCATTGCTAGCAGGCGCGCTTCATGACAGGTACGGGTCGTTCGACTCAA
>JAQBVG010000096.1 GCA_027623655.1 Chloroflexota bacterium
CCGGGCGGTCAGCTCAAAAATTACATCGAAGACGCCGACGTTATCGTCGGCATCGGTACTCGATTTTCAATGCGTAATCCGGCCGGGAACGGTGCCCGACTGATCCATATTGATGCCGACCCCGAAATGATCGGCCACGTCCACAAGAATTCACTCGGACTTGTCGGTGATGCAAAAGCGATCCTGCCACTGCTGACGCGGACGTTAGAGGCCGCGGGTGGCGGCAAGTGGAGTTCTCCAGCAAAGGCCGTTGCCGCAATCCAGGACAAACTCGCCAACTCTGACGAAGAGTTGAACCAGCCGCAGGAACAGTATCTGCGGGCCTTACAGGCGGGAGCACCGTCCGACGCGGTAATGGTATTTGGAATGACTCAACTCGGTTACTACTCACGACCGCGATGGTTTACCGAGAACCCGAAATCCTACATCGATTCCGGATACTCAGGGAACCTGGGATTTTCGTTTCCGACTGCGCTAGGGGCTAAAGTGGGCAATCCCAGCAAGCCGGTAATCTGCGTTTCCGGTGACGGTGGGTTCATGTACAACTCGTCTGAGATATCCACGGCAGTGAAGTACGGGATAAACCTGGTCACCGTTATCTACAACGACGGCCACTACGGCAACGTAGCGCGCGATCTGGACGACGATTTCGGCGGTGCCTACGAGACGGACTTCGTAAACCCGGACTTCGTGAAGCTGGCTGAAGCGTACGGCGCTGTTGGCCTGCGGGCAAAGGGGCCCCTGGACGTCGCTAACGTAGTCCCGAAAGCGCTCGAGATGAACAGGCCGGTTTTCATCGACGTGCCGGTGTCGCGTGTGCCACGTCCAAAGCAATGGGCCGCCAGGGCGCCGTGGACAAAACCTCAAGAAGGACTGATCGACTGAGGTCCGATTGGGCGGTTCTTACTACCACAGTTAATACGCGACGGTGTCTAGGCTGATCCGGATTCGTGGGGCTTCAAAGCGGCTTCGATCGCAAAATTGGCAGGTGTTGGGATGCCGTGCTTTTTGCCCAGCTCGACGACTCGACCGTTGAGCAACGCCACCTCGATCGGTCTGCCAGCGATGAGATCGTGCCCCATCGAGCCAATGATGAACGGCTCGCGGCTCTGGGTCGCGGTAAGAGTGGCCGTCGCAGTCGATTCAGGCAGTTCGACACCCTCGGCGCGTCCTACCTGTGCGACCTCCGTCAGGACCTGAAGGTACATATCTGTCGTCGATTCCTGGGCGAATATCTCACCGATCGGTTTGCGGGTGAGGGCCGTCATTCCGCTCAGCGCACAAATGAAAATGAATTTTTGCCAGATCGCTTTTACGATGTTCTCGCTTGCTTCGGCGGCCAGGCCGGCATCCACGCACCTCCGAACCAGGTCATTGACTCGATCGGAACCACCACCGGCGAGTTCACCGATCACCAGCGACCCCGGTCCACCTGCCTGCCGGACCACACCCGGTTCGGAGATCATCGTTGAAACCGTAGCCGTGCACCCAAGAACACGTTCCGCACCGAACGCATTGCTCAACAATCGTTCGCTATCGATTCCGTTCTGTGTCGAGATGATCATCGTGTTAGCGCCGACCAGCGGAGCCATATCTCTGATCGCAACTTCTGTGCCGTAACTCTTGACAGCAAAGATCGCGAGATCGACCGGTCCAACTGACTTCATATCATCGGTCGCATCGATATCGAGATGAAAATCGCCCAACAGAACCGTGTTTAGCTGAAGTCCAGTGGCTCGTATAGCCGCAAGGTGTGGGCCACGGGCGATCATCGTTACCTCGGCACCTGCCCGGGCCAGTGCCCCGCCGTAGTAGCCACCCGTTCCACCTGCTCCAATGACCGCCACGCTAAATTTACTGCTGCTGCTCAAAATCGCTTCTTTCAAGGATTACGGCTAAAGATGAGGGCAAATAGTAGGGCATGAAGCCAGCCGTTGTCAGAGTCCGGAATACAAGATTGCCGTAGCCATGACCATCGGAGCACATCTGGATTCGCAGAACCAGTTGCAACGCGGTGCCTGTGATTCGGTATCATCCCGTCATGCTTCAACTGCTAATCCACAATGCACGGATAATTGACGGCTCAGGATCACCGTGGTTTCGCGGCGCTGTTCTCGTCAGCGCGAACACCCTCACTATCAAGCGAGGTGAAATCGCGGCCGACGATTTCGACGCCGCGAGGGTTATCGACGCCGAGGACAGGGTCGTATGTCCGGGGTTCGTCGATCTTCACTCACATGCCGGTCTGACAATCCTGGGTGAACCGCATCACGATCCCAAAGTGCGGCAGGGAGTCACTACCGAACTTGTCGGAATCGACGGAATATCGCACGCGCCGTTCAAATCACGAGGAGAGCTCGAACGGTATATATGGATGGATGCCGGGTTGAACTGGTACCCACCGGAACCAGACTGGCTCACTACTCAGGAGTTACTCAATAAGTACGATGATGCCGTTGCGATAAATATCGCTTATATCCTCGGAAACTCACCGGTCAGGATATGGGCTATCGGGTGGAACGACCGGCCCGCGACCGAAGCCGAAAACGCCAATATGAAGGCGGTGATACGCGAGTCGATGGAAGAGGGTGCGTGGGGTCTTTCGTCAGGTCTCGACTATCCCCCTGGAGGATTCGCCTCGACCGAGGAGTTGATTGCGCTGTCGGAGCAGACCGCTGCGATGGGTGGTTTTTATCACACCCACACCCGCGCATCGCTGAAATCGAAAGGCACGTACGCACCGTGGGAAGAGGCGGTCGAAATTGGTCGAAAATCAGGAATACCTGTACATCTGACCCACTATCGGCAACCCAGGCAGGGTGAGGGTTCCCACCACGGATACCTGGGGCTGGTCGAGGACGCACGAGCCGAAGGCATAGATGTCACTTTCGACTGCTACACGTATCCATACTCAGGCACCTCCGTGACGATTCAACTGCCTTTCTGGGCGAAGGACGGGGGGCCGGAACGGATCATGGCTGCTCTGTCCGATCCAGACGACCGGAAGAAAATGAAGCGAGATATGAACTCCCGCTCGGACATCAGAGAGATCTGGGATCAGCGGTGGCTACACAATTTCCGCCAGCCACAAAACAGCAAATACGATGGCAAGTCGATCTCACAGATCGCCGAAATGCGGGAACAGGATCCCGCCGATGCGCTGTTCGACCTGCTACGCGAGGAAAGACTCGGTATTAGTGAAGTCGGGACCGGCACGAACGCCCATACACTCCCGGCGTTTGTCTCGCATCCCTACGGCATGATCGCTTCCGACGCGATTCTATTCGGGGAGTATCCGAATCCCAGGACATACGGCTGCTTTCCCGTGGTCCTGGCCGAGTTCGTTCGCGCAGAAAAACATCTGAAGCTTCCAGAGGCGATCAGGAAGATGACATCGTTCCCGGCCCAACGCCTCGGGCTTCCCGATCGGGGACTGTTGAAAGACGGATTCCGGGCTGACATCGTGATATTCGACCCGGCGACTGTCCGCACCGACGCCACCAAGAACGATCCGAAGCACTACCCGGTCGGAATCGATTACGTGATAGTGAACGGGGTGGTAGTCATCGAAAATGGAACAAACACCGGCGCGACCCCGGGCAGAGCGCTCCGACGCGGGCACTAGCTGAATTTCCGACTCACAAGAAGTCTTGATGTTTACTGGGGCTTATTTGAACTAACCTCGACCTTGATGCCTCTGTACCGAAATTTATACTCAGGACTTGCCGCAGGTGCTGCCGCCTCAATCGTTGCGGTAGGAGTTTCATTGCCGCTTGCTTCGCCCGATGATGTTCTGTTCAACTCCACATCCGTCGGGCTGGTCATACTCCTGGTTGGCGCAGTAAACGGATTTCTCTGGCACTGGGCCACCCCGGCAAACTTTATGAACAGGCGATACGCAATGTCGATCGCCGCGCTCGGATTGGGGTCGCTGGCGATTGCGCTCAGTGCGCAGACGCAGTTCGACAGAGCGGCCTCATTTACAGTTCCTCTTGTAGTAACAGGGGTGGTAATTACGGCAGCTCTTACGCCATTCTTAGCGAGGACTCAAAAAGGCGGAATCTGGATTCATGGTCTCCTCGTACTGGTAGCCGTTGCGCTCAGCATTGGGCTTGCAGGGCAGGGCGATCAGGAATCTGGATCTCTATCGTTGCCACCACCGCCGTGATAAAGAGACTATTCACCCGGATTCCAGCCGAACCTGAAACATGAAAACCAACCTTTGCCGAAATATTCTCGTTGTCGCAGTTGCGGCGGTAGTGCCTGTGATCGTCGCCTGTGGCAGTGCCGACGGCCCGGTAGCGAGCTCCAATCCGACCTCTACGAGTGTTGCGAACGCCAGTAACCCGGAGGTTCAGGCCACTGCTGAGCCAACGATCTCTTCACTTCAGGCCACGGATACGCCGGTTCCGGGATCGACTGATGGGACATTCTCTGTTGGCAGTGGATCGGAAGCGACATTTACGGTCAACGAAAAATTGTCGTCACTACCCCTACCGAACGATGCTGTGCTACGAACCAGCGATATTACCGGTGAGATCGACCTGGGCGCCGGAAACGCATCTTTGATCATCGACCTGCACTCCCTTCGGAGCGATCAGTCTCGACGTGACAACTACGTCAGGAGTCAGCTCATTCCGAGGCAGCCTCAGGCCACGATCACGGTCCACACCTTTCCGGCGATTCCCGAGACGTTTGCCGAAGGAAGGTCGTTCACAGCGACCGTGATTGGCACTGTTAACGTGAACGGCGCCGACGCGGAGATTGAGTTCGAAATTGAGGCTCGATTCGATCCCGATCGATTGCTGGTCCTGGTCAAAGGCGACTTCACGTGGGCCGACTTTGGCATGACCGCTCCGACCAGCTGCTCGTTTTCCGTTCGTGACGAAGTGCACGTCGAAGTCTTGATCTCGGCAGAACCAGTGTAGTCGCCAGGCGAGACGCAGGTTGTCCCGATCAAAACACGTTTGGCGGGACGCTGGCGAGCGCCACCAGGTCGGCGCAAGTTCGCTGGAACACGGTTACAACACACAGAGTATTTCGGCTGATCGCGACTAGAATTAGCGGATATGTCGCAAGATCACGTCCGAAACTTCTGCATCATCGCCCACATCGACCACGGCAAATCCACCCTCGCCGATCGGCTGATTGAACTGACGGGCGCTGTACCCACGCGGAACATGACCCATCAGCACCTCGATACGATGGAGTTGGAGCAGGAGCGAGGAATTACGATCAAGGCGCAGGCTGTGCGCCTGCAGTTCACCGCGGCGGACGGAATCGACTACCAACTCAACCTGATCGACACCCCAGGTCATGTCGATTTTTCTTACGAGGTATCGCGTTCGCTGGCGGCCTGTGAGGGTGCATTGCTGTTGGTCGACGCCACCCAGGGCATTCAGGCCCAAACGCTGGCGAATATCTACCTTGCACTGGAGCATGATCTCGAAATCATCCCGGTGATCAACAAGCTCGATCTGCCTGCCGCCCAACCAGAGCGTGTGATGACCGAGCTTGAGCAGGCATTCGGGTTTTCAGAAGAAGAAGTTCTGATGATCTCGGCCAAAACGGGCAACGGTGTCCGTGAGTTACTGGAGGAGGTCGTTCGCAGGGTTGCACCGCCGTCAGGAGACGTTGATGAGCCGCTGCGAGCCCTGATATTTGATTCAAAATACGACCAGTACAAAGGCGTGGTGGCATACGTCCGAGTGATGCACGGATCGTTGAGGACCGATGATCGTGTGCGCCTCATGGGCACCAAAACTGAAGCCGATGTGCTGGAGACCGGTTATTTCAGTCCCGTACTCGAAAAAACGGGCCAACTTTTGACCGGCGAAGTTGGATATGTCGCTACAGGATTGAAAGAGGTGAAATCAGTCAGAGTTGGCGACACGATGACTCTGGCAGCGAACCCCGCTCCCACAGCACTTCCCGGGTACGTGCGTCGGCGACCAATGGTGTTCACCGGGATATTTCCGACCGTGGGCGAAGACTATCCTGAATTGCGAGACGCCCTGGAAAAGCTTCAGTTGAACGACTCGGCCCTGGTATTTGAACCGGAATCTTCTACGGCCCTGGGGTTCGGTTTCCGGTGCGGGTTCCTTGGTCTGCTCCATATGGACATTGTTCAGGAACGGCTTGAGCGTGAATACGACCTGGGTCTAATCGCGACAGCTCCGAGCGTCAGTTACGAAGTGTTGCTCAAGAATGGGGAGACGATCACCATCGACTCACCGTCGAAACTTCCGGAAAACAACAACTACTCCCAAATTCGTGAACCCTGGGTGGCAATCACCATCGTTTCGCCATCACGTTACATAGGTGCAATTATGGAATTGGTCACCATTAAACGTGGCGAGTACAAAAAGATGGAGTATCTCGAATCCGCCACGAAAAGCGCCGGCGGAAACGGGAACGGTTCAGCGCATGATGCCCGAGTCATGCTCGAATACGACATCCCGCTTTCTGAGATTCTCGTGGATTTCCACGACAGGTTGAAGTCTGGAACACAGGGGTACGCCTCAATGGACTATTCGGTGATTGCCAGTCGACCGGCCGATCTCGTGAAACTGGACGTTCTGGTAAACCACGAACCCGTCGACGCTCTGTCGATGATCACGCACCGTGATGAAGCTCCGGCGTACGGTCGCGCACTTGCTTCGAAGCTGAAAGACCTCATCCCCCGGCAAATGTTTGCTGTTCCGATCCAGGCAGCGATCGGTGGCAAGATCGTCGCCCGGACCACTGTGAAGGCGCTCAGGAAGAATGTGCTCGCCAAGTGCTATGGCGGTGACATAACCCGAAAACGCAAACTCCTTGAACAGCAGAAAAAGGGCAAAAAGCGCCGAATGAAAATGGTTGGGTCGATCGAGGTACCCCAGGAAGCATTCATGGCAGTCCTTCAGCTCGACGAGCGGTAGGCTCACCCCTGAAACTCAAGGATTCATGACCACGCCAGATCCCTCTTTTTCGCGTCCGCGTGGCCCATTCGCGGCATTCGCATTCCCACAGTTTCGCCGCGTATGGCTGGCATCGGTAATTTTCTCGCTCGGCAACTGGGGCGAACGACTTGCCATTGGCTGGGTGGTTTTAGCCGAGACCGATTCAGTTTTTCTGGCGGCGGCCACATTCGCAGTTCGCCAGGCGCCTCAGTTGGTAGCTGCCCCGTTCGGCGGAGCGGTCGCCGATCGTTTCCCACGGGGGAAAGTTCTCCTTCTGTCAGGTGTTTACCGAGCGGTGATGCTGTCGCTGATGGCTCTGGTCGTGGCGAATTGGCTTGAGCACCTCTGGCTCATTTTCGTACTTCTCGCGGTTACTGGCATGGGAAGTTCGTTCGAATTCCCGTCGGTCCAGGGCATGGTCACGGCCTCGGTGCCGAGAAAAGTCAGAATGAATGCTGTGTCCGTCCAGTCGACGGGCACCCGTACGGTGGGGGCGTTCGGCGCGCTGGCCAGTGGTATTGCGATCGATTTCTTCGGAGCTCCTGCAACACTTGTCGGTTCTGGACTTGTGTTTGTCTTCGGTGGCCTCCTCGCGCTGATAGCCGACCGAGGTATCCGGAAAACAGTGTCTCGCCGGTCCGGCACTGTTTTTAGCGATGTCGTTGAGGGTTTCAGACTGATGTGGGGCCTTCCTGTCGTCAGGACAATACTGATTGCTGCTACTTTCGTGGAAATATTTGGATTTGCGTTCGGGGCAGTAATGCCTGCGGTGGCCAAGAATGCCCTGGGAGTGGACGTAAAAGGACTGGGCACACTGAACATGATGTCGGGCTTCGGATCAGTCCTGGGGTCGATTCTGCTTGTTTCGCTGGGGAATTTCCGCAGAAAAGGGCTTCTTCTGATCGGTATCGCGCTGGTTTACGGGCTATTTGTTGCGACCTTCTCAGCATCAGGCAGTTACGCCCTGGCGCTGATACTCGTCGTCGGAGTCGGTGCTTCGGCCGCAGCGTTCGACGCCATGCAGTGGATACTGCTTCAACTAAACGTCCCGGACGAAATGAGGGGCAGAGCGATCGGCGCATGGGCATTTGCCATCGGCTTCGGGTGGATCGGCCACCTTGGCCTGGGTGCAGTTGGTGAGCTGGTCGGCGTGCAGTGGGCCCTCGCGGGGGCAGGAGTCATGGTTTCACTGACAGGTATCCTGGCGTTCCTTTTCGCACCACGATTGCGAAACGCCTAGCACCGGTCAACCGGACAGCGCGCGCCTTACGACATCGGCCAGTTGCGGATCCTGCCTGGCGACGTGAATTGCCGCTTCGAGCATTCCGCCGGGATTCCCGGTATCGGCATGAAAGCCCTCGATTTTCCGGGCGTGAATCGGCGAAACTCCCAGTAATGAGGCGATTGCGTCCGTGATCTGGATTTCGCCACCAGCGCCGGTACGCTCCTCTGCGAGGTAACTGAAAACTGCATTGTCAAGGATGTATCTCGCCACGATAGCCAGATTACTTGGAGCGTCCTTGAGGTCGGGTTTTTCGACCAGTGCGTTTACCCTGTAGACCCCTTTGCCGAGGTCGCTGCCGCCAACAATGCCTTTCGTGTGAACAATTTCGTCTGGCGCCTCGTTTACAGCAATTACCGAACCGCCATGCTCTCGATAGACCTGCATCAACTGCTCGGTCGCCGAGGGTTCATGAATGATCACATCGTCCGGGAATATCGTGATGAACGCCTCGCCATCGCAAAATTCCCGAGCCTGGAGAATCGCGTGGCCGGGCCCCCTGGGTTCGCGCTGGTACACGGTGGTGATCCTGGCAAGCGCTGCTATCTCAAGCTGGGCATCCAGCAGCTCTTTTCGGTCGCGTGCCCGTAATTCTCGCTCGAGAACTACCTGGGGTTCGAAATACTCTGCCACCGACTCCATCCCGGGTGACATCACGATCGCAATGTCAGTTGCACCAGCGGCGGAGGCTTCACGCACCGCGTACTCGATAACCGGGACATTCAGCACCGGCAGCAGCGGTTTGGGGACGGTCCGTGTGTCCGGTAGGAATCGTGTGCCCAGGCCACCGACGGGTATGACGGCTTTGGTGATCGGTTTCGTGGGATGAGTTTCGGTTTGCATCTTCGGATTCTAACGGTAACTTATACTGCAATCGTGTGTGTATGCCAGCGACTATTTCGCGCTCGGGTAGTACGATGGAGGTGATCGTGCTAGGTGGGGCGTTAGCGGTGCCCTGTACTCGCAATCCGCTATAGCGAGACTGAATTCCCCTGTCGAGTCTGTTCGCCTGTGACCTCTGGAGTCAATGCTTGATGTTGATAGCCTGGTCCTGCGCGGCGAGGCCTCGCGAACCCCGTCAGGACCGGAAGGTAGCAGCGGTAAGCGAACCACCTCGGGTGCCGTGGGTACGCCGGGCTTGAGTCGGGGTTGCCATCTACGTCACATGTGAGGGGCGACACGGGGGTGCACGGTCACAAATCTTATCTGGCTACCATGTTTTACAGATCCCGATCAAGACTGGTTTCGCCACATTTTCTGATTTGGACAAGCCCATGACCCCACAGAGGCTGGGTCAGCACTTTCTTCACGATCTCTCTGTAGTCAACGCCATCATCTCGGCAGCCGAGTTGGATCACTCCGATACTGTTGTTGAGGTCGGGCCCGGCCGTGGGGCACTGACAGAACAACTGGTGGAGAAATCGGGCCGCATTCTATTGCTCGAATACGACGCCGACCTCGCCGATCGGATTGCGACGAAGTACCAGTCGAATCCAAATGTCCGGGTCAACAACATTGATGCGCGGGAGTTCGGCTCGGATCTCGACGTGTGGCTCTCCTCAGGCGAATACAAAGTGGTTGGCAATTTGCCTTACTACGCTGCCAATCCGATCATTCGCAATTTCCTGGAATCCACGCGTAAGCCGACCACACTTGTAGTCATGGTTCAGCGGGAAGTCGCACGTGACATGGCAGCAAAACCCGGTGAAATGAGCCTGCTATCTGTTGCCGTTCAGGTTTACGCCGGGGTCGAGCATATTATCGACGTGCCACCCGAATGTTTTGATCCTCCCCCAAAAGTTCATTCCTCGGTGCTGAGACTTACTCCA
>JAQBVG010000097.1 GCA_027623655.1 Chloroflexota bacterium
AGTGGTCCGGGCAGGATACGTTCACCGTAACCGAATATACCGGTTCCCGCGACGGGTTGGTAAGTTGACACCGGTTCCACACACCGCACGGGTGGCGAGCCAGAGTCCGAACGTAGCCGTAATCTCAACCCGAAGCATCACCTGCAGTGTGTTTGTTGTCGATGCCCCGTCAGGGAACTCGCACGATCCTGAATTTAGCGGCCGCACGAGACTCCGATGCCCAGGTCATCGGCCTAGCCGTCTCGGCCAAGGAGCGCCAGAAGGTGGGTCTGACGGTTGCTACTTGAGGTTCCGGCCGTCGCTGCTTTAAATACCTGTCGATAGCCATCGTTGTCCGCGATCGCCTGCGCCAACGGCGTGCACATATCGACCAGGTAGTCATCCAGCGTCGCATCCTGTTTCGACCCGACCGCGATGTCCCAGCCATGAATCAATGTGTCCAGGAAAAGTTGCTTTGCATATTCAGCTCCACTGACAGGGCCTGAAGAAATCTGGCAGGTGCGTGACATTGCGTCAGGCTCAGCCAGCACAACCTGAACTTCCCGTGCCGTCCGGATGTAAACACCGGCAGGATCGTCGCCGACGAGGTCTCCTTCAAATTCGTCGCCGACCTCTTCGATCGTCTGGCCGTTGAACAGGGCGACCATCCACACGTTCTCGTAAACAATATGATTCACCACGTCTCTGACGTTCCATTCATCACATGGTGTGTCGTTACCCCAGGCGGATTCCGCTACGTTTTTGACAAAGTTGATCGTCGATTCCAGCGATCTGTTGAAGCAGTCGGAGACTGTTGTCGGATCCATGTTGCCAGTGGTCATTTAGTCAGCCCTTTGAGCGTGTGAATGCCACGCCGAACGGCGCGCAGAATGTTGATTGATGAGGTTACGTGAATGGATGCGCCGACGACTTACGAGCCGATCAAGACACGAGTCGGAGCTACGGAAACGTGGATCAGGTTGACCGGAGCGCCCGGCATCCCTGTGCCCTTGCAATTGATCGTACGGATACCGTGTTGAGGCATTTCGAACCCGGGGCGACGGCCTTGACCATCGCACCGCATATTGGACAGAGCACATCAAGGATCATTTCGTTATACCTCGTAACGGACCGTCGCGATGATTTATATCACACAGGCTGGAGTGTGAGTTCACAGGCAAGTTTGAAAGAACGCGGTATGGGATAGTGACCCTGGACTCCGGTGCCTGTAGAGTCTCATCTTCGAATTGGAGGAAAAGTGATCCAGACCAACCAGCCGCACATCGACTACGCAGAGCTCTGCGACGAGATCGGCCAATCACCAGAGAACCTGGCCAAACTCAAAGAGACTGGCGACTACACGGGCATGACCCGGTCTGTGAAGACCGTTCTCGACGGACGTAATCGGGCGGCCGCGATTTCGTCACCGGCAGGAGCTCCATCAGATCCACATTTGCATGCCGATTTCCATGAATGGTGGATCATTCTGAAGGGTGAAGTCGCTTACGAGATAGGTGAGTACGAACAGATCGTTGCAAGGTTCGGCGACATCGTAATTGCCCCGTGCGGCTATCGCCACGACAGCAAGCCCTTCAAAGGCGACCAGTGCGTCAGGATGGTTGTCGGCAGGGAAGACTCTAACCACGATCTCAAAGGCCTTCCACACCCGCGTGCACTCTCGATTCCAGAGGACTGGGAGCCGCCGAATATGATCCATACCCGCCTTGAGTACATGATCGAGCGTCACGGACTCGATACGAACTGGGCGGAGGAAGTCGTGCTCGATCAACGAAACCGTGTGAACATGATTCACACGCTGCCTGGTTCATCGAATCGGCCTCACTGGCACCCCGATATGGATGAGTGGTGGTTTGTGGCAAAAGGCGAGATCGAGTGAAGGATCGGCAAAACCGAACCCTTTGTCGCGAAACGCGGCGACATCGTGTTTGTTGGGGCTGGTTACTCCCATGCTATCCGTACTGTGGGTGATGAGAGTTCGATCCGTTACGCCGTGACCTCACCCGATGTCGTTCACTACTTTCTCGACGATCCGGACGCGCCACGACCTCCAGAAGGCTAGGTCCTGAAGGCGCTTTCGCCAAAACAAGATTCGAAGTCTCCATTCCTGGTTACTCCGACCGCGACACCGTTCTATCGTCGCAGAGCACTTACCAGAGCTGCATAGAGTCTGTGAAAAGAGCAGTAAGCTCGTCGGCATCGGTTGGCCGCGGCGCGAGCTTTGTAACTCGGTGTTGAGGGAGTGTTCCCTCGACCAGCGAAGGAACATCGTCAATGCTGTAGCCCACAGCAGCCAAACCGTTAGGGACGCCGATCTCCCTCAGAATGAAAATCAGCCGCTCGGCTATCAGATCACCGGCATCCTCCGGTCCTGCCCCAATGGTGTCGGCGCCAAGGAGCTTTGCAGCTCGCATGTGACGCTCAGGGTTCGACGGAGCGGTGTATCTGAATACCGCGGGGGCGTTCAGAATCACGGCCATGCCGTGCGGGACGATGGCTTTTCCTTCCGGGTAGCCGTCCGGTCGAAAGTTTCGGACCATGCCTGATACCGGGTACGACATGCCGTGTGGAAGATGCACGCCTGCGTTGCCGAACCCTACTCCGGCGAATGTTGCAGCCATCGCCATGTTTGATCTTGCTTCCGAGTCGTTGGCATCAAGAACTGCTCGCAGGATGCTTTTGCCGACCATCTCCAGCGCCGCCAGGGCCCACACATCGCTGATGGGATTGGCGCCCTGATATGCGGGTCGGCTGGCCGGCGATTCTGGTTTTTCGCGTTGTGAGAAGGGGAGGGCGGTGTACGATTCGATTCCGTGGCAGAGCACATCGAACCCGCTGCAGGCCGCGACCATCTTCGGGAGGGTCCGCGTGTTGTCCGGATCGACGAGTCCCACGTCTGGGCGCAACGCCCGGTGGGCAATGCCAGTCTTGGAACCCATCTCCTCGAAGTCGAAGATTGCCACTCCAGTAGTTTCGCTGCCGGTCCCGGAGGTGGTTGGCACTGCCACCAATGGCCTGAGTGGGCCGGGCACGGGTGTTCCGTTGCCGATCGGGGCGTTTACGTATTCGAGGAAATCTGCAGGGTAAGTCGAGTAGAGATTTGCGGCTTTCGCGGTATCGATGCAGGATCCCCCACCGACTGGAAGGAAGCCATCGAACTTGCCGTCGATGGCGAACTTGATCGCCTCCCTGAACGAAACGTCGGTCGGTTCGATACTCGTCTGATCGAAGACAGCGAAGTCGACTCCGACACCTCTCAGCGATTCAATTGCGATACCCACTGCTTCGCTGTTGGCCATCCGCGGGTCAGTTACCAGCATCGCCCGCTTCACACCGAGCCGGTCGAGTTCGTAGCCGGCATCACCGGTTATGCCCGGACCAAACTTGATCGACGAGGTATCGATCGTGAATGTGGTCTCTTTGCGTGGAGTACTCATGGAAACAGCTATCAACAGCGAAATGTAACTGGTGAGGTGGCGATACGATTGGGGTGTCAGTAGCGCCCGGCCCGCCACATCGTGGCTGCGACTCGAGCTATTGACGAAGGATAGCCGAAACTCGGGTGTGACCTTCAGCTTCTAAGCGGTTACTATCTCCGCAGGTTTGATCGTATGCAACAAAGCCAGAGTGAAATAAAAAGAGAGACCAATGCGTGTCGTTCAGTTCGTCATCCCGTCAGCTTCATCGAGTTCGCGCCGCCGTGTGGGGTTCGTCGACGGTGGGGACGTTGTCGATGCGACATCGGTAAATCAATCACTGAGCTCGGTGTATGGCGTTTTCGAGGAATCGCAGGCAACGGGAAAGTCATTCGACGACACGCTGGGCGATGCTGCGTCGGGACGTGATGTCCAACGCTGGAACTACGACGAGCTTCTGAATGGCAGGGTCGGTGGCGACACTCCGTACCTGATTGTCCCATTCGACCATCCTGACGATCATCGGCTGATTGTGTCGGGAACGGGTCTGACTCACACGGGTAGCATGAAATCACGGGATCAAATGCATTCAACTGAGGATAGGCCTACGGATGAACCCGTGACGGACTCAGCCAGAATGTTCCAGATGGGTATCGATGGTGGCAAGCCCACGCCGGGCCATCGTGGGACATCGCCCGAATGGTTTTACAAGGGTAATGGCACGATTGTGCGAGGACCGGGTGAGGGACTGGAGAAGCCGGCATTTGCACTCGATGGCGGCGAAGAGCCAGAGCTGGCAGGGTGCTACATGATCGACAGGTCGGGAAGCCCGAGGCGAATTGGATTCGCACTGGGCAACGAGTGGTCTGACCACGAGACGGAGCGGATAAACTACCTCTATCTCGCGCCTTCCAAGTTGAGATCGTGCTCAATTGGGCCGGAGCTTGTAACGGACTTTGGATTTGAGGAGTTGACCCTTGAGTGCGACATCGAGCGCGCGGGGAAACTCATCTACGAAAGCGGGCCGCTTTATTCAGGTGAGCAGTACATGTCGCACACGCTGGCGAACTGCGAAGATCACCACTTCAAGTACCCACTCCACCGAGTGCCCGGTGATGCCCACATACATTTTTTCGGGACCAGCCAGTTGAGCTATAGCACACGCGACTGGAAATTCCAGGCAGGGGATGTGATAACCATATCTTCGGAAGGATTCAGCGCACCGCTTTCCAATACCGTCGTTGATGGGGACCCTTCGGAAGGGCGTGCCATCAACGTGGTGAGGGCTTGACCGTCGGGTGTTGATATTTGTGGGTGCAATTGCAATTGCAATTGCAAATTGTGAGTATCTGGCGTCACAATTGGACACCCGGCGAAATACGAGGATCGAAGTTAGTTCCCGGTAGATCAATTGGCTTTTCAACCTGAACGCCTGAAAAATCCTGTAGTAGCCGATGAAGTGGCTTTTTCCGCGCGTGAATTAAGCGTGCTAAACGAGATTGCCACAGTAGTAAGTGCGGCCTCAGACATCCGCGATATCTATTCGTCGTTCACCGCCCTGGTAGCCGATGTGATCGCCTGGGACGGCATCATCGTAAACACCCGCGCTGACGACGGCCAAAATTTTGTCATTCGGGTACGAGAAGGCGAAGCGGTCCCTGGTCGCACGTCTGGAACGACGTTCCCTGTTGAGGGTTCGTTGTTCGAGCTCGTGTTGCGCAGCTGGCAAACTCAGCATATTTCGGTCGCCGAGGGCCAAACTGCTGAGTATGCACTGAAAATCCCCGGGCTCCGCTCCTCGATTCTGGCCGGATTCCGGTCTTTTCTTGGAACACCGTTGCTATCTCAGGGTGAGATGGTCGGGGCCATATATGTCCAGGCATTCGATCCGCACGCATTTACTGAGCACGACCGGATGCTTCTTGAGCGAATCGCTGTATTCGTGGGACCCGCGATAGGGCGCTTCGACACCTACGAACTACATCGACAGGACAAGTTGCGAGCGCAGAGTCTGCTGAAGATCGGCCACCTGCTCCTAGGTGCCAGTGACATCGGAAACGTATTAGAGCAATTCGTGGCCGAACTACGAACAGTTGTTGAAGTCGACCGAATGGCGATCGCAGCGGCTCAACCTGGCGGCCAGGCGCTTGTCGATCGACACATTTATGGTGTCCCGGTCCCGGGATACGAGGCGGGAAACATAATTCCTTTCGAGGCGCTTGAACCGAACGGGCTGGATATCACTTCAGGCGCCTATATCTTTGACGGGATCGTGTTCAGCGACGCCAATGAGCTAACTTCTCCGGGCCTTTGTGCGAACTACCGTGCCGGGTTACGCTCGGCTATGTTCGCGGGTCTTCGATCGGAAGGTCGCCTGGTCGGTACGATGAATGTCAAGTCGATTAAAGACGCCGCGTACGATAAGTCGGACCTGGAATATTTCGAGCAGGTTGCCGATCACGTTGCTGCTTCGCTCGAGCGTACTCTGGCCCACAGATCCGAGATCGAAATGGGTCGAGCGGCCGAGGCTCGAGTTCAGGCTGAGCAGGAATCTCGACGGCTGGTCGACATCACCAAGGCAAAGGAACGGTTGTTGACCTCGGCTTCGCACGAACTGCGTACACCCCTGACCGGAATCCTGGCGTTTATTGACCTTCTTGCCCGAAACCGTGACGGGAACCTGGACGAAAAGCAGTTGCGCTATATGTCGATAATCCGAAGAAATGCTGAGGAGCTTTCGGCGATGGTCAACTCGCTCATTGATCACGCGGCGCGCGAGAACGGCGGACTACACATCAATCGAGAGAAATTCTCGCTCGCTCCAATGTTGCAAGAGGCTGCAACGGACAATGCCCCGATGCTGGCGGAACAACTACAGACGGTACATGTTGAATCACCCGGCGACATAGAAATA
Source organism: Chloroflexota bacterium (assembly GCA_027623655.1). Taxonomy (GTDB): domain Bacteria; phylum Chloroflexota; class Dehalococcoidia; order Lucifugimonadales; family Lucifugimonadaceae; genus Lucifugimonas. The sequence goes on from JAQBVG010000097.1 coordinate 6,328, forward strand.
GTTGGCGATCGACGGCACTTGCTGGTGGCGCTTGGTCACCTGATTGACAACGCATCGCGCTACGCGCCACCAAAGACGGCGATCCATATAACCGGGGTAATTGTCGACGGTAACGTCGAGGTGTCGGTCGTGGATCAGGGCCTGGGCATACCCGGAGAGTTCGTTTCTGGAATTTTTGACCCGTTCGACCGTGGTGCGAACACCGGGATGGCGGAGAAGCCCGGGGCTGGGCTTGGCCTTACCTACGTTCGAGCCGTCGCTACCGCGCACAGTGGCCTTGCGGCATACGCACGTGCAAAAGAGGGCGGGGCGAAATTTACGATCAGATTTCCGGCGGTCTACGATACAACTCGCAAGTTCTGAAAATGAAATCCGGGTGCGGTGGATTTCCTGCTTGTTACCAATCAATGGCCTCTGGGGAACGTAAGTCCAGCCTTTTTTACCTGGCCTGGTAGTCGTAGTACTCCGGGAAAGGCTGTGACCAGTCTAGAAGATGGGGAGATCGTCACACTGCAATACTATTCAGGCCCTCTCTGGCTACGCACTGCGAGTCAATTCTGCTTCATCTTTAACCACTTCCGAAGATTGACGAATTTGAAAACGCGCGACGTTTTCCCGTCGAGCAGTAGCAGACATCAGCCAAACAAATTCGATAAGTAGTGGACAGGGTTCTCTCAGCGAGCCAGCCAATCCCAACGAATGCCGCGCAGCCGGTCACATTTATGCAGCAGAGCCGATCCTCCCAGAAGGTCACTTGCGGGCGGATGCATTGTCCGGCAATTCGAAGTAATTGCCTCAGGCTGCGGTGGTCTGGGTCGCGAAGGTTCGCCTTACCGTCAGGACTGTTACAACGAGAGCAACGATTCCCGGCAGCACCAGCCAGAACATAAACAGTCCAAGCGGCAAGGCTCCGACAATGGTCATAATTCCACCGACGCGTGGATTCCGCCGTTCGATTCGCAGTCCGGACAGAATCAGCGCGCCCGTTACAAAACCGGCAGCTAGCCAGCCAACGTTTTCTGCAGTGCTATGTGAATCCCCAGCACCGCGTGATCCAACAATCAGCACGATGTAGAACAGGGCCAGCGCAACAGCCAACCAAATACCAACACGTCTTTCATTGAAGTTCATAGCCATCCCCGTCATTCAAGCGGTCGCCGAGTTCTCAAGCAGTCCATCCTCATACCGAACCGCCCAGTGAACGAGGTCAGGAGACTTTTTTCAGCAGCCTGCTAGGCCGGGCGCAGGCGAATCTCAGGCGAAACGTTATAGCCCAGCACCGCCGTGTGCTCGCCCACCTGCATCGTCACAATACCCCTGTACGGCGCGACATCGGAAACGACGACCGCAACTCCCGGTAGCACACCACTCAGCTGCAGATACGCCACCAACTCAGCATCGTCCTCGGGAATCCGATCGACGATCATCGCGGTGTCCTTCGGTGCCTTGTCGAGCGTCACCACTCCCGGGGGCTCCTTGTAGCCACTGCCAGGAATTGGCTGCCCGAACGGGTCGGTCGTCGGATTCCCCAGGCGCTCCTGAATACGCTTCTCCAGAGTCCGAGAAAGGGCGTGTTCAAGCATATGAGCCTCGGCATTGACCTCGTGGAGTGGCACGCCAAGTAAATCGACCACCATCCGGGCGGCAAGTCGGTGCTTCCTGATCATCGATTCAGCAAGTTGCCGACCTCGTGTGGTCAGGTCGATGTCTCGCGTGTCTGCCAGTCGAATCAGGCTTTCACCTTCCATCCGCCTCAGCATTCCCGACACGGCCGGAAGTGATGTGCCCAGGTTCTCGCTCGCAGGAACACGCCGAAGTTGTTCGACCAGGATGGAATTAGTGACGCGAACACCACGCTCCTGCACCAGGAAAATCGAGAGCAGATAATTCTCCATCGCCTGTGTCAGACGAGGTGCAACCTGTTCCTCTTGTTCAGTCAATGTCCACTTCTTTGATCGCTGTTAATCGCTCAAACACGAAGCTCAAGTCGGCATTCATCTTACGACATTACTTCGCACATACGAAGTGCCGTTGAGCCAATTGCAGTGACATCGCTTTTCCAGGTCGATCGGCACTTTTGTAAACTCTGAAGAATGACGACTAACCAATCAGCAGCACAACTCGCCACAACCAGATGCTTCGGCACAGGCAGCCCCGTTTACGAGGCCTACCACGACGAAGAATGGGGAGTGCCAATTCACGATGATCGCCACCTCTTCGAGTTGCTGATCCTCGAAGGAGCGCAGGCGGGCCTGAGTTGGGAGACGATTCTCAAAAGACGCGATACCTACCGCACAGCGTTCGATAATTTCGACATAAAACAAGTAGCCGGCTACGGTCCAGCGAAAATCGCCACGCTGCTTGAAGACGAAGGCATCATCCGCAACAGGCTCAAAGTCAACGCCGCGGTAAAGAATGCCGGGGCGACACTCGAAATTCAGAGTAAATTCGGCAGTTTTGACGCCTATTTATGGTCGTTCGTTGGTGGTAAGCCGGTACAAAACGACTGGCCATCGATCAGCAACGTTCCGGCCGAAACGCCCGAGTCAATTGCCCTCAGTAAAGACCTCAAGAAGCGTGGCATGTCATTTGTCGGACCGACCATCATGTACGCCTTCATGCAATCAACGGGTATGGTCAACGACCATCAGGCAACCTGCTTCCGCCATCGAGCTGTAAAGGCCATGTCGGGCAGATAGGCCAGCCTCGATCGCCGGTAACGAGTAACATTCCCCGTTGGAACCAGCCGGTGTACCATTTTTTCACTCGCCGGGTGAAACTTCGACTCGAGCCACTTCAATCAATGAATAAACACGCAGCCAACGGTGCTGAGTCCGCCCGGATCAGAAAAACATGCCTGTAATCCCCGAAAACATTTACGAAGCGATCGTTGTCGGGGCCGGCCAGGCCGGGCTTGCAGCCAGCTATCACCTGAAGCAGCGAGGCGTCGACCACCTGCTTCTCGACCGTGGTCGAGCTGGCGAAATCTGGCGCACCCAGCGATGGGATTCATTTGTTCTCAACACCCCCGCTCTCGTGAACTCCCTTCCCGGCAAACCGTTCTGTCCGGCGAATCCGGGGGCCTTTGAGTCACCGGCAACACTCGTCAGGTACTTTGAAGACTACATCGATGAAATGGAGCTGCCGTTCAAGGGCGGTGTGAGCGTCAGCTCGGCCACCAGATCGTCGGATGGCGAGTCCATTGCGGTCGCTACCAAGGGTGGCACCTACAAAACTACAAATCTGGTAGTCGCCACTGGCGGTCAAAACGTCCCGAAATTTCCAGTCGCAGCCGCCGACGTTCCTCCGACGATTACCAGCATTCACGCGTCTGAATATCGAAATTCCCGGCAACTACCGGCCGGTGCAGTGCTGGTCGTAGGCAGCGCCCAATCAGGAGTCCAGGTAGCGGAAGACCTGCTGGCAGCTGGCCGAACGGTCTACCTTTCGACCAGCAAAGTCGGGCGATTTCGTCGACGGTTCCGCGGTCGAGATATTGTCGAATGGATGCTTCAGACCGGCATGATGGGTCAAACACCCGCCGATCTCGAAAATCCAGGCGAACAACTCAGGTTCAAGGGGTCGTTGCAACACTGGCTTTATCACGGTGATCCTAACAGGTGG
>JAQBVG010000098.1 GCA_027623655.1 Chloroflexota bacterium
GAGTCGACGTTTCTTGCGGACTCAATGCCATTAAACAAGGTTGAGCGCTGAGTTCTGACAGAACCTCCACAAGGAAGCTGAAGGGGTAGGCGACCGGTATTTCGCCATCGATCGTCAGTACGCGCGACGTTGCTACCAGTCGATCGTCAATTGTTCCGTTGAACAGAAATGGCTGATCGTCGATATTGTCGTAACCGGCGTAAGGGGGGTTGTCGTAGGACCGGACCGGTAATCCTGTTTCTGTGAACTGGCGTTCGAGAACGACACCATCGGGATACGCATCGACGAAGGTTTCAAACGCGATGATTGAGGACGGTACGAATTTCAGAACTGTGTCGGCCGCAGCGTAATCGCCGGCCAATGCTTCACCTGTGATCTGCTGCCACCATGACTGCGTCTGGCGGTCCCACATGACAAGGTCGGAATTTCTCAACATCCCTGAAGTCCCAAATGTCAGGATTTCTCCGTTTACGACCCGTTCGAACGTGATACCCGTATTGCAAAGGGGACAGAACGTGACGGTAACGGGCAATCCGCCCACGGTGTCGTTCACGATTTCGTGCCACATCAACATTGCCAGCGGGTACGCCCTCGAATCGCCGTTCACTATTACCGCGACGACCGGCTCTCGGGGTTTCATGTACTCAGGAGCTCTGGACACCGGTGCAAACGTCGGGGCGTCGATCGGCGTTATGCGATCACGCGGGAGAACGATTTGCAACTCACCCAACGAGATATTTCGCTGGTTCAGGTTGGTATCCCAGCCCCAGATTGTGCGCAAACGCTCGGCCCGTGCTCGCTCTACCTCGTCTTCGATATCCAGCTGTGGCCCTGGCGCGGGCGCAGGTTCAGGGGTGAGGTCTGGTTGAGGAGTCGGACTGGCTGGCGTCAGCGTAGCTGCTGGCGGAATTTGCGTTGATGTTCCTGTGGGCTCGAGAGTGGCTGTTGCCGGTGCCGCGAGCGCGGGTGTGCCAACCGGTGAACCACCGCTTGACGAAACAGGCTCCGCAGGCTTGTCTGTGCCGCTACAGACGACGATTAGCAGCGAAATCCCTGCTACCGCTAATAAAAGAATCTGCCCGTAAGAAATCCCGCTAATGATCCGCCCGACGCGAGCCATTTGTTGTATCAATCGTGTTCAGTCCCACCGTGCACATTATGTTTTTACACATGTTCAGATGCGCCAGACGCGGTGACGGCGCGGCTACAGGGCAGTGGAAAGGCGGATTTTCGTCCGGATATGCCACCCTCGCGGCTGACCAAGGGTGAGTTGGCTACTCGAACGTCAACATGCGTGTCGGGTTGTCGATCAGTATCAGGTTAATGACTTCTTCGCTCATGCCACGCGCCCGCATCCGCGGCACGATGTGGGTCAATATGTGATCGAATCCGTGCCCGCCGTAGGTTTTGAGGCGATGCTTTGTGCAAATATCGTGAGCGAGGAGAATCGCCCCTTTACGCCCTTCGGCAACCACATGTTCAACCATTTCAATGCGCTCGTGGTCAGCGGGCATGTATGAATCGATAGCCAGCGGGTAGAACGAAGACTCATGTCCAAAAAGATCTAAGTTCAGGTACGCACCGGTCGCGATCAACTCGTTCAAAATCCCACGATCGTAAACCGTCCGTTCGATATGTCCCATCACCGTGCGGTTCAGGTTTCCACCCCACTTTTCGACTGCTTCGAGCAACTCAATTGGGGCACGCTCGTTACGTCCGGGATGGATCAGAAGGGGAGCTCCAGTTTCCCGTTGCGCGATTACAGCGGCTTCTAGCGCCTTTTTCTCTGAGTCGTGCCACGGCCAGGAACATCCGATCTCGCCGATTATCCCGGATCGGATACCTGTGTCATCGACTCCATGGTCGATATCGTGGATTATCTGACCTGCGATCTGCTCGACAGAAAGATCGGCCATTTCTGGTGCATGTGTCATGTGAACGTAGTTACCCGCACCCATCACGACATTGAGACCAGTCTGTCGTGAGATCCGGGCGAGCGCACGTGGATCGCGCGCAAGACCGACAGAAGTAACATCGACGATCGTCCCGCCACCAGCGTTGCGATACTGTCGCGCCTCCCATGCCGAGATCTCTTCATCGAGAATTCTCAAATTGTCCCGGTTGCTGGTCCAGTTATACCGTACCCAGCCAATGTTCTTGAGCGACACCTTCTCGTCCATCAGAAGCCGCTGTGAAGCTTCTTTTGGTTCGGTGAACACAACACTAAAGTCGATTAACAGGTGTTCGTGCGTTGTCGTAATCCCGACCCTGGCAGGTTCAATTGGACCCAGCACGGTCAGTACTTTTCTTGCGGCACGGTGTTTTGGAACAGGATGTGGAGAAGAGGTCAACTAATCGAACCCTGGTGGTAACTACCGAATATCGGCAGCCTGGTGTTGTTGGTCGAGTCTTGCCGAGCGAAATTTGCCAGCAATGTGCGTCGGATCACGCGACGAAAAAAGTCTAGCGCATCGTGGTGGCGAACTGGGGCGGATCAAGCGTCGCGCCATGTAACTTTCGGCTCCCATCCGAGCAGTCGCTTCGCTTTTTCGACTGATATTGCCGAACGATGGCCCGGCATCGGCGTTCGAATCTCTGCCTCGGGGTAGACCGCACTGATCAGTTGTTCGGTTGGCTCATCAGCGGATGTGTCTTCGCCGTTGATGAAAAACGCCTCGTGCCCGCCAAAATCGACTTCGATCGCCAGTACACAGGCCCGGGCAGCTTCGGCAATATCGGTCCATCCCCAGAAATGTTTCGCGTTATTCCCGTGTGCGCCGCCACGTTCGGGCCTGGCATTCAGCGCCGTCTGCCGTTCTCGATCCATTAGCCCGTGGAATCGCATCGATGCGATCTGGACTTTGCCGGGACGTCGGCGCACGAACGCGTCAGCAATTTCTTCGCCGAGCCATTTGCTCTGGGAATAGGCATCTTCGGCATACGTCGGATGATCTTCATCCATCGGGAAGTACGGTCGTGGAGTAATTCCTTTTGAGAAAACAGCTCCGACCGCATTGATCGACGAGGCCAGAACGACCCTGTCGACTTTGTGTACTTCAGCCGCTTCGAGAACGTTCCAGTTCGAGGTCATGTTGACCCGGAATACCTCGTGTTCAGGAGCCATGATCGGGTTCGGAATGGCCGCCATGTGGATTATGGCATCACAACCCTTCATAGCGGAAAGGACCTGCCCGAAATCCGTTACGTCGACGATCTTGAACGTGTAGTCGGCAGCCCTGATTGCGCTTGTTCCGCCGGGCGGATTTTTGTCGACGCCGACCACTTCGTAACCGTGATCCAACAAGTCCTTCACGATGTATTGACCGGCTCGTCCAGTCGATCCAGTAACGAAAACAGTTTTCATTTAACAGCTATATCTTTCACTGCCGGTCAGAATTTGCGGCGCGCCAGCGGACATTTCACCCGCGGTTAAACCAGGAGACTTTGCGTCTTTTCAGAGTAACCGATGAACCGTGCTTGCCGACTAAAAAGTCGGCACCATGCCAACATCCAGAAATCCGATCGGGCCGCGGTCGTCTGCGTACCACAACCGGTTTTCTTTGATCGTCATGCCGTGCACCTGGACAGGGTCGTTCACCCTGAACGCGTCGTAGCATCGCCCGTCTTCGAGCCGATGTCGACTGACGACTCCGAACGCCGTATCGGCGATCCAGATATGGCCTTCTTCTTCGGCCCAGGCTAGACCGTGAACCCGGAAACCCGGCGCCTTCATGCGATGAACTTCCTGCCAGTTCGAAGTATCTATGACGTGCACGAACTGCGACGGCGGGGAAGCGATATAGAGATTGCCGTCCTTCCATTCGAGGCCGTGGTCGCCCGTAGGTTGCGACTTGCGACCTGCTGCAGCGTCGAGGTGCTCGCGAGTGGCATTAATACCCGCTCCGGGTGAGGGATACTTCTCGACCGTTTTTCCGGTTTCGATGTCGAGCTGGAAAATCTCGCAACTGTAGGTAGATGCTACCCAGATGTAACCGGCTCCGAGCGTGATGCCACTCGAGTGCAAAGTCTCGGTCGGCACGTCGTGGAGAACCGCCCCAGTGGCCCAGTCGACCTTGTAAACGTGGTTGTCACCCTGATCGATGATCCACAGTCCATCATCGGCAGCCTGAAGTCCGTTTGGCTTCGGACCCGGAGCATTGAACTGATGGATGGCATCGGCGACTTTATGTGGCATGAGAGTTTCTCGTTGCTCGCCTGGCGAGTCGATCGTACGACCGCAGTGCGACTGGTGTTCGGCTTGCGGCGGTAGTGTAGCGCGACGGCGGAGCGAGCGGGGACTTGCCCGTATCGTTCTTAGAAAGACCTGTGGGCACGGATCGAGTGCATTAATGGCAGGTGATTTTCTCTTCCTTTCGGCATTTTCCAGAGTCCATTTCCAGCAGGTTCAAGCATTGGGAACGCCTGCCATTGGAGGACTCGGTGTTCGTGGACGAATTCGATCTGCAGCCCAGCCTCGATTAACGCTGTAATCGTCTCGCCAAGACCGTGTGTGAAGCTGTACTGGGTCGGGTGATCGATTGTGCCATCGCCCGCGTAAGTTTTGTCTTCGTCGAATTTCAGGGGGCCTGCTGCCTCGAAATACGGCCAGTCGAGCACAATTTGATCGCCATGATCCTGATCCGAAACCGCCCACATCATCGGATGCCCCTCAACAATGTAGAACGTTCCCCCAGGCTTCAAAAAGTGGGCTACAACTTTCGCCCAGTTTTTTATGTCAGGCAGCCAGCAGATCGCTCCAAGACCGGTGTATACGATATCGAATTGCCGGTCCGGCAGGATGTTTGGAGAGTCGTCTAGCTCAGCAACGACGAACTCTCCCGGTGTGCCCGACTCGGAACTAAGCCTGCTGGCCGCGTCGATCGCCGGCTCGGAAAAGTCGACTCCCGTGACAGTTGCCCCGGACCTCGCCCAGCTCAGTGTGTCGGTTCCGATGTGGCACTGAAGGTGTAACAGCGTTTTTCCGGCGACATCACCCAGTTCATCGCGCTCGCGGTCAAAGCGAATTGCATCGCTCACGTACTCCGGATCACTGACGAACTGCTGGATTCTGTAATCTTCGGAATCCCAGTGAATTGGGACGCGATCGTTCCAGTTCGCAAGATTCGCGGCCTGGTATTCATTGAGAGGCATGCGCGTCTCCGTTGAAGCGCCTGCCCAACCGGTTCGGGCGCGTCTCGTGTCGAGTCACAGAAATTCCGAGAATGATACTACATCTCGTCCCGTCACCGAATGTAACGAAAATCAACCACGCAGACCGATGAACAGTGTGACGAAGATGGAATATTGACCGACAACCGCTTAGAGATCGCTGGCCCGGATTGTCGTTTGAGGGTCTTTCAAGAACGAGTCCAGCAACTCGGTCCCAGCGCCCACTCCTTCGGGCGGGTAGGCGTAGCCATTCTCGATCTTTGGCAGCCTGTCGACAATTTCCCTGTACCAGGTGGCGTTGTAGGCACGAACGGTTTCCTGTATTAGCGCGTTTGGCGCGTTCAGCGAAAGGTGGACACTGAACATCAGGGTGACAGGCCCAACGCAATCGTGGGGGGCAACTGGCATGTGATATGCGTGCGCCATGCTGGAGATTCGCTTGGCCTCGGAAATTCCGCCGACCCACGAAATGTCGAACATGCAGATTGTCATCGCTTGTTTTTCGAACATTTCGCGGAACGCCCAGCGCGACGCGACGGTCTCGCTGGCTGTTGTGGCGACCTCGGTCGATCTGCGGAACTCGGCCAAAGCGTCAATGTTATCCATTGGCACGGGGTCCTCGAACCAGAATGGATTGGTCGGTTCAACCGATTTTGCGATCCGCTTCGCCGAAGAGAGATTCCACAGGCTGTGCATCTCTACCATCAAATCCATCTTGTTGCCGACTTTTTCTCGAATCTTGATGAACGGTTCGGTGCCTTCTTCCAGATCGGTTGCGTGGATAAACTGACCGTTTGACTCATTCGAATACTGGTCGAACGGCCAGATTTTCATGGCCGTGAACCCCTGCGACATGAGGTCGTCGGCGAGTGCGCCGGCATCAGTCATAAACGCGTGGTAATCCTCGTAAGGCTGCTCCGGTCGGTAGTCGATCTGACCGGCCTTCCAACCACCCTTGACCTTCACTCCATACGAATATCCCGCGCAGGTGTTGTAGACACGAATACGGTCGCGAGCCAACCCGCCGAGGACCTGGTACAGGGGTTGATTGACACGGTTGGCGTAAAGGTCCCACAGCGCCATGTCGATCGCAGACACCGAGGAGGAATCGACACCCCGGCCACGTCCGACCTTGAATCTGCGAGCCATGCGGTCCCAGTGGATATCGAGGCGGTTAGGATCTTCCCCGAGGAGGTAAGACGCAATATCGCCATGTATGTTCGCCTCGATAGCGTCGGGGGCGAACGAAGTTTCTCCAAGTCCGACGAATCCGTCTGAGCTATGGACCCTTGCCCAGACGATCAGCGGGTATTCGGGGTTGCGGAACGTTTCGATACGGGTGATAACCGGTGTTGATGGCATCTTGTAACTCGGAGAAGTGTCAAAAGGAAAAGCGTCGTTTCACAATCGATTGATCGGACCGTCGATCACGTGCCTGGCAAGCGCCTGGCGGCCGAGCAACTGCCAAAGGTTAACAAGAATCGACAGTCGATATGTGAGTAACGGGCGTGATATATGTGAAATGCTCAGTTTGTTAATTCGAGCGGCGCCAGCACGTAACCCGGTTTGCTGCACCATAAAAAAGAGAGTCCATGTCCTTCGACCAGATAGTGGTGCTTGCAATAATCCAGGGTGTGACCGAGTTTTTGCCCATCAGCAGCAGCGGCCACCTGATCCTCGGTTCGTGGCTGTTCAACTGGCCCGATCAGGGCATTGCATTCGACGCCGCAGTTCACGTTGGCACACTCGTTGCTGTGGTCGCCTATTTCAGGCGGGAGTGGTTTCAGTTGCTGACCGGGCTTGCGGCAGACAGACCCGTTGCTGTCGACAACGCCAACGGAACCGTGAACGCGAGACCGCTCGCTGCTTTGATCGTCATCGCCACCATCCCGATCACGATCGCCGGGTTTCTGGCTAAAGATGATCTTGAAACCAGGTTCCGGACGCCCGAAGAGGTCGGTTGGTTGTTGATTGCAACTGCAATTGCTCTGTTTGTTGGGGAGCTCGTGGGATCGCGAACTCTAAACGTGCGGGAGACGACGCGTTCGCGCGCACTGCTTATCGGCCTTGCCCAGATATTTGCGATTCTTCCAGGAATTTCGCGTTCTGGCGTGACAATCGTTGCAGGACTTGCTGCGGGAATGACGCGGGAGGCAGCGGCAAAATTTTCGATGCTGATCGCGACACCGGCCATTGCTGGTGCAGGACTTCTCGTGGCTCTCGATGCAGCAAGTGGGGACGAGAAATCGGATCTGGGTGCAGCTGTGTTGGGTGCCGTGATATCTGCTGTGACGGCGTACTTTGTGATTGCCGGTCTGATGAGGTTACTTCGATCTGGCTCGTTTCGCCCCTTCATCGTTTACTGTGGGGTGGTTGGAGTTACGGTCGTGATCGCTCGAGCGGTCGTGTGAGACGCGATCACGGAACCCTGATCAACCCATCTGAATTTTGAGCCGGAACGGAACGGAACGGCGAGGCAGCTCTTGATTTCCCGATCCCTTGATGCCGTCGCCTGACGGTGCCGTGCAGTTGCTGATTGGCCTTTGGGCGGTTAATGTTACACGGCATTCCCGGGTGCAAAGTTCTACTGAAGGAATCAGATGCCGAAAATTACAGGCGAAGTACGCGATGCCTCGACAGGCGAAGTGGTTCAGGCACGTGTCCAGGTCCTCGCTCCGAACGGTGCGAACATTGCGCCAGTCGACGCCATGTGGAAGGTCGGATCTGGCGAACCCTTCTTCTACAGCGACGGTCAGTTCTCGATCGAGACGACCCGTGGCTATCACAGAGTCCTGGTTGAGCGAGGTACTGAGTTCACTCCGTGGGTGCGCACGATCGAAGTCGATGGGACGTCCGATTCAATCGTCGACATACAGATCAGTCGTTGGGCGGATCTGCCCGACCGCGGATGGCATCCCGGCAACACACATATCCACTACGACGAAAAAGAAACCAACCCCGACCGGCGGCTGGCTTACGATTCGAGAGTCGAAGACCTCCGAATGACCGCAGTGTCGATTCTCAAGCGCTGGGATCTCGACTATGCGACCAATAAGTATCCGCCGGGCGTGCTCAACGAGTTCACCGATACCCATCATCACGTGCAGAGCGGGGAGGAGACCCGCCATAATCACGATCCGTCGAATCCATTTCAAATCGGCTACGGGCACGTCATGTTGCTCAACATCCGCAATCAAGTCGACCCTATTTCCCGCGGCCATATCGTCGATCAATTCGATCCCGACTATCCGCCCTTGAGTTACGCGTGCGACGTGGCCAACGACCAGGACGGACTTGTCATCTGGTGCCACAACGGCCAGGGTATGGAGGCGCCTGTGGCGGCAGCTCTGGGCAAAGTTCACGCGATGAACCTGTTCGACCCATTCTGGACCGACATCGAATATTTCAACTGGTACCACATGCTGAACACCGGAATTAAACTGCCGGCGTCAACGGGATCTGACTGGTTCTTAAGCTCGGCAAACCGGGTCTATTCCCAGACGAATGGCGGATTCGAGTACGAGTCGTGGCTCGATGGAATCCGGAACGGTCGGACGTTCATAACCAACGGTCCCGCACTTTTCCTTACGGTAGCCGGGCACGACCCGGGTCAGACGCTGGAAGTTGAGAAGGGGACTCTGCTTCACGTGCACGCGAGGTGGGATTCTCACTACAGCGTCGATCGCGTGGAGATTGTCGTGAACGGGGCAGTGGTGGCGCGACGCGACTTCCCCGAGGGATCAACCTCGGGGCACCTGGAGGCCGAACTGGTAGCCGGCGTGGATGGCTGGATAGCCGTTCGACTGGGTTCTGGCTCGCGAGATTCTTTCAACCAGCCGATTTGGGCGCATACAAGCCCGGTTTATGTCACCGGGACCGGAACTCGGTCCGACGCAAGCGTCGACTCGGCAAAACATTTCGCAGATCGAATTGATGAAGGTATCCACTGGGTCAAAACGAAAGGCCGTTTCTACAACGACTCTCAGCGTAAGGAAGTGGTCGACCTGTTCCGGCAGGGTCAGGAGTGGTACCGCAATCTGAAGTAGAGGTTGCTTCCAAAACTAGCGAACTTGGCTTTTGACTCACTAGCGAATCAACCGGTGAACTGACCGAGCGGTTTTCGAACAACCCGATAGACGATATACGGGGTAAACTCGCCCGTTTCGGTGTTTAGACGCCATACAGAAACCAATCTTTGACGCATATCTCGATCCAGAAACCTTCCAAATTCATGTCTGTCGAATCTCTTTTTGATGAGTACTACAAACGGGCGACCACCCCGATCAGAAACACCACGTTTAGCGAGCAGAAACGTGATGGGTACGACATTCGCCACGTGATCGAAGATGACGAATTCAGAAACCTAAACCATCTCATGGTGTGCAGAGACGGCGTCGCGGCGAGTGTCTGGCGGGAGCAAGAATGGGGATTTGGCGAGAACTCGATCGATGTAACGCACTTTCAAGACGGTATCGTAAATTCGATCAGTATCCGCCACAGTCGAGACGCGGTCCGCGGAATGAAGTTGAGCCTCACCCGAGCTGAGTGGCTCATTGCCGATCCAGATTTTCGCCTGCCCTACATTTTCGGTAGAGCTGACATGGAGGCGTGGTACGAGGCGCGAGATTACAAGCTGCAGTTGACCCGCCTGCGATTGGCCTGGGACAAATCGACCAAGCACACCTTCAACGTCCTGGGTAGCGGAATCGACAAAAAGAGAATCTCTCACCTGTACCGGAATGTTG
>JAQBVG010000099.1 GCA_027623655.1 Chloroflexota bacterium
TGAAAACGATCGTCAGACCGACTCAATCGAGCATCAATTTACCCCGGAGCACTGAGTTCTGACAGATCCGTTTATACCGACTCGTTGAACAATCTGAGGGGCGAGCGCGGATCTGGACTCCTCGATCGTTTCCGCACTCGCCCCAATCGCTCGAAAAACCCGAGTCCACCAACTACAATCTTGCCAGCCGTAGCAAACGTGCCCCCCGCACACCACCCGTAGAAATAAGCCGACAAAATCAAATTGAGGAACAAGGAGCCCGGGTGGGCGAACTAGCAGCAATCCTCAACGCCATGGTCTGGGCGCTCACCGGAGTCATCACCAAAGGCGTCGGTAAAAACGTCCGACCCACCCACATCGTCGCCGCCCAGGTATGGATCGGCCTCACATTCCTGCTGATAGTCGGACTGATCATCGGTCAACTCGACGAACTCATCCACGTCCAGCTCCGCTCCGCAATCTACCTCGCCGGTGGCGCCCTCATAAACACCGCCGGATCACTCGTCTTCTGGCTAGCCCTGTCGAGGAGCACAGTAAGCAAGGTTTACCCCACGACCCAGAGCATCTTCATCATCGTCTCAGTACTCACCGGCTGGCTGTTCCTCGACGACTCACCAGAGCCCAGAGTGTTCGGCGGGGCAGCGTTGATAATCGGCGGCGTGATCCTGCTGAACTGGCGACCCGCCGCCAGAACTTCCACCGCCCCCGGCAACACCGCCACCAGACCCGAGAGAGGGGGAGGCGACTACCTGGGAATCGGCCTCGCAGTCGCCACGGCGTTCCTCTGGGCAGGCGGCTTCCTCTCCACAGTCGTGGGACTCGAAGACACACCGCCGGTCGCCGCCGCCACTATCCGAAACCTCGTACCGGCAATAATTTTCGTGGCGGTCAGCATCGCATTTCCAGCGACCCGCGTCTCCCGCGTGTTTCGGGGTAACGGCATTCGACTAACCGTCGGCGCACTGCTTTTCGCATTCAGCGCCCTGTCGTTCGTGGTCGCGCTCGACCTGTCGACGCCGGGAGTCGTCGTAGTCCTGATCAACACCTCACCGATGTGGGCCGTCGTACTGGCCGCATTCGTGCTCCGCGAACGCCTGACCAGATTCGCAATCGGCGGCGCAGCGTTGAGCCTCGCCGGGATATTCGTAACCCTGGCATTCCGCTAAAAATCTTCAGCGACCAGACGCCCAACCCAACAGGCTAACCCCAGAGACCCCGCAACACGTCCCGGCTCCGCACACACCCATCCTCTCGATCAACAAGGCTCGCCGAAATCTCAAGCGTCGCAATAAACGATTTCGACCTCATCAACTCGCCAACCGATCCCCACTCAAGCACACCCGTTCCGATCTCCAGGTGTTGATCCATGACGTTTCCGGCACCCTCAGGACCCCGGCAATCGTGAACCTGGACATGGACGATCCGATCACCAAACGTCGTAATTCCGGCATCAATGCCGCCCGACCCCCACGCATGCCCGACATCGAACGTTGTCCCCACTGCCGGGCTTCCGATCTCGTCGATCGCATCCGCCAGTTCACCGTGCGTCCGTATCAGCCATCCGGGGTTGTAGTGCATGTTCTCCGCACCGATCACAACTCCCGCAGCCTCGGCGATCGGGGCAACGGCTTTCATGAAGTCGACGAAGTGAGACAACGACACGGCACGGTCCGCTTCGGAAACCTGTTCCCGCTCTACCCCGGGAACGTGGAGTCTGCCCGGATGAAAAATAACCACCTCGACCCCGAGTTCCCCCGCCACCCTGATCTCGCTTATGAGCTCCGCAAGGTCGCGTTCCCTTGTTGCCTCGTCGTGCGAACCCGGAAGGGCTGTCCCCGGAAAGTGGTGCGTGTACCGCAGGTGGTGCTGGCTCGACATCAGCAACATCCACTGCCGGTCCTCCAAAGTCAGGTCACCCAGGCGGATTTCAGGGGCATTGAACTCGACACCGTTGAATCCGTGCTCGATCGCCCACTCAACCACATAACGCGGCGACGCTGGATTATCGATAGAAGATGTTGCAAAGCTAAAGTCAGTCATGGCCATCCATTGATCGCGAGACGTGCCGGTTTACTGCCGATGACGGGGGAGGTCCATGGAAACCGGTGGGTGGAAAATCGGGTCGCACGTAGCCTCCGCGTTCCCCCGTGGTAACGGTAGACACAATGGACCAGTACCTGGTTTTGGAAATACGTCACCGAAACGAGAGTGCCTCCTTCGATTGCTTACTGACATCGACGCGGCACTAAAAAAACGCTACCCTCTTACCACTGTCATCTCTGCAAGGATCAGAAAGCCCGTTCTAACAACTCGGCCAAATGTCGATTAAAAGTTTCCGGGTCTTCGTTCATCACGAAGTGTCCACCTGTAGTAACAAACCTGACCTCGACACCGGCGCTTTCCGCGACCTCTCGATCCATTGGTCTACCAATCGCATTGATCGTCATTTTTGGCATTTTCAGTGCGGCTGCCAGGTCATGCAACGGCTCATCCTCAGCCATCCCCTGCATCGCTCCAATGGCTACTTCACGCGGGACCGAAATCATCCCGCTGGAAATACTTTTCTTTAGCGCTTCAGGGGATTCAACCGTAAACATGTTCAGCACGATTCTTTTGATAGCAGTCTCATAGTCGCTGGCTATGTACCTCGCTTGCTCTGCCTGTTTTCCGGTTGGAGGGTCATCTCGCAAATACTTGAAAGTATCGGCTCCAACCAGTCCAACGACCCTTTGGCCGAGTATCCGGGCAGCGTGAAGAATGACCATCCCACCCATCGAATGGCCGACCAGGACCGCCCTTGAAATTTCCTCCTGATCAAGCACCGCGACTACATCGTCGGCGAACGCAGGCATCGTGTATTTCAAACGACCGAGACCTGATTCACCATGCCCGGCGAGATCGATAGCGATAGTCCGGTATCGGTTCGAAAACGTCTGGACCTGGTCTCGCCAGTGATATCGATTACAAGTCCAGCCGTGAACGAACACCACCGCGTTCGGCTCATCACCGCACATGTCGTAGACAATTGAAACATCATCTGAAGACGTAACAGACCGGGTTTTCGTCACAAAATCTCCTCTGGAACACCGTCAGCCAGATGGGTTATTTTCGGCGGCATACATGTGACCTCTTCGGTGATTTCTTCGACGCAGTCAGCTATACGGTCAACTGATATTCGCCAAGTATCTCCGATATCTCAGCCATGTCCCCATCCGACAAACGCCAGTCACCTGCAGCAGCGTTGTAGATGGCCTGCTCAGGGGTCTTCGCGCCGACAATACAGCTAATAACTGCGGGATGAGCAAGTGTCCAGGCGATTGCAAGTTGAGCACCCTCACGCCCGTTGTCAGCAGCCCATGCGAGCAGCTTTTCAACCACAGGCATGGCGGCGGCGAAAACATCATCCTTGAATTCAGGCTTGTCTGTTCGCTCGTCGTCGCTTGCAAATGTGTGGCCCGGTCGGTATTTGCCAGTAAGCATTCCCTTCGCGAGTGGCGAGTGAGGTATCACCCCGATCCCCAACTCCAGACATGCCGGTAAAATCGCCTCTTCGGGCTTCCTGTAGAGCATGTTGTACCTGGGCTGAGAACTATGGATGACCCCGTATTGCGCGGCCTCACGATGTTGTTCGCCAGAGAAGTTCGACACCCCTATATAGCGGATCTTACCGGCTTCTCGAAGGGTCTCGAGATTCGCCATCGTCTCTGCGATCGGCGTATCTGGCCGATGACCGTGCAACTGGTACAGATCGATATGGTCGGTACCCAGCGCCCGCAGACTATTCTCAACAGCCGAGGTCATGTGTTTGAGTGAATGATTGCCCGTAAGCTTGGTTGCCAGGACCACGTCGTCGCGTTGATCTTTGAGCGCCTCGCCAAGGACCGATTCGCTCGTGCGATAACCCTCCGCCGTGTCGATGAAATTGGCGCCGGCATCTATCGAGGCGTGGATCGTGGCGATCGCCTGATCGTCTGGAATCCTTCCCATGCCGCCTCCGAGCGGCCAGGCACCCAGGCAAATCACGGGAACTTCGGGTCCACCACTACCGAGCTGACGTTTTTGCATGTTTCTCCCGGCATGTCTCGCCGCAATATGACCGACACCGCGATCGACTTTCAATTTGACAACGATGAGCGACTTTCGAAACGAACAGTCTGATCGCGTTGCCAGAGATGAGCCTGTTGCGGGATCCGTCGACACAGACGTCCGTTAGGCATTATTTACCTTTACCACACCCATGAACAACCGCAAGCAGGTAACTCAGCAGCGGGGTGTCGATACCTTTGTGCCGGGTGGGCTGGTTATCCTCAGCCCGGGAGCTCAGGCTCCTTGACGCGCCATTCAAAAGATGGCGTGGGCCCAGCCCGCCCACATATCGCCACAGTGCGGTAGCAACGTTTCTGCAGTTCCGATCGTGTACGCCGCGCCACTCTCAAATCCCCCGCCGGGGACCGCAACATGAGTGAACCGACCAGCGACCCCTGTCGCCCCCGGCATTCCTAAGGCAGCTTCGATTTCGGAATCCGAAGTGCCATTGAACCAGCCACCGTCACAACGTCGTAACTCCCGACCATTCCCACCAACATGTGTGCGGCCCAGTCTTCCATGCCGTAATCGGCAGCAAGCCATCTCACCATGTCACTGGTTGCCATCTGTAAGCCACGATTCAGCGCGCTCGCAAACTCCGGCTGACTGCCCACACTGATGATGAAACTGTCGGTTTCAACCCTCGGCCCGGTAAGTTTCCGTCCCTTGTGCACGGTGACCGAGAACTCCACGTCCATCGAGGTCTCGATGCCGGTTCCCAACGGCTCGCCATCCGCCTGAAGTGCATGGCCATCGCCCAGGTACAGGTAGGCGCCTGGTTGATATACCGGCAGGTGAACAGTCGATCCTTCGCCGATCCGGTTGTAGTCGATATTGCCGCCATAAGCACCAGAGGGACCCGATGTAGGACTGAAGTCCCCTTCCGGGGCGACTCCGATACAGCCCAGCATCGGCAATGCGTCGAACTCAAGTGTTCGAGACTGCGCATCGCTTTCCGGGTTACGCGGGCGAACAGTATTTCGCTCCAAATCGATGTCCCATGGCAAAATATCGGCTCGATTCATGCGCACAAGGTCCTGCTTGAAGTGGCTTGAGTAGACCGTCTCCACCAACTCCGGGGTCAACGCCACCAGCCCCAACCTGTAAGACGTGTAGCCCCAGTCGCGATTCAGTCTGACCTTCGACAGATGGACTGAGATCGAGTCGCCCGGTTCAGCACCTTCAACGTAGAAGGGGCCTGTCAGTGGATTACCAGGCTCTGAGAGATGGTCGCCATGCAAGTCCTGCCCGCCGGAGTCGAGAGCTTTGGTGGCCACGGTTGTCCCGGGTTTTATCCGGGCCAGAACAGGATAAGACTTTGAAAACGTCCGGTAATAGGTCGTCGCGATAACCTGTTGGACCTCACTCATTTAGGCAGTGCTCCATTCGAGATCATGATGTCGGTTCTGTGCAGTTGAACTCCGACAGGTCAACCATCAAGCAGTGAGGTCGAATCCGGTCGCCGGAACAATGCGGAGTCGTTGTTGCTCCCATCAATGAACCGGTCGTTCAATCTGGGCGACAGACTACCATGGCGATGTACACAGCACTGGCATATTCCGGTCGAACTACGAAGCGACCGCGCAGTGAACCGAAATGAACACTAAATTTGCCGGCACTTAGCTCAGTTCACCGATCTCCGACATTATCGCCAGCTGGTTGCCGTCGGGGTCCTTGAAAAACGACATCCACAACTCGTAATTCGCTGAAGAATGAACGATGTGGGGTTCGTCCTGGAAAACGACACCCGCCGACACGAACTGTTCATACGAGGTTTGAACATCGTCAACCCGGTAGTAAATGACCGACCCATGCGCTGGACCATGCTCGTGGACAGATTCCTGGCCCGGTTTGTCAGAAGACTCGCCAGAAGATTCCTTTGCAGAACTCAGCATCAGCCGAACACCGCCGTTGTCAAAAAATGCCAGGTTCGGAGCGGCGAAAATCTTGACCATGCCGAGTAATCCGCCGTAGAACTCCACCGATTTCTCAACGTCGCTCACGTGCAGCGCAATTTGACCAATAGGGCCCAGCCCGTCAGAACCCATGCCTGCCTCCCCGTTCAACATTTACTTTGATAAGCTAATGATTAGCTATACTAACTAATAAGTCAACAAGGGTCTAGCTTGCGATTACCGGACGAGCGGTTCAGCGAACTGAAATCTAACGCCGAGCAACTGAGCGGCGTCATTCTACAACTCGAACGTTCACTTCGACGCTCATACCACGCGTCCAGGATCACCCCTGCACGCCTTTCAGCGTTGCACACGATTTCCGGGATCCGCGGATGCACGATCGGACAACTTGCTCAGGCCGAACAGGTGACGGCACCAACGGTAACGGGGATAGTCGAAGCTCTTGTCAAAACAAAACTGATCACCCGTGAGCCCGATCACAAAGATCGTCGCATTTCACGATTGGAATTAACCGAACTAGGTACCGCAGCGCTGGACAACTGGTACGAATGGCGCGCAGGTCAGATCACAAGAAAACTGAATTCTGCCGATCTTACGGAAACCGAACTGGCACTCGTTATCGACGCGCTAGCGAAACTTACGTAGAGGGCGAACCGTATTCGACCGTGTTCAACAGGGAACCGTCAGGCCCGAATTTCGTTCATGGCCGCCCGATAACCCTCCATTAAGACGGCAACGTCCGTCGAATAGTTGACAATCAGCACACCGGCATCTCTCCACTGTCGTGCCTGCTCAGCTGAACTCACGAGCATCGCACATGTCTTGCCGTACTTTTTCGCTGCCTCGACGATCTGCATCCGCTTTTCGTCCAGCACCCTGTTCTGGTCAGGTGTACCGAAAACGCCGAGATCCTGCGCAAGGTCCTGAGGTCCGAGTGTCAGTGCGTCGATACCGTCCATCGCTGCAATCTCGTCCACGTGCTCGAACGCCTGTGCAGATTCGAACATCACCGTGATAAACACCTGGTCGTTGGTAAATTTCAGTCGTTCCATCACAGGCATTGTCATGTCATAGTCGTTGCCTGGGCTTGCCCCGCTCATGCCCCGCGACCCTCGCGGCGTGTAGTACGATGCCGCGACTATTTCAGCTGCATGCTCCGGCGTGTCCACCTGCGGGCAGTGCAGGTTGTAAATTCCGACGTCGAGCAATCGGGTTATCCATTCTCGGTTGGCCTCCGGTGGTCTGACCATCACCGGGAGATCGAGGGCACGTCCCATGGCGGCAAAATCGGCGACGGTTTCGATCGACGGTGAAGAGTGCTCCATGTCGAGCCTGACGAAGTCGAGTCCTGCCTGCTTGAACATCGTCAGAGATGCCGGGTTACGCAACATGTTTACCCACGTGCCGATTTGCAGTTCCCCACGCTCAACGCCGGCTCTCAATGGATTCGATTTCACGTTTTACGTCCTTTTCCGGTGGAGTCGGTTAGTGCCTTCGCCGAGTTGCAATCGAGGTCATGGTATTGGCTGTTGTGCGAGTGTAGTTCATCCGCAACTCAACGACTGCCCGAATAAGGCGCCACACTGGACTAAGACGGGTAGAGAAACCTCGAAATACTCTTCAGGATCCCATCAGAGTCGAGTCCATGAGCCTTGATGTGGTCCTCGGGTGTGCCATAGTGGCGCAACTCCGTATTTCGCACACCAAGGGCGAGCAGACGGTGTGGACGATCATGCAACGCACCCGAAATTTCCGAAGACGAAGTGCCGATCAGATACGGCTCAACCAGCACGATTTCAGTGGCCATGGTATCCCGCAACGTCCAACTATCGAAGGGCATCACAGTCGTGGCATAGAGGACGGTCACTGCGAGATCGCTCACGGCATCGAGAACTCGGTCAAGCATCGGACCCACCGCAATTACGACCGGGGAACCCACAGGACCACGTCGTTCGACATGCATTTTGCCGGGTTCAATCGGGCGAGCGAGCGAGTTCGAATCCTCGGTTAGCCTGACGTATACCCGGCCGTTGCTTGAGCCGGCCGCACGAAGCAAAACCGAGGCCTCATCAGGGTGCCCCGGCACGTACATTTCAAACTCGGGCAGTAGTTTCAGCAGTCCGACATCTTCCGGAGCCTGGTGCGTACGACCGCTCGATGCAGCGTCGAACAATGCCCCGACGCTAACAAATACTCCTCCAAGCCCCAGGTGGGCAAAGTCAATCTTTATCTGCTCGAATGGGCGTTCGATCAGGAAGGGGGTATAACTGTGAATGATCGGGCGAAAGCCCTCCTTCGCCAACCCTGCTGCGACACCTACCATCAACTGTTCTCGAATGCCGCAATTGATGAACCTGTCGGGATACCTCTCGATCAATCCTGCCGCTTTGAACTGCGACACCCCGATATCGGCAAGCACGACAACTGCGTCCGGATCGGTTTCGAGCATCAGACCAATGGTATCGATGAATGCATCTCGCATGGTTGACGGCATTACTTTTTCTCAACCTGTGCTACCACCACGTGTGGTACTCCGGGATGGCGCTGGGTCAGTGCCGACTTAATGTCTTCGTGGTCCCGACCGTTCACGGTCGCCGACGACCAGCCTTCGATCTCGAATCGCGAGGCAATACCACCCGGCCACCCATGCGACGCTGAACCGTTCTCGATCACGATCACCGTAAGTTGTTCCAGTCCCAGCCGACCTGCCAGCGCAATCGCCTCGTGATTGCTCCCTTCATCAAGTTCAGCGTCCCCAACCAGGCAGAATACACCGGGCGTCCTCATTTTCTTGATCCGCAGGCCGAGTGTCATCCCGACCGCGATGGGTAGTCCATGCCCCAGCGAACCGGTTCCTATCTCGACTCCTCGGATCAATGCTCCATCAGGGTGATATCCGAGCGGTGAATCGTAAGAACCCCAATCACTCAACATGTCGGCTGGAATAAATTTCTTGGCTGCAAGGACAGCATAGTAAGCCATCGGTCCATGGCCTTTGGATAACAGGAACCGGTCGCGGTCCGGATCGTCTGGCCGCTCATGATCGACGTTGAGGACGGAATCGTAGAGTGTCCAGACGACATCGAGAGTGGAGGTTGCGCTATACGAGTGTTTCTCGTCACCGGTCATCAGCGTCATCAGGTGACCAAGATCCTCATATGAATACTCACCATTTTCGGACGATGTCATGTTTCCCATCCACGCGATTCCTTGACTCTTCATTCATCGTCCAACAGCCTACTTGTTCAAGTCAACTTGAAGTCAAGAGTAGATGGAAATTTTGATCATTGCGAGGCATCTTCGTACCATATGCGCAGTTTCACATCGGCGATGTCCCGGGCGAAACAACCTGGCGATCAAACTGTGAAACTCTAAAGTTGACAGACGACCGTACTGATCGGTTCGGCCTTTCGCATGGCCAATTCTCAAAGTCGAAACCAAAGTATGCATTTGTCGAGATCATGCCCGGCGCTCGCACTACGTACCCCCCCGATCCTGGCGCTGGCTGATCGAAAGTCCGGTTCATGAACTCAACACCGGTCGTGCGAGGAACTGAGCCGCTCGAGCGGAATATTCCCGAAGTCGATCGCACAACATGGCGCGCCTGGTTACTGCTCACGACGATGTTGGTCGTCGTTCTGTCGATACCTGCGCTTTTCGGACGAGCTTCAGCGCCCGAACCGTTCGACGAACGGGCAATCGACAGTTTCGAGTCTGC
>JAQBVG010000100.1 GCA_027623655.1 Chloroflexota bacterium
GCCAAGATCGGTGAGCTTGCGCTGGAGAACGATTTTTTAGAGGGTGCGCTCGTAAAAGCCGGTTTGCTGAGCGCAAGGCGATGATAGATCGCGGCCACAAGCTGCCCATCACATGCCAGGCAAAGGCGGCGGGCATTAGCGGTTCTGTCAGAACTCAGCGCTCAACCTAGTTTTTTGCCATTAAGGCAGCACTAAATGTTGATCTGTTGAGAACGAAAACGAATGTCAGACGGACTCGTTTGGGCGCCAAATGACCCCAGAGCACTGAGTTCTGACAGATCCTCAACGTTCAGGTTGATCTCGCACCAGTCGTCGAAGAATTCCGGCTCGCAGAACGGCGACTTCACGATTATCGAGTGGAAGTCTTTCGGGTCGAGCCCGTTTGCGAAAAACGGTGCGCGGTCGACCAGGTTGACTGAGCGAGAAAATACGACAAATGTGTAGTTCCCTGATTCGAGGACTGCCGTAGGCCCTGCGTGTTCTGTGCCCGGCCATATCTCGAGTGCAAAGATGCCATCAGAGATCGAAACGACGGTGGCCTTCACCTCGACCGGAGTGAACCTCCGATCTAGCGACCCACCGAGTTTCACAGTAATTTTGCCGCCAATCCCCTTTTCAACCGCTCGGACCACAGCGGAGGCGTCCACGATGGGTGCAAGAACGGTGTGTCGATAGCCAGTACGGATCATTTCGGCAACGATTGCATTGCTGTCGCCTGAGGCACCCGAGCTGGGAGCATCGGCAGCGTCGGTGAACTCGATTGGGCCTTTCATTTTGCTGGCTTTTGCGACAGCCTCTTCAAGCCCAATGAGTTCGGCATGCATCTCGTAACGGTTGTCCCAGAACTCGCTGGCCGCCTTCAAGGCGATTTCTCGGGCGAATTTTTCGTCGTTGTCGGTGACAACGATTACCTGGCTGCAGAGTTCAGGCACGTCGGTAAACGGGTTCCCGATCTGGAACCCCGCATTCAGGACTCGGGGATCGCCATGCAGTTCCCTGAGATACCTGACCTGGTTTCCGAAGAGGCCGGTTTCTGTGATCAGTTGCTTTCCGCGCACGAGAGCCGGGATGGGCAATCGGACCGTCACCGGCCTGGCGCCGTCGTTGATCATCCGCAGAAGCTGGTGAGCCGCCCTTGCCCCGGTATCGGCGAAATCAACGTGTGGGTAGGTGTGGTACACGGCCACGCCGTCGATGTGTTTCAGCATCTTTGCGGTGACCACTCCGTGAATGTCCTGAGAAATAGTGATCGGAATATCGGATCCCAGGATCTCGCGCGATTTTTCCAGCAGGTAGCCTTCAGGATCGGTTTCATTCTCGGCGCTCATCGATCCGCGCATCGCAAAGTAGGCACCCTGTATTTGTCCTGCAAACGGTTTCAGGGCGTCCAGGAATTCTCCGGCAATCCGATCCCATGAATCCCGATCGAGCGGGCCCGCGCTGGTGGCGCCCGCCATGTACGAGGCCACGACCTCGATATCGCCTCCGCCGCGAAGCACGTTCACGGCACCGTCAATTTCGGAGTTTTTGCCCTTGCTTCGCTCGAAGATTTCGTCGCCCCGGGCAATGCTGAAATTTTCATAGGTGCTGAGCACCGGGTTGAAAGTAGAAACTTCCTGCGCACACCCGGCAATCGATATCCGCTTCACCAAATCAGTTCTCCGTCACAGTTTGGGCCAAGGTCACGATCGCTTGCGATGTACCAGGGCCTCAGAAAGGAGCAACGATACCCGCCACAACAAATACAAAACGGGCGACAGAAATGAATCCGTCGCCCGTTCCACAGGTCCTTCATCGAACGCCAGTGCAGCTATCCGCCATGACCGTTGAACGCGGCTGCCTGTTTCGACATCCTGGCGCTACGTTCATCTGCGAAGCGTTTCACCGCATTGAAAATCGAATCTTCGTCGAGGTGAGCTTCCCTGATAACGTCGTCCTCTGTGCCACCACTCAACCACTGGTTGTCCCAGTCCGAGGTAAGTGAGTACTTGTCGGTAAGCGGACCCACTCCGGCTAATGGCCAGACACGCCGGGTCCCGGTGGTGACCACCATCAGATCGAATTTTTCGGCGTCGGACAGTACGCTATCCCTGTAGGACTCTGGTTGTCGGTCGAACAGTTCTTCACTGATCGCGGCAACAACCTTCACGTTTACGCCAGCAGCTTCCAGTTTCGGTAGCACTTTCACAAGGTTCACAGTTGAACTGGAACCCTGCGAGACGACCACACCGTGCTTTGGCTTGCCGGGATCGTAGTCTCGAATGAGGTAGAAGCCTTTTGCTGCCGCCCGGAGATCGGTGTCGGCAAACTTCGAACGATCAGCGACTGCAAAGTCGGGTCTTGCGACTTCAAGGACGATTACACCGACCTTGGGGTCACGGGCGGCGATCTCTGCCGCGGCGAAGTAGCCGGGTGCCACGTCGTTATAGTCCCAGAAGTTCAGGACGATAACCTGCCCCCTTGGGAACAGTTTCCAAACCTGGGGAGCGAATATGCCGAAGTGGGTCCGAGCGTCGGCTGCGGTTTCAGGGCCTGAGTGGCCGGCAAGGATGTGCGCCACGCCCATGCGGAACGGGCTGTCCTGGTTTTGCTGGCTCCAGACACGAAGCGGCAGGTACATGAGCGGCGTGAAAGCACCGTAAGTACCTGAAATGGACCATACGCCGTTGAATTTTTTTGGATCCTTCGAAAGCGTTTGACTGGTAAATCCGACCGCCGTACTTGCGTTACCAGCCTCCTGAATCGGTGCCTTCAGGCGAGTGCCGACTATGTTGTCGATCGGGTCATAGTGCCCCCACAATGAGCCGTTGTTGACGTTGATCGAATCAGCAAGGTCGGCCGCGATAATTACGAACCGGTTGTCGGTTACATAGTTGGCGTACTTGATGATTTCGGAAATCGCACGGCGAGTTCCTTTTACCGCACCGGGTTGCTCGAAGAGCGCGATGTTCACGTCCTTCTTCTCCCCGGTAACGGGGTTTTCGGCGGTATAAGTCGTGGCCTCGGCCGGCAAGTTCTTAACACGGAGTCGTTCGTCGAGGAACGGCTCAGTACTGGGGTCGACCCGAAGGGGCAAATTGTCGTTGACCTGATCGCCAATCTCGACAAGCCGTTCTGCGAGCCAGTCGCCAAGACCAGTCTTCTCAAGAACAGACAGGGCGATATCGATGTTGGTCTTCAGCTGCAGAAGTTTTTCGCGGGTGTCTTTCACAGCACCATCGCGAATACCTTCGAAAGTAACGCCGTATTTTTCCTCGAATGAACTCGCAAGTGCCTGGAAATAATCGCCATTCATAGGCATGCCGTATGCGTGGCTGGCGTGATCCACCACCTGCTTTACGCCATTGGGGAGCTTGCCATCCCTGGCACCGGGCCAGAAACCCTTGACTGTCTTCCCCACGACGATCATCGGTCGACGGTCTGACGTATCCCAGTCTTCCATCGCCTTCAGGACGCCGACAACCTGGTTGTAGTCTGTTGCGTCATCTACCTTGAGGACGTTCCACCCGTACGACGACCACTGGTTTTCGATGTTGTAAGTAGGTTCCTTGACGACGCTGCCGATAAGTTCATCGTCAATTCCGGCGTTGTTGTAAGAGAGCAGCACACGAAGTCGTTTTCCGACCCTCTGCGCGACCGCCTGGGTCTTGAACTCCTGCGAGTGGCCGGATGTGAGCGCAAATTCACCTTCGAGCGCGATGATCTTCAGCGAAGGGTCCGCGCCCATCATGTCCCAGAAAGCAGCTTTACCAGCTGCTGTCGCGATTCCGATTCCAGATGGGCCACCGTTGACATCGTTGGTCAGGTCGGTAGATTCCGAGTGACCCGACAGCGACCGTATCCCGCGGATTTTCGCCTGAGCCATCGCAGGGTGATCTGTGAGGTCGTTTTTAGTAAGAATTGTCTTTAGCGCGCCTGCGCCCCGGCGGAATCCGAGTGCATCGATCGCCAGCATCGATGTCTTTGGATCGATCTTGTAGCGGTCGTCGCCGGTCGCTCTGTGCTTGCGGTCAAGCGCCTCACCCATGATCATCCAGAGAGCGTAGGTGGCGGGTGCGTTGTGGCCACCGGCCAGCAGGAATTTGTCGGCGAAGGGGTGCTTGGGCCGGCGGTAATCGAACGTCATACCACCGTTTTCCGGGCCGGCCAGGTGACTCGCGACCGTATACGGCATATAGGCCGTCGGGCCGCCGAAATGACCGGTCTCGTGATAGTTACACATCAATACAAACGTCATCGAAGCCAGGAATCCTACATCTTCGAGCCGCTCCTGATCGTAGTCAGGCAATTGAACTGCTCTATCCGTAATTACCGGGCTGGTCGACGATGTGTGGATTGTGACGGTGGTGCTACCGCTGGGTGACATACGCTTGCTTACTCCAGTCAAATCACTGATCTCAAAGAGGAACGAGTGCGCGACTCCATAACGGAACACGCGTTGCGTTCGCGTGGTCAGATTATCTGCGAATGGCCTGTCACGCCAGCCCGAAAGGGTCATATACGGGTACTATCCCAGCTAGAAAATACCGGTAACGGTTCCAGGCGGGCAGCGATCGGCCGCGTGAGCATTTTTCGGAGACAGTAATGGTAGAAGATTCGTCGTCAAGGACCTATCAGAATTACATCGGAGGCAACTGGGTTGATTCCGTTTCGGGCCAGGTATATCCAGTGTCTAACCCGGCCCACAGGACCCGGATCTTAGGCCGATTTCAGTCCAGCCTTCCCCAGGACGCAGAAAACGCGATCGCAGCCGCTCACGCGGCCTCGCGAGAATGGGCTAACACACCCGCACCACGCCGGGGCGCGATTCTGTACAGGGCGCTCGAAATCATGGGAAAACGTGCAGGAGAACTCGCAGAGGCGATCACCCTGGAAGAAGGCAAGCCGATCGCCGATGCAAAGGGCGAAGTCAAACGCGCCATGAACATCATCGAATACGCTGCCGGCGAGGGTCGCAGACTATTCGGGTACACGACACCTTCCGAACTGCCCGACACCGTCGCATATACAGTAAAACGGCCAATCGGCGTTGTTGCACTGATTACTCCATGGAACTTCCCACTTGCGATTCCGGCCTGGAAACTGGCTCCATGCCTGATCGCGGGCAACACCGTCGTTTACAAACCCGCTTCTGCAACACCGCTATCTGCAGTAAAACTGGTCGAGATATTCGAAGAGGCAGGCCTGCCTCCCGGGGTGCTGAACCTCGTGACCGGCCCGGGCGGATCCGTCGGCAACACACTGGTTGAGGACGAACGGGTCGGCGGAATATCGTTCACCGGGTCGACTTCGATCGGCACCGAGATCACCGCAAGAGCGTCGGCGTTACTAAAAAAAGTTCAGTGCGAGATGGGCGGCAAGAACGCGGCGATTATCTTGAACGATGCTGACCTAGAAAAGGCCGTTCCGGGGGTCGTACAGGGTGCCTTCGGATCAACAGGTCAGCGGTGCACGGCCACTTCGAGGGCGATCGTCGAAAACGGTATTTACGACGAGTTTCTGGAGACTCTGATCGCACAGACCGCGTCCCTGACGATTGGCGACGGGATGGACGAGTCGAAGGACGTTGCGCCGCTTTCAAGTCAGAACCAACTCGACACGGTGCTTGAGTACATCGGCATCGGCACCGAGGAAGGAGCTCGTCTCACTTTCGGTGGGCATCATTTACAGGATGGTGAGTTCAGTGACGGGTACTATGTCGAACCAACGATTTTTACGGATGTAAAAACGAACATGCGCATCGCCAGAGAAGAAATTTTTGGCCCCGTTCTCAGCGTTTTTCGGGCGTCGAACCTACGGGAGGCCGTAGAAATTTCAAACGATGTCGAGTTCGGCCTTTCGTCGTCGGTTTACACACGCGATCTAGTCCAGGCCTATGAGTACATCAATACGGCTGAAACCGGGATGGTGCACGTAAATGCGCCGACCCTGGGTGGTGAGGTGCACATGCCGTTTGGGGGTCTTAGAGCGTCGGGGACCGGACAGCGTGAGCAGGGCACGGAAGGTTTCGATTTCTTCACCGAGACGATCAGTGTGTACATCGACCACTCGGCAGGCTCGAAAGAACGCTCGAGGTTTATTTAGTGAGGTCGCATTCACGGAACATGGTCGGCAATCATTTTGGGTGAAATGAGTCAGGAACGCGTGATAACAGCGATCCGCGTAAAGGACTCGCTACTAACAATCTTAGCGTTGGCAACGATTCCGCTATTGCTGACTCCATATTTCGTTGAATTGTCGAGACCCGCTGAGTCGTACGTGATTCTGGGGGACATCGTAATTTGGTCGGCATTCGCGCTGGATTTGGGTCACGTCCGTCAAGGTGGTGTATGAAGCGTTTCGCGTCATCCTGTTTCCCATGATTGCCTATGCGGCCTCGGTGATCGGCTTCTTCTCTTTCTCCGACCCACCATCGCTCGGTGCCGTAGGTCGCAGTGACTCTGCACCCATGTAGCGCCTGGCGACGGCCCACTCGTCGTTCTGCTCGGCCAGCACTGCCCCCACCAGACGGATCACCGCCGCCCGGTTCGGGAAGATGCCAACTACATCAGTCCGCCGCCGGATCTCCCTGTTGAGCCGCTCCTGGGGGTTGTTCGACCAGATCTGCCGACAGTGCTCCTTCGGGAACGCTGTGTAGGCCAAGATCTCCTCCCCTGCCTCCGCCAGCAGTTCGGCGGCCTGCTGGAAGCGCTTTGAGACCTGCTCGACCACCCGGGTGTGCTGCGCCCACGCCTCGTCGGCGGACGGCTGGGCGAAGATAGAGCGTACGAGCGTAGCTACCAGCCCCTGGGCGCTCTTCGGTACCCGCGTGAGGAGGTTGCGCATGAAGTGTGTCCGGCACCTCTGCCACGAGGCACCCGGCAGCACCGAAGCGATGCCGGCTTTTAGACCCTCGTGGGCATCAGAGGTCACAAGCCACACTCCGGAGAGCCCGCGGGCGACCAGCCCTCTCAAGAAAGTGGTCCAGGACGCCCCGTCCTCGGTGGTGACCACGTCGATGCCGAGGATCTCGCGGTGGCCGTCGGTGTTGACGGCCGTGGCGACAACTACGGCGACGTTCACTATCCTCCCGCCGTCCCGGCAGCGCATGGTCAGGGCGTCAAGCCACAGGTACCGGTAAGGCCCGCCGTCCAGCGGCCGGTTGCGGAACGCTTCAACCCCCTCGTCCAGGCTCTTCGCCATCTCCGACACCTGGGACTTCGAGATCCCTTTTATTCCGAGCGTCTGAACCAGGCCGTCTACCCGGCGCGTTGACACGCCGGCGACGTAGCACTCTGTTATCACCGCCACCAGGGCCCGCTCGGCGCGCCGACGGGGCTCAAGCAGCCATTCCGGAAAGTAGCTGCCCGCTCTGAGTTTCGGGATCGCAAGCCCCATCGTGCCCACTCTCGTGTCGAACTCACGCTCACGGTACCCGTTACGCCGGTTGATGCGCGTCTCGCTCCGTTCCCCGTAGTCGGCCCCGCACAGGGCGTCGGCCTCGGCGCTCATCAACATATGCACGAACGAACTCACCATCTCACGTAGCAGATCGGGGTCTGCCTCCTCAAGCCGCTTGCGCAGCCAGCTGCGAACCTCCATGCTGATCTCGGCCATCGCGTCGTCCTCCTTCTAACTTGTTGTCGAGGATGGCGCGATGGTCTTGTTTCCCGGTCAGTACGGGGACGCTTCGTACACCACGTACGTGGACACTACTCCGTCGGAACGTCCGCTGAGACACTCTCGTCGCATGCAGACCGGACTCTTCGATAATTACGCAACTCATCGAATACGGTAAAGAACCGCTGCTACGCTACCCAAAGGTGCCATAAAGCTCAAACCCAGAGCCGAACTTAAGCCCGCTGTACGCGGCGGCGAATAGCGGATAATTCATGAACGATTCGACGAGCGAGCGAGCCGCGGCGTGATGGTCATTCGGCCGGATTGCTCGATTGAGAACGTCACGAGCGTTGAACGCAGCGGCGTTCAGTGAATCACGGGATCGGCCCGGTTTCAACGATCGCACCAGCAACGATCAAAGTTTCTAACAGTTGACCTGGCTACATCTCTGCCAGCAGGTCACCTTTTGATACGGTTCAGTCTGTCCACCGCGCCGAAGAGATCTCCCTGACGATGGAAGTTCACAGCAATGAAGTTTGGTTTCATCCCTCGAACGTCGGCGCACATCTGAGCCCGCTCAAAGATGACCTGAGAGCTGTTCATCTTTGCAGCGTGGACCCGATCTGGTGGAGTGTGGTCGATCCAATGGTTTAGCAACAGCAGGGAGTTACGTGTGCTGCCTCGATTGGCATCGCACGTCAGTTCCGATACGGATCGAAGGTTGACTGGTGTGTCCTGTATGTAGTCCCACGCATGTAGGTACCACCCTGGGGGCGGTTTGGATTGCTCGGCAAACACGACCAGCCGTCTGTCGCTGTCGATCATCTCTTCGAGCGTAGGCCACTGCTCCCCTTCTTCAAATTCGAACAGATAGGGGACAAGCCCGGCCTCGACGAAAGCCGCCTGCGTGTCCTCACTTGATATCGCATCCTGGATTATCAGAGTTATCAGTTCGTTCGGGTTCTCGTGCAAGAATTCCCGAACTTCTCCGAGGGCCTCAGTCAAGTGCGTCGCACCGAGCCAACACGTCACATGACAGAGAAATGTTCCACCTGGAGGTGCACCGAAATCGGTAATGATGTTCTCCATAAGGGCGATGACTTCTGGCCTGAGCGTCCGGTTGGCTTTCAATTGCTCTATTTCTGACGCGACGGTTTGCCAGTAGTGAGTGTCTATCAACAACGCTCGCACGCCGTCATCCAGTTGTTGACGAATTGACACATCGTGCGCAGGAAAAAACCACCTGTTCGCCGAGGTCGACATCGCGTTGTGTGTCGCGGGAAACGTGACTTCATCGTATCGCTTCTCACACAGTTCGAGATGTCCGTTGCAGGTTATATTTCCGCCGCGGGTAGGGTAATCGAGCATGAGCAGAGGAACCACCGCAATTCCGAGCGCGAGGAAGGTTGCCGCACGAACAGATTTTCTTGTCAACAACCAGTGGTGACGACCTTTCACCGAAGCCGCGATAACTGACACCAGCCATGAAAACGCGATCAGACCGACACCGACCATCACCCATAGCAGTCCGGACCTGGTCATAGTCGAAGCGAGACTTGAGAATATTTCGCTACGTATGTCGCCGACCAGCACACGCACGGATACAGGCAATCCCCAACCTTCGGGCCTATCGTGCAGGGCTGGTTCAAAGGGTTGACCAGCCAGTGCCTGTAGCAACGAATCGCCCGCGATTGTGCTCGTAATCCAGAGAGTAGCACCGGTAGCCGCAAACAGAATCCCAACGGCGAACATGCCGTCCCGCTGTGCCCCGATCTGCTGAGCAAGACCCATAACACCGACTACCATCAGGCCCACCGCGCCCCATGGCAGCCATACAGGCGAGAAAGTTCTAACCTCGCTCCTGAGTTGATCTAGGCGTTGAGCACCCCGGGCACCATCGCCCTGGATAAGGACGCTGAACTGGTTTACCGGGTCAACCGTCGCATCTCCTCCCAACCACAACAGCACTTCCGAGTTCGCGGAATCGATTTCCTCCTTGAGCAACTCGGGCACAGCCACTACCAACGCTCCGACAATGTCGCTAAGTAACTATCTCAAAAACCCGTAGTTAAACCTCTTGGCCTGTTGTGCCGGGGTATTTGAGCCTGAC
>JAQBVG010000005.1 GCA_027623655.1 Chloroflexota bacterium
GTCATCGCAATAATCTTGCACGAAAAAGTGGTCTTCTGCGGAAGACCACTTTGCGCGTTTGCTAATATCCCTCTGACACCAGTACCGGGCTACGATTAAGCCCCTGGTGTGAACCCTGATCAACCCACGGGTCGGCCAAAAATGAAACGCCTGCCCTTTCCAGAGTTTGGAAGTAAATGTCATGGCTGAGCGATATCAAAACTATGTCGGTGGCGGCTGGACCGACTCCACATCGGGTGAAGTCTCTACGAGCACTAACCCGGCAAACTTCTCTGACGTCATCGGCGAGTTTCAAGCGTCGAACGCAGCCGACGCCGACGCTGCCATTAACGCCGCCTCCGGTGCAAAAGAAAGCTGGCGACGAACTTCATCGGTCGCCCGTGGCGGTTACCTCCTCAAAGCCGCAACTTACCTTCAGAACAATCTCGAAGAATATGCACAGGCCGTTACTAGAGAGTGCGGCAAGGCCATTCTTGAATCCCGTGGCGAAATCGGGCGGGCAATCGCCCTTCTGCAGTACTTCGGCGTCGAAGGGTCAAATCCCGTTGGCCAGGTCGTTCCCTCTGTAAATCCGAACATTCTGCTCTATACAAACCGGATGCCACTTGGTGTGGTCAGTCTGATCACCCCGTGGAACTTCCCAGTTGCCATTCCTATCTGGAAAATGGCTCCGGCGCTTGTTTACGGCAACACTATCGTCCTGAAACCTGCATCGGCCACACCACACGTCGCGACGTTGATCGCACGAATGTGGGAAGCCGTCGATCTGCCAGCTGGTGTTTTCAATCTTGTCGTCGGATCCGGCCGAACAGTTGGCAACGAGCTGGTGACCAATTCGGGAGTTAGCGCGGTTTCATTCACTGGCTCGACCAGCACCGGCATGAACATCGCCGCGGAGTCTGCCAGGCGCGGCAACCGCTACCAACTCGAGATGGGTGGCAAGAACCCGGTTATCGTCCTGCCTGATGCCGACCTCGAACAGGCCGCCGAAATAACCGTTTCGGGGGCGATGAAATATTCGGGCCAAAAATGCACTGCAACGTCCCGCGCAATTGTCGTAGGAAACGTGATGGAGGAGTTCACAAGCCTGGTGGTGGAAAAGACCATGAGGCTCAAGATTGGCCCCGGCTCAAATCCTGAATCGATCATCGTTCCAGTTATAGACCAGGCCTCGAAAGACAACATCCGGGCCATCATTGCCCGCGGTGTCGCTGATGGCGCCAACGTGCTCACAGGCGGAGGTGTACCCGTCGGGAACGGCTATGACGCCGGTTATTTCGTCGAACCTACGGTCATGACGAAAGTCGCACCAGACGCCTTCGTCGCATGCGAAGAAATCTTCGGTCCCGTGCTTTCGATCATCCCTGCGTCGACCGCCGATGACGCCCTAGAAATCGCAAACTCCGTCGAATACGGCCTCAGCGCGGGCATATTCACCCGGAACCTCAACTCTGTTCTGGATTTTGCCGACCGTATCGAAGCAGGCATCGTCAAAATCAACGGCGAAACCGCTGGAGTCGAACCACAGGTCCCATTCGGAGGCATGAAAGCAAGTTCGTCTGGAGATCGAGAACAGGGCAAGGCGGCCATCGAATTCTTCACGCAGACGAAGACGATCTATGTAGATCGGAGCGCTACGTAGGCGCTGTTTTTCACGGCTCTACGGCTGCGACCTGAATCTGAACAT
The DNA here is from genome assembly GCA_027623655.1 of Chloroflexota bacterium. Taxonomy (GTDB): domain Bacteria; phylum Chloroflexota; class Dehalococcoidia; order Lucifugimonadales; family Lucifugimonadaceae; genus Lucifugimonas. Next base: position 1,688 of record JAQBVG010000005.1, read on the forward strand.
GGGGGAGCCAGTTCACGTTCACCGGGGATTTATTCCACTGCTGTACGTGAACTGGCATGAGAAGAGGGCACCGTAATGGTAGATCGCTCGTTTACAGGGGTCTTTCCGATTCTGCAGATGCCGTTCGACGCGGACGGCCAAATTCTTTTCGATGATCTTCGCTCAGAAGTCGAATACGCCATCTCCGGCGGCGTTCACGGAGTCGGGCTCGCCTATGGTTCCGAGATCAACAAACTCGACGACCATGAGCGCGGAGTAGCTCTGAGCGCTGTGGTGGATCAGGCACGCGGACGAATAAAAGTCGTCATGAATACCGGTGCACCTTCCACCTTCCACCGTCCAGACGATCCACTACACGCGGATCGCAAGCGCTCTTGGCGCTGGCGCCGTCATGATCGCTCCGCCGCCGACTGCCGGCATACCGGCTGCGCTGGTGCGGCAGCACTTCATCGAGGTTGCTGAGAACTCTGAGCTGCCGATTTTCATGCAGGACATGACCGGCGCCGTGATCGCTCCCGGGATGCTCGCCGATCTGTCGAGCGCGCATGAAAATCTGTGTTACGCCAAAATCGAAACTCTCCCGACTCCGAACAGGTTCAGCGACACGGTCGAACTTGCAGGCAATCGACTCTCGATGTTCGGGGGAGCCAACGGCGTGTTTTTCATCGAGGAAATGCGGCGCGGAGCGAAAGGCACCATGCAGGGTATTGCTCTGTGCGACGTGGTACGCAAAACCTGGGACGCCTTTCAGGCTGGGAACGAAATCGCGGCCGAATCGATGTGGAACCTGTATCAGCCGCTGGTAAAGCTCTACACGCTCGGAGAAGGCCAGTTGTACTGGATTGCGAAGGAAATACTTCGAAGACGGGGCGTCTTCACCTGCGCGTTCCCACGGCTTCCGGCTGTAAAACCTGATCCCATCACATACAGGGAACTCGATGCATTAATGGAGCGACTCGGGGTAGCCAGGATTTGAGCGATCAACGACTAAGCGGATTAACTGATCCGGGCGGCGAAGCACTAAAACCCCAGCTTGAAATGATCCGCCGTGACGCACCGGTCCCGCAGGTCCCCACAGTCCCCGCAGGTTACCTTCTCCGTCAGGCCGTTCCTGAAGATCGACTCTCATACGCGCAGACCTTCGCCACGGCATTCGAAGAACCCTCACCATTCGCCAGCATGATGCAAAAGAAGTTGCCTGAAGGTTTTTTTGTTGTTGAACACCTGCCCACTGGCACCGTCGTCGCTGCCTCCACCGCGGCTGTCTACCCTAAGGCGCAGCACCCGGATGGACACAGCCTGCAATGGGTGGTCGCACACTCACACCATCGCAAGACGGGTGCTGGCCAGGCGACCGTCGCAGCCGTGACCGGGCTTCTTGCCGACTCAGCACCAAACTATTCATACCTCTCGACTGATGACTTTCGACTTCCTGCAATCAGTATTTATCTGAAACTCGGATGGCAGCCTCTCCTGTTCCAGGACGATCAAATCTCTAGGTGGGGCAGGATATTCGGTATTCTCGGCCTCCGATTCGACGAAAAAGAGTGGCCATCAAAATCGTAGCTTCATCGACTACGTGCGCACTCAGCTTCGAGCGTGCTCAGATGGCGGGTGGCGGCACGACAACCTCGTCATAGGAATGTCGCGAGTTGACCATGTTCGAGTGCTCAAATACGTCGAGAGCTGCTGCATACAGGTCTCTTTCTACGGCAATACCTCCGTCCCAGGTCCCCAGTTCCTGGTAGGAACCGACTGCCGAAGCAATCGCGCTCTCGGCCATATCGGGAAAATAACTGGCTTCAGCCTTCGCCACTTCGCTGGGATCAGCGGTATTTACCCACTCACGACTGGCCTTGTACGCTGCCGCAAATCTCCTCGCGTCGTCGGACTCAAGCCAGTCCCACCGGCAAACGAGACTCGAAAATGCCACCGGCCCGACCGCCTTTCCAACCGACCCGACGATATTTGCGCGGCCTTCATACTCAAGTTGCTGAGGGAACGCTCCCTGCTCGTGAAAATAGTCGCCCTGTCCTTCTCGCCATTGCGCCATCATCTTTTCGCCGCCCGGCGACTCGATGTCGTCTACATCGGCAAGATTCACTCCCTCTTTATGCGCACCGTACCGAAGCATCGCCTCGGGCTGACCTCCGTGGACGTGAAGAAATTTTCCACTCAGCAGTTTTTTCCACGAGAAACTGGAATCGGGTTCACGCGCCGCAATGAAGAATCCGTCGTACCGATTAATTTGCGCGAAATGTGCGAACGGCGGCTTCTTGCCCTGGTCCATTGGACCCCAGCTTGCCGATACTGCGGCCTGGGCAACATCCATGCGCCCCTCGGCCACTGCTCCACCGCTGCTTTGGCCCGGTTCAACCACGTGGTACTCACCAGTAAGGCCTTCCTTCTCAAGGAATCCTCCAGCGATTGTGCAAATCATCGGGCTGTAAAAAGCCGAATGCCGCGAGGCCATGATGTTGAGTTTATTCATTGTGTGGTCCTGTGCGTTCTTCTGGATTTATCAGCGTAGTTCCTGCGAGCGATTCTACCCATTTCCAGAGACAGGCGATTCTCTGGTCGAACACGGGAGAGCTTTCTCCCGATCATCTCACCTACCGTCGCCACCTGTGCAAAACCAATAACCAACAATAGGCCAACGTACTTGTCTCGCTATGATGTTGCGATGCGATGCCACTCGCCGTTAGTCTTCCGATTACTATTTTCCAACTCAGCTTCGTTTGCGGGGTCTACGTAACGGCCCCTCAACGTATCAATAGTTCGACCAAAGCGCGCACTCACCGACAGAAAGCGACATCAGTATCGTTGCCTGGACTGCGAAATACCGGTAGAGAGGTCCACAGGTCCATGTTCTCTGTGAGAGAGGTGAGCGACGACAACACCGACTTCAATCCGGCGTACGAGCCTTCCTGCGCAATGACTGTCGGTGCCGCGTCCGATCCCGATATGGACCTTGTACACCCAATTACCAGACAAACTGGTCGTCCGCACGAAGTTTCACCGAGATGCTATCGACGCCGAAGCCTGCGTGCCCGCCCCAACTGGTTCAGAACTGATGTCACATACGACTGGGACTTCGTCCTGAGGAATCCCGAGCAGAAAGAAAGTGAATATGGCAAGTAAGACCGCCCTTGTGACAGGTGCAGCAGGATTTATCGGCTCACACCTTGTCGATCGCCTGATCGCCGAAGGGTATTCGGTCGTGGGAATTGACGATCTCTCGTCAGGGCGTCTGGCTAATCTCCCGGATGGCTTCGATCTCCGCAATATCGACATCAGGAAACCGGGAGTGCGGGACATCGTCGCTGAGGTCCGGCCCGATTTCGTTTTTCATCTGGCAGCACAAATCAGCGTTTCCGTTTCGGCCAGGGAGCCGGTGAAGGACGCTGATGTCAATGTTATGGGCGCGCTGAATTTGCTCGAAGGCATACGGGCCGTCGAAGACGAGAAAATAAAGATCATCTACGTCACATCTGGAGGCACGGCATACGGCGAACCGGCAGTGCTGCCGGCCCTTGAATCCACACCGGTGCGCCCCCTCTCACCGTATGGAGCATCGAAACTGGCGATTGAGACCTACCTGCCGGTCTACGAAAAGATATTTGGCCTCGAATACTCGATCATCCGACTCGCAAATATCTATGGGCCACGTCAGGACCCGCATGGCGAGGCGGGCGTTGTCGCCATATTTGCGAAGGCGATGCTCGGTAGAAAACCGCTGAAAATCTTCGGCAATGGAAACGACGAACGCGACTACGTGTTCGTAGGCGACGTGGTCGACTGCGTCCTAAAGGCAGCCGAAAATTCCCTGCCGGGACCGTTCAACGTCGGAACCGGAGTCGGCACGAGCACAAATCGAATATTCGAAGTACTGGCAGCCAACTGTGGCCACACCGAAAAGGCGGTCCATGCTCCACCTCGGGCCGGCGACATCAACCGGATATTCCTGGATGCGACCAAAGCTGCCAGGGAACTCGGCTGGACACCACGAATCTCGCTTGAAGACGGCCTTAAAACCACCGCAGAGTGGTTCAGGCAACAGTCGGATTAGACGTTTCGGCGGAATTCAGGGGATTCCGGCAGTTTTGGTCGCGTAAAAGAGTCGCACGCCGAGGCCCAGATTTATGCACGCCTTCGAGAACCGCCACCGTTGGGCTGTCGTTATCCTGTACTGACAATGAATTCGGCCAATGTCGCGGCAAGAGTGCCCCGGTTACCCAGATTGAGGTCTCGACTGCCGCTCGGGCAGTTTTCGTGGCTTAAGCTCTCCCTGCTTGCCCTTTTACTTTTCATAGCAGGCTGTACCGGAGACGATCTCGGCCCCACACCCGTTCCTCCCAGTGCAACGAACGCACCCACTCCAACTTCTACTCCCGGTCCTACAGCAACTCCATTCGCCACTGCCACGGCTGTGCCGTCGCCCACCGCATTTGTGCCACCAGCGGATCTCGGACACGGCGGCACACTCAAGTTCGCCGTACCGCAGGGCCCACCGCATATGGACCCTCACCTCACAGCGTCAGTTGGACTGCTAACCTGGGGCGCCGGTCAGGCTTACTCACGGCTCTTCAAATTCGATACGGTCGGCGATGGCTCCACGGTCATTTGCGATCTCTGTTCGTCGTGGAAGCAGTCAGCGCCTCTAACGTTCGAGATTACACTCCGCGGCGATGTAACCTGGCAAAACCTGCCACCCCTGAACGGACGTCTACTTACAGCACAGGACGTGGTTTTCAGCCTCGAGCGGCAGGCTACTGCAAATTACCCGAACGCACCGTTGCTTTCGAACGTCAGAGAAATAGCTGCGATTGGCGATAGAAATCTCGTAATACGACTCGAGTCGCCAGATTCGGAAACTCTCGAAAAACTTGCAGACTCGCACTCAAGGATCGTTTCACCAGAAGCGGTTGAAGTTAACGGTGATCTCAGGCGCGGCCCCACTATCGGCACAGGTCCGTGGATGGTGGAGACAGCTGAGTCCGACCAAACTCGTTTAGTCGCGAACCCCGACTACTTCGACGATCGGTTCCCGTACCTCGACACTCTTGAAATGCAGGTGATCCCATCCCAACTGACACGCGCAACAGGTATGCGAACGAAAATCCTGGACCTTGCACAGGTCGGATTCGCAGAGCTGGCAGACGCAGTTGAGAGATTCGACACTATCGAATGGGTCGAGAACTCAAACCCGGCAGCCGGAATCGAAATAGCTCTGAACACTACGAGGAGTCCAATAGACAAACTGGCAGTGAGGAAAGCTATGATGCTGACCTGGGATCCCACTGTCGGAGTTAGCAATTTCGCCCCCGGTGTTGTGGGCGACAACGAACCTGGCAGCGCAGCAAATATGAGTGTCGGTCTGCCTCTTCTCCAACCGGGTTGGCAATTGCCCGTTTCCGAGTTCGTCGGTCGCTTCAACGATCCCGAAACTGCAAACACCGCTCTCACCAACGCAGGTCTCTCACCCGCCGACAACGTAGTCATCAGGGTTGGCGAATACGGTCAACAGTACATCGACCAGGCCAATGCAATGGCGCAAGGGCTGGCAGCGGTAGGAATTCGTGCTGAAGTCGATCGTGTCTCGACGAGGCGATTCGGCGACGATGTCTGGATTGGCGGTGACTACGATATATCAGTCGGATCGCCACCACCGATTTCGAGCACTACTGCGTATTTGTTCGCTGTGCACCACTCTGAGGGCCCCTGGAACACCACCGGCTACGCCGATCCCGAAATCGACCGATTGATCGAAGCGCAAGTTCGTGAATATGATCCAGAGCACCGCGGTGCGCTACTAGTCGAACTTCAACGCCGAATTCTCGAAGGCGCCCACCGGTATATCTCTGCAACTCGAACGACCTACTGGATGTGGTGGGACTACGTCCGCGACTTCGACCCGAAGACCCCCCTCGGCGACAGCGATTTCCTCACCAGGGTCTGGCTAACCAAACGACCCGCCTAGGTCGATCCTGAACACACTGCGCGCCTGGATTCTGTAAGAACTCGGAACCGCGTGTTGATTAACGCCAGCACGAGTCGGCCTGCTGCTCGACGTCATACGCGACAGGTCGATTTCTCTCTCCGAACTATCGTCAGTATTCGATGTTGAGACCGTGGTTCTGGCAGATCTATCTGGATTCGACACATTGCAGGATGGTGTGAGTTGAGGGGCCACGATACTCACGTGTTGTTCACGATTGTCCCGCATATCTTCCCTGCTGCTCACACTTGTTGTGCAATCCTGACTAAGGTCAGGTCATTGCAGTGCGAGGGTGGTCAGGATGTTCAACAAGATCCTTGTTCCATTGGACGGTACAGACAACGCTGAGCAAATTGGTGGCTGGGTTGCCGGGTTGGCCAGGGCAGTTGGAGCAGAAATCATGCTTCTGTCCGTAGTGGATCCCGAACTTGTTGCCCGGCCGGCCAGTGGACCAGGGCGAGATCGCCCGGAGCCCGGAAGTCATCCCCTTGATGCACCCGCATCGGCCAGTCGATTCACCGGTAGCGATGCGATGGGCGGATCGCCCTATATTCAACAGTTTTCACCTACTACAGAGCACACTCCCGGATTTGGCACTCAGGTTGTCGATCAGGCCGTGCTGAACTCAAGAAGTTATCTCGATGGGGAAGCCAAACTTATGAGAGCGCGGGGTCTCAAAGTTTCGACGCTGGTGACCATCGGTTCCCCCGTTCGGGAGATCGTATCCATCGCCGCCAAAGAAGACGTGGACATGATTGCCATGGCAACGCACAGGGGATCCAGCCTCGCCCGCGGAATCCTCGGCTCGGTGACTGACCGAGTCATACGATCGACTCACGTCCCTGTACTGACTGTTCGACCCGGAACAAAAACCGCCTTTACCAATAATGCCGGTGCGCCGAACGTCGTGATCGTACCGCTGGATAGGTCTGAACTTTCGGAACAGGCAGTCCCCGCTGCGACGGCTATAGCCGAGCGGATCGGGGTGCGATATCGTATTCCTGACTGCGATCAGGCAACTTGCCGGTTCCGGGATCGACTACGTATACATTGACACGCCCGACCGTGAATTGAGTGAAGAGTACCTTTCCAGGTTTGTCAAGATTGCTGAGGATCAGGGACTGAAAGCTCGATCTCATGTAGTGATCGGTCCACCCGCAATTCGGATTATCGAAGAGTCTCAGGACCTTGAGGGAGCACTCGTCGTGATGAGTTCGCACGGCCAGAGCGGACTCGAAAGATGGATCGTCGGTTCGGTTGCTGACAAGGTGATTCGATCATCGAGAAGGCCGGTCCTGGTTATTCCACCAGCCGATCACTAGAGAGCTTGGGCTGGGATGGCCTATCATCGGCTATCGGTTGGCGGAGTCAGGTTCTGCCGCATCGTGGAACCGAGCGGACAAGAAATGCACAGGTTTTAGTTTCCAACTCCAGAAACCAGAAGAATAACGCTGTTCGACCCCGGCTCAGATTACAGCGAGAACCTACCTACCTCGCCAAGTGTTCCTTCAGCGCGTCATCGAGGCCAACCCAACTCAGCAATGCACACTTGATGCGGACCGGAAACTTGCGAACACCGCCTAACGCCTCGATGTCGCCGAGCACATCAGCCTCTTCGTCGGTGATCTTTTCGCCCTTCAGCAATCGCCGGATCGAATCCACTGCCGCTCTAACTTCGCCTGTAGATTTTCCCTTGACCAACTCCGCAAGCAATGATGCCGACGCCTGGCTAATAGCGCATCCTCGACCGGTAATTCCAACCTCGGCTATCGCGTCATCCTCAAGCCTGAACTGGATATGAAATTCGTCGCCACAGAACGGGTTGTTGACCTCGATATCCACGTCTGGCGAGTCGACCGGAGCCGTATTACGCGGGCTTCGGTAGTGATCGAGAATAATGGCCTCGTACATGTCGTCGAGATCGCCAAGACCGCCAGTGCCACCACGCTCGGAATTTCTGCCCATCATCGGATGAAATACCGCTCGGCTTCGCTTATCCCGTTGACCAGCGCGTCGACTTCTGACTCGGTGTTGTAGATATAAAAGCTGGCCCGTGCCGCCGCAACAACGTCGAAACTGCGCACCAGCGGCATCGCACAATGGTGGCCTGTCCGGATCGCAATCCCCTGGCGGTCAAGTGCCGTGCCCAGGTCGTGCGGGTGAATTGCTTCGTGAATGAACGAAATCACCCCGCCCCGTAACGAAGGGTCCTTCGGACCCAGTATTTTGACTTTTTCAAGCTTTGAAATCTGATTTACTGCGTAGGCCGTTAGCCGCTGTTCGTGCTCCCAGATATTGTCCATACCGAGCTCAGTCAAATAGTCGACCGCCGCCCCGGTGGCGATTGCGTCGGCGATATTCGGCGTTCCAGCCTCGAACTTATACGGAAGGTCGTTCCAGGTCGCGTCCTCGTACGTGACCTCAAGGATCATGTCACCACCGAACATGTATGGTGGCATTTCCTCCAGTAATTCTTTCCTGCCGTAGAGAACGCCAATGCCGGTCGGGCCCAGCATCTTGTGAGCCGAAAAACAGAGAAAATCGACGTCGAGAGCCTGAACATCAACAGGCATGTGAGGAACGCTCTGTGCGGCATCGACAAGAATCACCGCACCAGCCTGGTGTGCCCGGCGCGCCAGTTCGACGATTGGAACTACCGTTCCAAGTACGTTCGACATATGGGTAACCGCAACAATCTTGGTCCTGCTATCGATCGCCGAGTCGATACTCGCCAGATCGAGAGCGCCATCTGCGTTCACCCCGAGATATCTCAGTTCGGCATTTTTTTTTGCAGCCAGTTGTTGCCATGGGACGATGTTCGAGTGGTGCTCCATTGCGGAGATGACGATGTTATCGCCCGCCTGGACATTCGCCTGACCCCAGGTAGACGCAACGAGGTTCAGCGACTCGCTGGTGTTACGGGTCCAGATCACCGACTCAGGTTCTGGTGCGTTGATGAACGTTGCCACCTTCGTCCGCGCAAGTTCGTACGCCTCAGTCGACTCTATCGACAGCGTGTGAACTCCCCGATGAACGTTGGCATTCATCCGCTCGTAGTAATCAGTCAGCGCACCGATTACTTGCCGGGGCGTCTGGGAAGTCGCGGCATTGTCCAGGTAGACCAGCGTCTGTCCGTTTATTTTCCTGGACAGGATAGGAAAATCCGCGCGAATCGCGTCCACGTCAAATCTGCGTGATCTCGTGACGATCTCTGGATCGGAAATACTCATGCCGTGCCAATCGTGTCTGACTCGTCGAGAAGAATTTTTATACGGTAATCCGTGACGCGCTCAACGAAATCTCGTAATGCCTTGGGCTTGAAATCGTCGAGCATTTCCTCGGCAAATCCTCGGACCAACATCGCTTTTGCGGCATCCTCATCGATGCCACGGGACTGCAAATAAAACAGCGTGTTTCTGTCTACGTGGCCTGCCGTCGCACCGTGGGCAGCCTTCACGTCGTCTGCATAAATTTCAAGCGAAGGTTTCGCATCGATTTCGGCACCGCGAGAAAGCAGCAGGTTAAGGTCCTTCTGATCGGCGATGGACTTCTGAGCATCCCGTTCGACCACAACTTTGCCACTGAACACTGCGCGCGACCTGCCCGAAAGGATTCCCTTGTAATACTGATGCGAAGAGCAATGCGGCTTGGCGTGGGTTGTACTGATCTCCTGGTCCTGGTGCTGCTGCCCTCCCGTCATATACAGGCCGCGTAACGTGCACTCCGCGCCGGGTTCAGCGAGTTGTGTATGAATGTCGTTCCGCCCAATCGAAGCACCGACCGCGAACGTTGTCGACGAAAACGTCGAATCCGCCAACTGGTTAACCCGGGTTGTGCCGATGTGAAACGACTGCTCATTTTCCATCTGCACTCGGTGATGGCGAACAACTGATCCTCGACCAGCGAAGATTTCGACGACGGGCACGGTAAGTTGTGCCGAACCGGAAAGATTGATGTAGGTCTCGATCAAAGTCAGCGACGAGTTTTCCCCCGCGTCCACAAGGAGCCTGGGGTATGTCGCTCGGCTCGAATCACCATCGTGCCCGGGACCCGATGTAACGAAAACGACCTGGACTGGCGAATCCAGCGAACTGTCTTCGGCGATCTGGACATAGGCGCCATCATCGATAAACGCTGTGTTGAGCGCCGTAAACGCATATTCCTCTCGACCAGCGAGACTCGACAACAATCTCTCGACTTCACCGGACCCTGATGAAATCGCACTCGCAAGACTGCCAGCGACTAGCCCGGATGTTCCATGCAGGTTAGAAAGCGAGTCACTGTATACACCGTCGACCACGACGATGGTGTCCCACGAATCATCCCACGGCCCGTTCGATTTGAGCGCGTCGAGCGACACGCTCCCGGCCTCGCCAAAACTGAACTCGGCCTCAGCGAGCGGTCGAAGATTCGTATACTTCCACAACTCGTTGCCGCGCCGCCTGGTCGGGATACCCAACTCGGAGAACGTGGCCCACGCCTGCCTGCGTGTCGAGTTCAACCAGGCTGGTGATTCGGAATTTTTTCGCGTCTCTGCAGCTTCAAATGCTGTCGAGTATTTTTCGACAGCTGCCGGTACCGTGGCAAATGTCATCGTTATGCCGTCGCTCCCGCTGGCAGATAGTTCCGGTACCCATCCTTTTCAACCTCGAGAGCAAGTTCCGGTCCACCCGTTTTCATGATCTTGCCCTGTACCAGGATGTGGACAACATCAGGCCGGATGTAGTTCAACAGCCGCTGGTAGTGAGTGACGATAATGAACGATCGGTCGGGCGACCGCATCGAGTTGACACCCTCGGCGACGATTCGCAATGCATCGACATCGAGGCCCGAGTCGGTTTCATCGAGAATCGCGAGTGAAGGTTGAAGGATCTCCAACTGAAGCATTTCGTTGCGTTTCTTCTCACCACCGGAGAAACCCTCGTTCAGCGACCGCTTGACCAGTTGCGGGTTGATCCCGACCGCCTCGACCTTCTCGTCGAACAATTTCGAGAAGTTCCGCACTGTCATCTTCTCTTCGCCCCGGGCGTCGGCCCTGGCATCAAGCGCAGCCTTCAAAAATTGCCATGGCCGCACACCTGGAATCTCTGCCGGGTATTGAAAAGCGAGGAACATGCCGAGATGCGCACGTTGCTCCGGCGGCAGATCGACTATCGACTTCCCTTCCAGCAGGATGTCTCCCCCGGTGACCTCATAATCGAGTCGCCCCATCAGGACGTTCGCCAACGTGCTCTTGCCTGAGCCGTTTGGCCCCATGATGGCGTGCACTTCGCCCTTGTTTACTCTCAGATCGATTCCCCTGAGAATCTCTGAGTCCTCAATGTCCACGACGGACGCCTGCAAGTTCTTGATCTCAAGCATTAATTTTTACTTCACACCTTAACTAAAAAGTATCGGGATTATTGCGATTTGGACGTATTCCGAAGCCACCGAAACAGTTGGATTTCCCGCTTGCTATCCAACTGCGCCTTCGAGCGAGACCTTCAGCAACTGACTGGCTTCAAGGGCGAACTCAAACGGGAGTTCCTTGATCACGTCTCGACTCCACCCGGTGATGATCATGTGGTGTGCCTCTTCTTCAGAAAGCCCGCGGGCCCTCAGGTAAAAGAGCTGCTCATCACTGACCTTCGAAGTCGATGCCTCGTGCTCGAGTCGAGCAGTGGGGTTACGCACCTCGATGTAAGGCACGGTGTGGGCGCCACATTCGTCGCCCACCAGCAGCGAATCACACTGGGTGTGATTCGTGGCGTTCTCGGCCCCCGGCATGATCTGCACCTGGCCGCGATACGTGTTGTTGCCCTTACCCGCAGAAATACCCTTCGCCACGATCGTCGACTTGGTGTTCTTACCAATATGAATCATCTTTGTACCGGTATCAGCCTGTTGATGATTATTTGCCAGCGCAACAGAAAAGAACTCACCGACCGAGTTATCACCCTTCAGGATCACGCTGGGGTACTTCCACGTTATCGCCGAACCTGTCTCGACCTGGGTCCACGAAATCTTGGCGTTTTTGTCTGCGCGACCTCGTTTCGTAACGAAGTTGTAGACGCCGCCTTCGCCTTCTGGAGTGCCCGGAAACCAGTTCTGAATAGTCGAATACTTGATCTCGGAATCGTCCAGCGCGACCAGTTCAACCGTTGCGGCATGGAGCTGGTGCGTCTTACGGAAGGGTGCAGTACAACCCTCCAGATACGAAACATACGCACCTTTGTCGGCCACGATCAACGTACGCTCGAACTGACCGGAACCCTCGGTATTGATCCGGAAGTAGGTCATGAGTTCAATCGGGCATCTGACCCCCGGTGGAATATAAGCAAACGAGCCATCGCTGAACACAGCGGCATTCAGAGTGGCGAAGAAGTTGTCTGTGTACGGAACGACCGACCCAAGGTACTTCTTCACAAGATCGGGATGCTTCTTAACGGCATCGCTGAACGAACAGAAGATAATTCCAAGTTCGCCAAGCTGCTTCGCCATCGTCGTTGCGACCGACACCGAGTCGAACACAGCGTCTACAGCGACACCCGCCAGGGCGGCCCGTTCCTGGAGCGGTATTCCGAGCTTCTCGAAAGTGGCCAGCATTTCCGGATCGACATCATCTAGGCTTTTCGGCGCTTGGCTGGACGACTTGGGAGCGGCGTAGTAATAAATGTCCTGGTAGTCGATCTTCGGATAGTCGATATTCGCCCATGAGGGCTCGTTCTCGGTTTCATACTGAACCAACCAGTGTCGGTAAGCCTTAAGCCGCCACTCGAGCAACCAGTCGGGCTCCTCCTTCTTGGCGGAGATCAGACGAACAATATCCTCGCTCAGTCCTTTGGGGGCGATATCGGTTTCTACGTCAGTGACAAATCCCCATTGATACTCCTGGCCCGATAAATCGGACTCACGCGAGATCGTTCTCTGGTTCGTCAAAAAATTGCTCCGTGGATGTATTTCAGCCCGGCTGTCATTGTCAGATCGTTTGAAATTCAGTGCGATTTGAACTCAGACTGGTGAAATAATAATTCCTTACCATTTCAGTACAGTATTAGTTTAAAACCGGACTGCAGCAGCGTCAACGAATTTCGTAACTACGAAGCGGAACTCATGCACGTGCGAAGGCACAAATGTGTCCAGAAAAACCGTCGCCGTAGCACAACTGGATACTTCGAGAAAACCTGCTTGCACAACAGGCCGACGGTCGAGGTTCAAGACCGGGGTCTCAATGCTATATTCGACGTGCGGTTTTTTCTCGCCCAGCGCACCTACTTTCACTTAACTACGCATCGTCGGAAGGCAACACGTGGAGTACGAAGCAGTAATCGGTCTCGAAACCCATGTGCAGTTAAAGACGCGTAGCAAGATGTTCGGAACTTCTAGCGCCGACTACCAGACCGCGCCTCCGAACACGCTTGTCGACGCCGTCAGCATGGCGCTCCCCGGTACACTTCCGGTCGTTAACAAAACGGCTGTTGAATACGCCATGATGATCGGGATGGCGATCAATTGCAGCATCGCCCGGCTCACCAGGTTCGACCGAAAAAACTACACATACCCCGACCTGATGAAGGGGTACCAGATAACGCAAATGGACGAGCCGATCTGCTTCGAAGGCTACGTCGACCTGCCCATCGAGCCGCCCGTCCGCGTTCGTATCAACCGTGTGCACATGGAAGAAGATGTAGCACGATTGATCCACATCGAAGGACCGATGGGCGGAACGGTTCACTCACTCCTCGATATCAACCGGGCAGGAACGCCTCTGATGGAGGTTGTCACCGAACCCGACATGCACACCACCGAGCAGGTTGAGTCTTACATAACCAGCCTTCAGCACATCATCCGGTACCTGGGTGTCGGTACGGCCAACATGGAGGAAGGTTCGTTCAGATGCGACGCCAACATCAGTGTCAGGCCGGTGGGTCAAACCGAGCTTACAACCAAAGTTGAAGTAAAAAACATGAACCGCGTCCGAGCGATACTGCGGGCGATCGAATACGAAACCGAACGCCAGATCGCGGTAATCGAAAGCGGCGAACGCGTGGTCCAGGAGACCCGTGGTTGGGACGACGGCAAAGGAGTCACCACTCCTCAGCGAAGCAAGGAGGAGGCTCACGACTACCGCTACTTCCCCGAACCCGACATCCCACCGCTTGTCATCAGTGAAGAGTGGATCGATAGCACCCGGGCCAGGATGCCCGAACTTCCGATCGCCCGAAAAAACCGGTTCAGCAACGAATGGGGTCTGTCCGAGTATGACGCCGACCTGCTTACCTCGCTCCGGTCGACGGCCGATTATTTTGAAGAGGTCTGTGCCGGCCTGATCGCCGCCGCTCCAGAAACTAAACACGCATTCGCTAAAGAGACTGCCAACTGGCTGAACGGCGAAATGGCCCGGCTCATGAACAACGATGAAATCGTCAACATGGCCGAAACCAGGATCGTGCCATCGGCACTGGCAACGCTTGTGGATAAATTCCGCAAGCGGGAGTTGAACAATAACTCCGCAAAGCAGGTGTTCGAAGTCATGTACAACACCGGCACCGACCCGGAAACGATCATCGAAGAACTGGGCTTCCACGTAGTTTCCGGCGCTGATTCACTGGGACCGATTGTCGACGAAGTGCTGAAAAACAACGAGAAGGCCGTCGCCGATTATCTTGGCGGTAAAGAAGTTGCACTTAAATCGCTGATGGGGCAGGTCATGAAGGCAACACGCGGTCAGGCCGATCCAGTGGAAGCAACCGAGATAATCAAAGAGAAACTCGCCAGTCGATAGCCCCTGTGATCAGAGACCATCTTCTGCGAACATACCTAATTGCGGATCATGGTGCGGAGAATTGTGGCGATACCGCCTTCGCCGCCATACCATAGAAGGCCGCACAGATAAGGTGTCGAACCCGGTATCGGATTCAGACGCACAGGAATTTCCATGGAAACCGTTTTTAGTCTTGTACTGATGTTCATTGGCATCGCGCTCATCACGATATTGCTGATGCAGGCACGCGGTTCAGGATCTTCGCTGTTTGGTGAATCCTCGGGCACCTTCAGATCCCGCCGCGGTGTTGAGCGACTCCTGTTTCGGATAACAATCGTTCTCTCCGTCGTCTTTGTCGGGGTCGCGATCGCCAACGTCAGGTTTAGCTGACAGGTAACGATTCTCCCGGCTGATCCTTCTGCCGACTGGGCTGTTAGTGCAGACTGATCGTCGACCAATCGGTGGTATAACATCCACCGCTATGCCCAACTCTAAAACACGTTCGTATGTAGTCGAATTCAACGACCCTCAGGCGCTTAATCCTTCGTCGGTTGGAAGCAAAGCCGCTTCAGTCGCCAATCTCGCAGGAAATGGCGCAACGATCCCACAAGGATTTGCCATTCACGCGAGGGCCTTTCAGGAATTCATCGAACCTGTCTCAGTTGAAATCGAGAATATTCTCGCGAATGTCGACGTCAACGACGCGCCGTCTGCGTTCGCCGCCGCAGATTCGATCAGGAAAATGTTCGATTATTTGACCCTGCCTGCCAACCTCGGGGCGGACATAGAACGACGGATCAATTCCAAAAGTCCGGCACTTGCCGTCAGGTTCTCAGCAACCGCCGAAGACCTGGAAGACGCCTCATTCGCAGGAATGTATGACACATTTCTGGACGCGACTGACGCGAGCTCCGTTTTACATCGGGTTCGCGATGTCTGGGCTTCCTACTACACCGGGCGAGCGATTTCGTACCGAGCGCACCGCGGTATTTCGCACACTGATGGCTCGATGGCCGTCCTGGTGATGGAACTGGTCGACGCCGAGGCCGGTGGAGTTGTGTTCACGCGCGATCCACGGGACGGCACCGACCAGTTACTGATCAATGCCGCTCTGGGACTCGGCGAGGGCGTAGTTTCCGGGCAGGCTCAGGCCGACTCGTTCACCCTGGATTCACACACCTTCAAAATCAAAAGTCGAAATGTAGTCGACAAGGAATGGATGATCGTCTCAGGCAAGTCCGGATCAACCGACCGAGTACCGGTTCCAGCCGATAAGCGCAGTAGACCGGCAATCTCCGACTCTGTGATCGTGAAAGTCGCCACGGCAGCGGTGTCTATTAAGAAAGCTGCTGGCGACGACAGGGATATCGAATTCGCTGTCAAAAACGACACGGTCCACATACTCCAGTCACGCCCGATAACGACCGGTACA
Organism: Chloroflexota bacterium; assembly: GCA_027623655.1. Lineage (GTDB taxonomy): Bacteria > Chloroflexota > Dehalococcoidia > Lucifugimonadales > Lucifugimonadaceae > Lucifugimonas. The sequence goes on from JAQBVG010000005.1 coordinate 17,861, forward strand.
AAAACACCGACTGAGTTCGCAGTGGAATGGGACAATCCAGGGGAAGCAAAACTGCACTGGGTTCCATCGTTCGGTGCCTCGCGTGGCAGCCGGGTCCCCGCGCTGCCGCTGCATATCGACTTTCAACTCCTCTCTGCTGAATCACAGATGCGCTCCGTGGAGTACTCGGCCAGCCGACAGGCAAAGACCTATCTCAAGAAGGTCGTTCACGGCCACATCTACGCCGCGGTACCTGCGTACGACGAGGAACTGTGGGCCGCACGCGATATGGCGCACCAGCGCAAGAGTCTTCGCTATCTCAAAAAAGGAACCACCTACTACGGCGAGATTATTGAGCCCAGGCTGAAAGGACGACTTGCCGAGTTGGATCGAATCCGACCACCCCGCGGTGCAACGATCCACGAGTTAATTGCGAACTTGCACGCGACGAAACAGACGGCAGCTGATCACATGCAAGATCTCCACTGGCGTGGCGCTGGCTCATTCGGTGACCATGGCCCGAAGTTGATGAAACTGTTTGCAGAGGTAACCGGCCGGCCAGAAATGGATGCCGAAGGACTGCTACGTGGACTGGATCATATGACGGCCAGGCTCGTCTCACGGTAGATCGCCCTGGCAGCTCTCGTGAAGACCGACACGTTCCTTTCCGACGCATTCGAGACCCGAAATTACGACGTAATATTTCAACGCGGCTCTGGAAAACATCCTGCGGTGGCCAAATTCCGATCCAGGTTCCGCCTGCTGCTGAAGACATGGGGGCGACGGAACGGCATCGGCTACGGTTCGGCATGGCGTCCTACCGATCCAACGTGGAACATGAAACCGGAAATTCCGCTCGATTCGATCGGCTCATTTGTCCGACAGGATCTCGATGGACTCAACCGCGCACAGCATGATTCAACCCGAGAACGCAAAGCCCTGATCCGGACGGTCCGCAACAAAATCGGACGGAATAGGAAACTCAGGCGGCAGTTCGATTTTGAGCTATACCGGGCGACAAAACGGTCGGAGTTCATGGAGAACCACAACTACCTGATAGAGCAATGCTCTATGGGGGAATACCGAGAGTCGATCAACCGACTCGGAGTCGCTCTCACGAGCCACGGTTTGATTGAATCAGCCGACGATGTGTTCTTCCTCCGACTTGCCCAACTCGACGCTGCAGCCGACACAGGTGACTACGCCAGCCTGGGTTCACTGGTGATCAATTCGAAAGATCAATATGCAGAGAACGCCAAACTCACGCCTCCTGATTACCTCGGCACGAAGCCGCCCGACAAAGAAGTTGATCCAGCGAGCGAAGGCGATCAACCGGTCAGAGGATTGAGTGATGATGGTTCGACCTTATTTGGGGAGCCATCCTCGTCCGGAACATTCACGGGTAAAGCGCGAGTCGTGATTTCCAGGACGTCACGTCCACCTGACGTGAAAAAAGGAGACGTTCTCGTCACCGACAACGCGGGCCCTGACTGGGTCCCGGTCTTTCCGCTGATAGGAGCGCTCGTGCTCGACAGTGGTGACAACTTCCAGCACGCCTCGTTGATATGCCGCGAATACGGAATACCCTGCGTCATCCAAACAAAAGAGGCGACCTCGAAGATAATCGATGGGCAGGTCGTTGCAGTCGACGGAACAGCCGGGACTGTCACGCTAAACCCGATGGTCTAGAGGCCAGTCGACACAGACGGGACAACGCTTCCCGGCGGTACTATCCTGATCTGCGGCGAACTGCACCACTCGACCAACCCCAACCCGCCAGAACAAAAGCGACCCGGTCGCTTTTACTTCCGCGACCAGGTCGTTTCACCAGCAGTGTCTGCGATCGAAACCCCTGCAGCTGCAAGTTGGTCCCGAACTAAGTCCGCGTCGCTCCACCGCTTCTCGTCGCGAGCCTCATGGCGTTGCCGTATAAGCGCTTCAATCTCGGCATCGGACAATCCGGACTTATCTGGCGGGGCCTCAAGGGACAATCCAAGCACTCCCGATAGATCGCGTATCGACTCGACTGCCCCAGATACGTCTATTCCCGAGTCACGCCCGCGAAAAACCTCTCGCACCAGATCGAAAATTGCGGCAATCGCCTGCGGTGTATTCAGATCGTCGTCCATCGCCTCGGTAAATCGCTTCTCGAACGGCCGAAAATCGACGGATTCGCCCACTTCGTCGAATGCCGGGGATTCGACTTCCACGGCCTGCCGAATGCGACGCATCGAACGCTCAGCCGCTGCAATCAATTCTTTGTCGAGTAGCGGATTGGTCCGATAATGACTCTGCAAAATCCATAGTCGAATCGCGTCCGAGCTGAACTCTTCGAGCGCCGAATTCACGTTAAACGCATTGCCAAGCGACTTGCTCATCTCCTGGCCGACTGCGTTGCGCAACATCCCGTTGTGCATCCAGAACCTCGAGAACGGAACAGAACCCGACGCCGATTCACTCTGGGCGATTTCGTTCTCGTGGTGAGGGAAGATCAAATCAAGACCTCCGCCGTGAATATCGATCTGCTCCCCAAGGTGCTTGAATGCCATCGCCGAGCACTCAATGTGCCACCCGGGTCGACCCTGACCCCACGGGCTACCCCACTGGGGTTCGTCAGGCTTCACGGCTTTCCATAACGCGAAATCGGCTGGGTCCTCTTTACCAACCTCCATGTCGTGTCGTGTCGCCTCAAGCATTTCGTCGATGTTCTGACCGCTAAGCTTGCCGTAACCGTCATCGCGACGAACCCTGAAATACACAGAACCATTCGTCGGGTACGCCCACCCACCATCGATTAGCCGCTGTATCAGACCGATGATCTCGGGCATGTCCTCGGTTGCCCGCGGGTGTACGGTGGCCCGCCGGACGTTCAATCCGTCCATCGATTCGTAAAACGACTCGATGTACTTCTCGGTGATCTCTTCGGCCGGAACACCCTCTTTGTTCGCCCGGGTGATGATCTTGTCATCGACATCCGTAAAATTTTGAACCCTGCGAACCTTGAAACCCCGGTACTCCAGGTATCGGTGGAGCACGTCGAACACGATACTGCTCAGGGCGTGTCCAAGGTGAGAGTCGTCATAAACGGTCACACCGCAGACGTACATCTTGACCTCATCGCCGATTGGAACGAACTCTTCTTTTTTACGTGTAAGTGAGTTGTAGAGTTGGATCATTCGTTTGGCAGGCTCGCAAGGATGTTCTTATTAGGTGGCGCGAATCAGGGTGGCGACCGCCTGGGCTGCGATCCCTTCACCTGCGCCGATCGCGCCCGCGTGATCGGTCGACGTTATTTTTACATTGATACTTGCGTTTTCCAGACCCTCGATCATTCCGATCTCAGTGACCATCCTCGGGACGAATGAAGCGAGCCTTGGACGCTGGGCAATGATCGTAGCATCGAGGTGATCTACCAGCCATCCGACTTCACCAGCCAATCTGGCCGACTCTGCAACGAATCGGGCCGAGTCGATATTCACAAGACTCGCATCCGACGATGGAAACCGACTCCCAAGATCGCCCAGACCGGCGGCGCCAAGAATCGCACTGGCAACCGCGTGTAAAAGGACATCGCCGTCGGAGTGCCCTTCGAGGTGATGGTCAAATTCGATGTCTGTACCTCCGAGCCGCAGCGGCCCCCCTTCAGCGAGACGATGACCGTCGAAGCCGATCCCGAAACGAGAGCCGGACTGCGCCTGCCCTCCGGTCCCTTCGCTGCCACCGATCCCGTTCAACTCGGCTTTGCGGCGTCCGAGAATCAAGCTCGCCAGTTCAAGGTCGGACGGCGTCGTGATCTTAATGTTGTCGTACGAACCGTCGAATATCCCGACCAAGCCACCGACTTGCTCAACCATCGAAGCATCGTCGGTTGCGTCGTCTGTCACTATTTCATGAGCGATCTTCAACACGTCGAACCTGAATATTTGAGGGGTTTGAACAGCCCACATACCCGAACGTTCAGGTGTGCTGGTAACCACTTTGTGAGGCGCGATTTTTATCGTGTCGATCACCGGTACCGCCGCGATTGCCGCACCGAGTTTCTGGGCGGCGCTCAATCCCCGCGTCAGCATTTCCGAATCGACAAATGGTCTTGCACCGTCGTGGATCAACACGAATTCCGGGACGCCCTCAGGTCGAGTTGCCAGTACATTCATCCCAATTTTGACCGAGTCCTGCCTGCGGTCCCCACCAATTACTACATCGACAACCTTCGAAAACGATCCGTCGCGTACGACCCGTCGACCAGCTTCGACATTGTCCACAGACATTACGAGGACGACGGCTCCAACATCCTCGTACGACTCGAAAACTTTTAGTGAATGCGAAATCACTGGTTCGCCACCTAAAAGTGCAGTCTGCTTGTCTACATCTCCCATCCGGGAGCCCTTACCCGCGGCAACCAAAACGACCCCTATGCGAGCCGGGACGGTGCTCAAATAAACCACTTGGTCGCCCACTCAATGCCCAGCAAACAGAGATATGCGATCACTGAGGATTTGATCGCTTTCGCAATAAACACAACCGCAATGAACCGTTTGATTGGATAGCCGATACTCCCGGCAGCGATACCCAAAACGTCGAAAAGAGGGTTCGGAATTATTGCCCCGAAAAACAGGAAGATTCCACCCCGGCGTTGTAGTAGCGAGTGAATTCGCGGGTAGTACTTGTTACGTTCCAGCAACGAACGGCCGGATAGGCCGGCAATGTATCCCGTCATCTCACCGAGTGCTTCAGCTGAAGCCGAGACCAGACCAATAAGAACAGGATTGAGTCCAATAGTGGGTGCGGCAGCGATGCATACCGCCACCGGTCCAGGGAGAGGGATCACAATCGAACCAGCGGCAATAAAGCTGACTAACCAGACACCGCCGTACCCAAGGTTCTGAGCGTTCAGATTGCCAGTCATCCACATAGTCAGTCCAACGCTGACGAACACGATCACGAACGTAGCCATGGACAGTCGGAAAACCGCGTCACGGTTGGTCGACAGCCACAACTGAAAACCAGCAAGTTCGGGTGCCGGCTTGCTCGCGTGAATCACCGGTCTGGCAACGATGACCGAATCTTGAACGTCCACTATTTCAGATTCTGAACTGTCGGGCATAACTGGTCTAGACGAGATCCACAATCCAGGTAATGGACTGACGACACGCGTAAGCGAAAACTGCGAACTTTAGTAGCTTCCCCAGGCCAACCCAGAGGATGAATCGAATTATTGGATAACCGAGTGATCCTGCAGCTATTCCGCCTATATCAAACAGTGGGTTAGGCACAACCGCAAGGACGAAAAGCGCCAATCCCCCGCGCCGTTCGACCACTCGATGAATACGCCGATAGTACCGCGAGTTCTGAGTGGCACCTCTCGCACCGTATCCGGCGAGGTAGCCCGTCAACTCACCGATCGTTGATCCGGCAGCCCCAAGGACCGCGAGCACCCCGTAGTTTAGACCCAGCTCGGGCGCTGCAGCGGCACACACGGCAAACAGGCCAGGCGCCGGAACTACAACGGCCGCAGAACTCACCAGGTTGACGACAAACCCACCCCAGTAGCCGGCCTCCTGTACTTCAAGCCAGCCGACGAGCCAGGCCACTGTCCCACCGAGCACTGCGATAACCACGACTGACCAAATTGCGATCTGGTAACCTCGCTGATGCCGGGAAACGAACGCAGCAAAGCCCTCCGTCGGCCGGGGAGCGATTGCCGCGTCGCTATCTGGAGTTGGTTGATCTGCCACATCGTGAATAGTACGGCAGAAGACACGAACAGACCTCCCATCTATGGTAGAGAGGAAGGTCTGTTCTGATATACGGGCCGTTATCGAAACTGGCGTCCGACCGGCAAATTCACTACCTTGACGCGGTTACCGTTTCGGCTATCTCGGGCTCAGTTGAATCACTGGAACCAGCCACTGGCGGTATCTCGTCGCCATCGACAGCTGCGCCCGCCCTGCCAGGACTAAACGTCATCTCACCATCTACCGAATCGATCAAGATTTGCGATCCCTCTGGGAACTCGCCTGCGATCAACCGTTTCGACAGCGGACTCTCAACGTACTTCTGTATCGCCCGTTTCAACGGCCGCGCACCGTACATTCGGTCAAAGCCGGTCTTCGCGAGCCATTCTTTCGCGGCATCGGTAAGTGAAATCGTGACCTTGAGTTCAGTCACTCGTTCCGCAACCTCGGCCATGAACTTGTCGACTATCAGCTTGATATCGTCCTGAGTTAGCGAATCGAACACGATGAATTCGTCGAGGCGGTTCAGGAACTCGGGACGGAACTGCTTTTCGAGCGCATCCTCTACGCTCTTTCGCACCCGCACATTTTCGGCGTCTTCAGCACTCTGCTTCTTGAAGCCGAACGCCTCCTGGTTGATCCCCTCAGACCCGAGGTTGCTGGTCATGATAATGACCGTATTCCGAAAGTCGACGGTCCTTCCGTGGCTGTCGGTTAAACGTCCATCATCAAGGACCTGTAGAAGCGTGTTGAATACGTCCGGGTGAGCCTTTTCGATTTCGTCGAACAACACGACTGAGAAAGGACGCCTGCGCACGGCCTCCGTCAGGTTCCCCGCCTCGTCGTAACCGACATATCCGGGAGGCGCACCTATCAACTTGGATACGGTGTGCCGTTCCTGGAACTCCGACATGTCGACCCGGACCATGTTGTCTTCGTCGTCAAACATGAACTCAGCCAGGGCTCTTGCCAGCTCGGTCTTACCGACACCTGTCGGACCCAGGAAGATGAAACTCCCGATCGGTCGCTTCGGGTCCTTTAGTCCCGCACGCGCTCGGCGCACCGCGTCGGCAAGCACTTCAACCGCTCGGTCCTGCCCGATTACCCTTGTGTGCAGACGCTCCTCAAGATGTAGCAGACGCTCGCCTTCGCCCTCGACCAGTCGGGCCACCGGAATCCGAGTGCGCTCGGCAATCAATGACGCAATGTCGTCCTCAGTCACGCGGTCGCTCGTCTTGTGGGTCTTCTCCCATTCACGTTTTGCGTCTTCGAAATCCTCAAGTAACCGCAGTCGCTCCGACTTTACGTTTGCTGCCCTTTCGTAATCGCCGAACGATGATGCGGCCTCCTCGTCCTCGTCAAGCTTCTGCAGTTTGACCTGCATGTCCTTTAGATCGGAAGGAAGCGACTCGTTTTCGATCCGCTTCTTGGCCGCGGCCTCGTCAATCAGGTCGATCGCCTTGTCCGGCAACAACCTGTCTGACACATACCGGGCCGACAACTTCACCGCAGAAACGAGTGCTGCATGTTCGATCTTGAATCCGTGATGCTGTTCGTAGCGCGGGCGCAAGGTTTCGAGCATTTCTATTGCCGTTTCAGTGTCGGGTTCCTCAACCCACACCGGCGAGAATCTGCGTTCGAGCGCAGGGTCGGCCTCGATATAACGCCGGTAATCTTTCGGCGTGGTCGCACCGAGCGTTTGCAGTTCCCCACGGGCGAGCGCCGGCTTCATCATGTTCGATGCGTCCAGCGATCCCTCTCCTGCACCGGCCCCGACGACAGTGTGTATCTCGTCAATGAAAAGCACGATCTCGCCAGAAGCCTGGCGGATCTCGTCCATCACGGCCTTTAAGCGCTCTTCGAACTCCCCTCGGAATTTCGCACCTGCGACAAGCGAACCCATCTCGAGCGCGATCACCCGTCGCCCCTTGAGGCTCTCGGGCACATCACCGGCCACGATCCTCTGTGCCAATCCCTCTGCAATCGCCGTTTTGCCCACGCCGGCGTCACCGATTAGCACCGGGTTGTTCTTCGTTCGCCTTGTAAGTGTCTGCATCACCCTGCGTATTTCGAGATCACGCCCAACAACGGGGTCAAGCCTCGACTCCCGTGCGAGCTCCGTCAGATCGACACTGTATTTCGAAAGCACCTTGTACTTGCTTTCTGCGCGAGGGTCAGTGACACGGGCAGAGCCACGCACCTGCAGTAACGCCTGGTAAACCCGTTCCTGTGTAATGTTCCTCCGGCTGAAGAGTCCGGCGATATCACCGGACGACTCTCTGGTGAGCGCTACCAACAGGTGATCAGCACCGATCAGTTCATCTCTGAGTCGGTCCTGTTCTCCCTTCGCAAGCTCAATTGCTTTCTGAACCCGCGGGGTTGGGTAGATCTGGCTTTGACCGGACGAGCCACCGACCTTAGGCGATTCCGAGAGGTGTGCATCAAGCTCGCTCAAGAGGTCCGTTACGTCGACGCCCAGCGTTTCGAGGATTTTCGCCGAAAGCGAGTTGTCGACCTGTAGCAGACCCGAAAGCAAATGCTCTACATCCCACTGGCTGTGCCGCATCTGCACAACGAGTTGCTGAGACAGACTGAGCGCCTGCTGTGCCTGCTCCGTAAAATCGTCCTGTTTCAATACCATTCCAGATTCCTTCTGACCTCTTACCCTGCATTCAACATATTCGGCAGTTGTTTCACCCTGATCGGATCGGGGTGGACCTTGAGTGACCTCTAGCCCGGTAGCCGGTTGTGGACCTCTCGAAGTCTGACTATTTCGATCGTAAGGTCCTTTACGTGTTCTTCTAATTTGTTGATCCGGTTCATCAACTTCGACATTACCTCGATGCCGGCCAGGTTCAGACCCAGCTCTTCTTTCCAGCGCAAAATCTGCTGGATCAATTCAACATCGCGGTTAGAGTAAAGTCTGGTGCCACCATTCGACCGCTGCGGTATTACCAGTTCCCATCGCTCGTAGTTTCGAAGCGTCTGTTGATGAACTCCGCACATTCTGGCCACAATGCCAATTGCGAAGACCGGATCGGTGTGTCCCATCGTCATTCAGCAGCTCCCTCCACGATCTGATCGGCCGAATTCTGTTCAGCCCCCGTTGAGGTAGCCACCCCCATACGAATGTCGCGCAACTCTGCGTACAACTCCCGTTCTCGTGCTGACAGTGATTCCGGGAGTGACACCTTTACCGTCGCATAGAGATCGCCATATTCTTCAGAATTCATCTTCGGTAGTCCCCTGCCCTTGATCTTGAACGACCTTCCATTCTGAGTTCCTGAAGGTATTTGGAGAGCGATCCGACCTGTCATTGTCGGAACCTCCACTTCACCTCCAAGGATGGCGTTCAGGAGCGGCACCGAAACACTCGTACGCAAATTCGCATCTTCACGGGTGAACCGCGGGTCCGGACGTACATTTACCGTCAGCGTGAGCTCAGTGTTGGTGTCCGGACGAAGACGAATTCGCCGACCGTCCGGCACACCTTTTGGAATCTTCACCTCAAGGGTTCGGCTTCCATTCATCGCCGAACCGAGGGAAACACGCCGACTGACACCCGTGTAAACCTCGTCGAGTGACACATCTATCGAACCCTCATGGCGAAGTCGCTGCTGGGCATGCCCACCCCCAAAAATATCTCCGAACCCACCGCTTCGCTGCGCACCACCAAAGAGATCGCTCATGTCGAAGCCCATGCCACCGGGACCACGTCCACCACCCATATTTCGCATCTGGTCGGCATGCTTCCAGTTCTCACCGAACTGGTCGTAGTCCTTGCGATGAGCAGCATCTCCGAGAACTTCGTACGCCTCGTTTACCTTTTTGAACTGTTCTTCGGCACTCGCGTCGTTCGGATTCACATCAGGGTGGAGCTTCCGCGCCTTCTTCCGATAAGCAGATTTAATCTCCTTATCTGACGCACCCTTGCCGATTCCGAGTATGTCGTAGTAGTTCTGGGCCATATCTGTTTGATACGCACTCTTCAAATCGGGGAGTCATGTCGAAAGTGTTGCGAACTCAGTCCCCGTACATGTAATGAGACGATAGTAACATATCTGATTGATTTATATCTATATGATTTGACATTTTATTTATAAGGTTTCATAATTCGGTTTAGCAAGTTTCTGTTGCGTCTGTGAGAAGCCGGTCGGCTTCCACCGACACAGAAAGGTTGAAATCAGGAGAAAAATATGGCGATCGAGAAGTGGCAGCCGTTCGGCAGTGTTCGAGACTTTGACGACCTGGTCAATCGGTTTTTCGGCGGGCGAGTCGGGAGGAACACCCAGCCAGAAGCCTGGAGCATTCCCCTTGACGTTGTTCAGGAAGGTGACGAGCTGGTCGTCACAGCTTCAATCCCCGGTGCAGTAAATGACGAAATAGACGTCTCTGTAGACGACAACGTCCTGACGATCCGGGCTGAGTCGAAGACCTCCACCGAGTCGGCAGACAATGGCTATCTGCTGCGTGAGCGACGTACAGGCTCCTACTACCGGGCACTGCGTCTCCCGGAATCAGTTGATTACGAGAACGCTAAATCGACGTTGAAAGACGGCGTGCTGACGATCAAGCTCCCCAAGTTGGAGTCGAAGAAGGCGAAGAAGCTCGAAATATCCGCTGCGTAAAGCTACGGAATTCCATAAACGCGTTAGGCCGCTGGATAATCTTCAACGGCCTTTCGTGTTAACCCGGTGAACTCGCAGCCAGCAACAATCACCGGCCAACCCGGCGACGCGATAATCTGATTCGGAAATCACCCAGTACGGAACCGCACGCATTGATTCCCAACGGACCGCAAAAAGTACCTTCCTTGCCAGCATTCTTCTCGCGCTACCAGGCGCGTATCGATGCGGCGATGCGCGCTGAAATTGCGGATCAAAAACCAGCCATCTACGACATCCACCGCTACTACATGGGATGGAAGGAAATTGACGGCACAGATTCGAAATCAATCGGTGGCAAGCGAATGCGTCCGACGCTCGCAATGCTGGCAGCAGAAGCGGTTGGCGGTGATCTGGACCGGGCCACTCCGATAGCAGTCGCGCTGGAATACGTCCACAACTTCTCTTTGATTCACGATGATCTCGAAGACATGGACCGGGTGCGCCATCACAGACCCACAGTCTGGGCCGTTTGGGGTGAACCCGCCGCGATTATTTCTGGTAACGCCATGTTGAAAATCGCCGATATGGCAGCATGGAAACTACGAAGGGCTGGAGTCGACGAGGCCGTGGCGCTGGAGGCCGAAGCCGAACTCACCAGACACTATTTGAAAATGATGGAAGGTCAGTACCTCGACATCTCATTCGAATCCGAGGAATCAGTCACCGTCGACCAGTATCTCGACATGATCGAACGCAAAACCGGGGCACTCATCGAAGCTTCGATCTACCTTGGTGGCCTTGTCGGCCCAGCCTCGGGTCCCAATCGACAGCAGGCATCGGCGCTGAAGGCACTTGGATACGAACTGGGGCGTATTTTTCAGATTCGAGACGATGTGCTGGGTGTCTGGGGTGGAGAAGAAACTGGAAAGCCAGTCGGGGCGGACATTAAGCGAAAAAAGAAAGCACTCCCCGCCGTACACGCCCTCAGTAATTCCACCGGAGCTGCCGCAGACCGACTGAGACAGATATTTCGAACAAAAGGCGATCTCGATGACGAAGACGTACATGTCGTACTCGAAGTCATGGACGAGTTGGGCACCCAGGAATACTGTCAGTCGATCGCAGAAGAACGCTGGGACAAAGGCAGGCGGATGATAGAGTCACTCGATCTGTCGAGATCTGCTGCGGCTGAATTCACGGAACTGGGTGAGTTCCTGCTGGTTCGCGAGTCCTGATCTGATCGCCCTTTAGTCGTGTGACCGCCCATTCTTTCAACCAAATCAACTGACCTGGAACCATTCAGACTGTTCACATGATCGTCGCACTCGGATCGTTACTGCGAGAAGCATCTGGAATCATCCGATCGGGTGAATACAGCAAGGTCGACACGTCGGCGGACGGAGACATCCTTGCTTACAGCCCTGAAGGCATCGGACTGCCGGCCGTTGTGCTGGGCGGGGTTGGTTCGGAGCGGGCCGTGAAAGCCACAAAATGGGCGATCAAATACTTTTCCCCCGAAGCGATCGTTTCGTTCGGGTACTGCGGAGCTACCCGTCAGCACGAAAGTCCGGGCGACATCGTGTTATCGGCAGGTGCCGTCAATCTACCCGGCACGCCATTCGAGTGGGACTTCGAAGACATCGCAGATTCGATCGGACCCGATCGCACCTTGCTGGTAATTGCACGCAATGCTGTAGAAAACGCGGGCCTCGACCACCACCATGGCATGATCGTCACAATCTCTCACATCACGAAAACCGCTGGCATGAAACGCTGGCTCGGCAACTCGATCGGCGCCGCCGCGGTCGACTCTAAAAACTATGCAGTCGCCTCGGTCGCTTCAGCGAATGGCATACCCTGGATCTCGGCTTTGAGCATCCTCGACGCCCGTGACATCGACGTCCCGATCTCAAGAGCCGGCGAGGGCACCGGCCCGCGAGAAGGCGAGTTGTTCTCCTACGCAAGGCATCTTTCGACCGACCCACTCGACCTACCGGACGTGCTCCGCATAGTCCGCGCTTCGTTCAAAGCGACTTCATCTCTGACGCGATTCATGGACTCGTTCATGCAAGCACGCGCGGCGGTGACTGGAGTTGATTACGCGTCTTTGAGTTAGTGACACTTCAGCTCAATCGGTCACAGGGACGGCGGGCATCGTAACTACATCATGAAAGTTGCAAAGCGATCTCTAACCAAATTTCGACCGTATCAAGAGCGTGCAGCTCGACTCTGCGGATATACTTCCGGAGTCGAAAAAATCAGTTGAGCACGGCGATGGTCCGAAAAGAATCACAACCGTTACGCGTATTTATTGCCCGATGCTCGGCATCGCATGTTCAAGTACCATGTATTTAACCGTGAGTTTTGCCTCGGATTTGGCTGGAATTCGGCGGTACATGAACGCGCACTTTTGGCGGGATAGCTGTAAGTTAGCTACGCTGAATTCTGGCGTTCCAGGGGGAAATAAGTTTGCATTCGGATAAGACACGCAACATGTCGGCTGTAGAGGCCGGTCGAATTAGCGTGTTGAACGGCACCACTCCCGGTGGTCTTGCTACCGGACCCGAGTACAGAGTTTACAGCAGGATTGTTCAGGTCGAATCGAACGACGCCCCCGAGTTGATCGATTTCACAGACACTGTCATTCGGCTCGTTTCAGAATCCGGCGTGAAGCAGGGCCAGGTTTCGATCTACAGCACGCACACCACATTCTCTGTAATGATCAACGAGAATGAACCCCTGCTAATGCAGGACATGGAACACTTCCTTGAGAGGTGTGCTCCTAAAGACGCGTTCTATGCTCACAACGACTTTGAACAGCGTACGGTAAGCATGCGCCCGAACGAATGTCCGAATGGACACGCTCACTGTCAGCACATGATTCTCGGCACATCGGAAATTGTGCCGGTGATCAACGGCACGCCTTTGCTCGGTGAGTTCCAGCGTGTCTTTCTGGTCGAATTGGACGAGCCCAAACCCCGTCAGGTCGCCGTGCAGGTGATGGGGCTGTAGCTCGTAAGTCGGCATCTTACCGATGCCATAAAGCTGCGCCCATGATTCAGTCGGCAACATCGGCTGTTGAGCTTCCGGTCCCCGACATGGAAGTCGGGTCCGACTCGCCAGACTATCTTGAGGCATCATTCGCGGCGTGTGAACAACTCGCACGGTCCCACTACGAAAACTTCAGCGTGGGATCACGTCTGCTTCCCGGCCACCTGCGTCGTCACTTCTTCTCGATCTATGCATTTTCAAGGGGAGTCGACGATCTTGGCGACGAAGGTGACGGCGACCGTCTCGCCCTGCTCGATTTATGGGAAACCGAACTCGATTCCTGTTACACCCCCCAGGGAATCGCCCGCGGCCCACTACACCCATACTTCGTCGCCCTTCATGAAACGATTCAACAGTTCGATATTCCGGCCGAGCCTTTCAGGCGTCTGATAGAAGCGAACAGGCGTGACCAGAAAGTCATTCGGCACAACACGTTCAACGACCTTCTCGACTACTGCACTTATTCGGCAAATCCAGTCGGACACCTCGTCCTTTATCTCGGGGGCATCCGAGACCTTCACCTCCAGCGGCTCGCTGACAGCACCTGCACAGCACTCCAACTCACAAACTTCTGGCAGGACGTGAAACGCGATCACGCGATCGGTCGAATCTATCTGCCGCTCAGCGACATGGATCAGTTCGATGTTTCAGAACTGCAAATCTCGCAGGGCGTCTCGGACGACAGGTTCAGAGAGCTCATGAAATTGCAGGTCGACCGGACGCGGAATATTTTCCTCGAGGGCGTCCCGCTGATCGACAATCTCGGACCGTTACTTCGTTCAGACCTCGCCCTGTTCATCCGGGGAGGGTTGTCGGTCCTGCAGGCAATCGAGCGCCAGGACTACGACGTTTTGAACTCCAGGCCCACGGTATCGAAGCTACAGAAGGCAAGAATTTTTCTCTCGACCTGGGTGCGCTCCAAACTTGGATTTGACCTCGTTCCTGAACGCGCGTTCAAATCGTTATCTAAATCAGCGCCGTAAATTGCAAGACTCGAACACCGCACCCGAAACGCAAATAACCTCAGCCATGTCGCGGGAAATCGCCACACCTGAGCAGATCGCTCGCGCCTATCGGGTCGTGGCAGCTTCAACTAAAGCAGCTTCATCGAACTTCTACTATGCCTTCATCACTCTGCCGCCCGAGAAGCGCAACTCGGTCTACGCCGGTTATGCGTTCTGTCGCCTCGCCGATGACATCGTCGATGAGGATAGCTACGGTGAGACGGCGGCCGATGCGCTGAACTCGCTTCCTGCAAAACTCGCCGACGCATACAACGGCAAGTCCGACAGTGAAATGTGGCTTGCGCTCGGAGACACCCTGCATCGATACCCGATCGACCAGCAGCACCTGCTCGATGTCGTCGAAGGCTGCCGGATGGACCTTGAAGGTGCAACTTACGAAACGTTCGACGATCTTGTCAGATACTGCAAACTCGTCGCCAGCGCCACGGGACTCGCCCTGATCGAGGTGTTTGGCTACGACGACGACAGTGCTGTTGAGTACGCAATCGACCTCGGAATTGCACTCCAGTTGACCAACATCTTCCGAGACATCACCGAAGATCTCGAAATCGGGCGCATCTACCTGCCTTCCAACGAACTGGCCGAACACGGCATCACCGTCGATGACCTTCGGAACAAAAAAGTCACACCGGAATTCAGGCGATTCATGAAATTCCAGGTAGAACGCGCAAGGCGCTACCTCGATTCAGGGAAACGTCTATTTCCGCTTCTCGACAGGCAATCACGTTACTGTCCTGAAACCATGACCAGCGTCTACGAGACACTACTGGACAAGATTGAAGCGAAAAACTACGACGTTCTGAAAAACCGTGTGAGCCTGTCAAAAATCCAGAAACTCAAATTGCTATCGGTCATCTGGCTCCGCCGAATTGGAATCAGGTTCCTTTAGCCAATGCCAGAACGAACCGTAGTCATCATTGGCGGCGGTCTTGCCGGACTGGCGGCCGCGGTTCGCCTAATACGACTTGGCATCAGGCCCGTAGTGCTCGAAAAACGTCCATTTCTCGGCGGCCGAGCGTATTCGTTTACCGACAGCGAAACCGGCATTGAAATCGACAATGGACAGCACGTGTTTGTAGGAGCGTGCGAACAGTTTCAGGAATTTATCGCCGAGATCGGCGCATCGGACCGGGTCAGGATGGAAGACCGGTTGAATATCGCCGTCCTGAGGCATGGGCGACTCAGTCGTCTGCGGGCCCGCAGACTGCCCGGTATTCTCGCCAACCTGTCCGCCCTCCTCGGATACCAACACGTAGGGATTGCAGGTAAATGTCGAATCCTGTGGGGACTGCTGAGCATCAGGCTGACCCGCCTGAAGCCCAATTCACTTCACGATCAGGTCACCTTTGAAGATTGGCTCCGAGATCACTGGCAGAACGACGAAACGATCCGCAATTTCTGGGACCTGATCATCCTGCCATCGCTCAATGATAGTATCTCCGTCGTGTCCGCACATACCGGCATACTGCTGTTCAAAATCGCGCTACTGGGCTCCTCCAGCAACCCGGCAATTGGCGTGCCACTGGTCGGGCTCTCCGCTCTCTGGGGCGACAATGCTCGGAAATACATAGAACTCCACGGCGGAGAGATACGGACAGAAACCGATATCCAGTCGCTCGAAACGGACGGTGGCAGAGTAACGGGAGTCCGCGGCGTCGACGGAGGAGTTATTTCGGGCGAAGCGGTAATATCCGCGATTCCCGCCGCTGCCATGAGTTCACTCTTACCGGGCGGCTCGAACGGACCCGACGACTTCTTTACCCCGGCTGAATCGCTGCAATCTGCCCCAATCGTCGCTATCCACATCTGGTACGACCGACCCGTACTGTTCGAAGACTACATCGCTGTTCTCGACAGCCCCCTCCAGTGGGTCTTCAACGACACAGCTCTCAAGTCCCGCGACGCCGATGGGGGCCAGCACGTCGTCATTTCGCTGAGTGGCGCCTGGGACAGGAAGGACCGTTCGAAACAACAGCTTCGAGATATTTTCGCCGCAGAAATGGAGCGCGAGTTCCCGGAGGCTCGGCAGGCCACAATCACCCGGTTCACGATAGTCAAAATGCTCGAGGCCACGTTTCGGGTGATCCCTGGATCACAGAGGTCCCGCCTACCTCAGCGAACACCGCTGCCCGGTTTCTACCTGGCTGGAGATTGGACCGATACTGGCTGGCCTTCAACAATGGAATCGGCGGTACGCAGTGGCAACATGGCGGCCGAATGTGTTGCCGAAGACATTGACTCGGCACATGCCAACACTGCGTCTGCCAGGGGTTACCTGCGATGAAAACTCTCATCCTGGCACCCTTCGATCCCGAGTCTCTCGAAACGCTCGCAATCGATCAGCAGTTTGACATCGTCCACGAAAACTGGCTTGAGACCGGCGAGCTAGCAGACCCGGTAAAACTCGGGCATCGTCTGGATCAAGAGCAATTTGGTGCACTGGTTGTCGAGGGTGATTTTCTTTTTGCCGAAACGTTCGAACTTGCCTCAAACCTGGTCTTTGCGGGCGTCTGTCGCTCCACCGTCACACATATCGACATCGATAGTGCAACCAAACATGGTGTGGTGATAGCGAACGCGCCTGCTCGAAACGCCGACGCTGTGGCCGAGTTGGTTATTGGATTTATATTCGCCAGTTCCCGCCGAATTGTTGAAGCCGACCGATACGTCAATAACGGCAGCTGGCAGTCACCGCTCGACGCCTACACCAACCTGCGGTCATCAGAAATAAGCGATAAAGTCATCGGCATCATCGGACTTGGTGCTATCGGACGATGAGTCGCGCGTATGGCAAACGCGCTTGGCATGCACGTAATTGCCTTCGATCCGCTAGTCCCTCCGCAGGAAGCCGAATCCGCCGGTGCAATCTGGGCCGATCTCGAATTCCTCGTCGAGTCTGCCGACTTTGTTTCCCTCCATGCACCCGCCCGGGCAGACAGTCCACCGATGTTCGACGAGAGAATGATCAAGAAAATGAAAGCAACGTCGGTCCTCATCAATACCGCATCGGCCGAACTAATCGACCACGTGGCGCTCGGTGTTGCCCTCTCCGAAAAACGAATCGGCGGCGCAGCGCTGGACATCCTGCCAACGCACCCCGTCGAGCCAAATTTTCCACTACTTGGATTGGAAAACGTCATCATTACTCCACATATCGGTGGTGCGACCGTCGAAACCATTCGGCGCCACTCGCAAATGATCACCGAAGACCTTCTCAGGTTCACGCGTGGTGAAATGCCAGTAAATTTCGTAAATCCCGAGGTTTGGAGCATGCGACGTGGCACCACGTAAACGATCACAAAACTACGTTGCGATCGACTTTGGAACCAGCCATATCAAAGTTACGGTTGGTCCGGGAAGTGGTGCACCGCTAGTGACGAAGCGTGCGGCAGTTGCCTATTACAATCTAGAAAATGGCCCGGACACCGCGGTCGAATTCGATCCTGCCAAAACGCTTAGGCTTATCACGGCGACAGTCAAGTCGGCACTCGCCCAGACTAAACTCGACCCTGCCGACATATTCGGAATTGGTGTCACGTCACAGCGAATGGGCCTGGTACTGCTCAACCTGGAAGGCCTTCCGCTTTACGCGGGTCCGAACCGAGACTTGCGGGCGGTGTTCGAAGGCGCAGAGATCGACGCGAATACGATGGTCGATGTCTGGGAGGTGACAGGGCACGGGCCGGGAATGCTCTCCGCCTGGGCACGTCTAAAGTGGTTCGCCGTAAATGCACCGGAAATCTACGAACGCAGCAGAACGGTCTGCAGCATCGCTGACTGGTTGATACTCGAATTGACCGGCGAGCTGATGATGGAACAGGCGCTTGCCGTTGAATCCGGGCTGGGCTTGGTCGCGAGCGGTGAACCTGCCCGTGCGCTTGCGCCCGCCCTGAACCTTGGCGATATCGACCTGCCTGCCACCTGCAGGCCAGGCACGATCGTCGGGAAATTAAAGAGCACACGGGCCAGGTCGCTTGGATTGCCGACCGGAATACCCGTTGTCGCCTGCGGGCCCGATACACAATCCGGCCTCATCGGGATGGGCGTTCAACTCCCAAACGCTATCGGTGTCGTCTCAGGCTGGAGCACCGCCTGTCAGCGCGTCACCGAGCGACCGGTATTCGACGACACGAGGGCAATGTGGACTGGCCGACACGTCGTAGAAAACCGATGGATTCTTGAGGGGAACGTCGGTGAAACTGGAGGCACTTATCAGTGGCTACTTGCACTCCTCTACGGTTCGCTCTACAACGACGCTGTGATGGACAACCTCGACGACGCCATTGGCAACATAGAGCCGGGTTCGACCGGGGTCACGTCGTTCCTCGGCCCATCGTTCGTGCACATGGCAAGCGTTGGCCTCCGGACAGGTGGGCTTCTGTTCCCAGTTCCACTCTCATTTGAACCTCCGGAAAGAATCGATATCGCACGGGCCGTACTGGAAAATATTGCGTTCGGCATACGTCGCAATATCGAACGCCTGAACAGTTTCCGCGGACCTGCCCTGAACATCGCGGTGGGTGGTGGAATGGTCAAAACTCGTGCGTTTCGCCAGATACTCGCCGACGTACTGGACTGCGAAATCGGGATTGCCGAATCCGGTGAAACGACATCACTCGGTGCGCTGTCGCAGGCAGCTGCGGCGATTGGCAAAGGACCGTCACTGGCCGAGTACGCTGCTATCCGATCAACCGAGCTTACGGCCTACCGGCCGAACGCCACCAGCGCAGGTATTTACGACGACCTGTACACCGAGTGGCGACACAAGGAACGACTGCTCGAGAGCTTCGAGCTGTGACAGCACACACGGACAAAATCAAATGAGTTGGGCGAACGAACGACAACAACTGCTCGACGCCATGCTGCGTCTCGATCGACTCGGCATGGTTTCCGGTTCCAGCGGCAATGCCTCAGTCAGACTTCCGACCGAAGACGCCCGAGATCGGCTCTACCTCATCACACCGGCTGGGATCACGTACGAAAAGATCGGCGTCGATGACATGGTGGTGGTCAATCACGAACTCGAACCAGTCGATAGCGATGGGATTCCGTCCTCAGAATCACTGCTGCATATCGCCGCTTACGACGCCCGCCCCGACATCTCTGCCGTCATTCACACTCATTCTATCTACGCCAGTACTCAGGCAGCGAAGGCTGAATCGATACCGCCAGTAATTGACGAAATGGTCGTCTACATAGGTGGACAGATCGACGTATCGGAGTACGGATTTCCTGGCTCCCCTGAACTGGCAGAAAACACGGTACGGGCCCTTGGCGATAAGCGTGCGGCGCTAATTCGAAACCATGGTATGGTCGCCGTCGGTCCGGATCTGAACGAAACAATGCGGGTTGCAGAACTCGTCGAGCGGGTCGCCATGATCTACGTCCACGCAACACTCTCTGGTGGTGCCGTCAGGATCCCGGATGACGCCATCGCAGCGGAACGCGGGATGTACCTGATGCGGTCTGGCCTGCGCGAGA
This sequence comes from Chloroflexota bacterium, assembly GCA_027623655.1. Taxonomy (GTDB): domain Bacteria; phylum Chloroflexota; class Dehalococcoidia; order Lucifugimonadales; family Lucifugimonadaceae; genus Lucifugimonas. The sequence goes on from JAQBVG010000005.1 coordinate 37,739, forward strand.
ATCAGGACTAGCAGCAGCGACCGGCGTTGTCGGTGGAGGAAATTCGATGCCGGGTGTGCCAGCATTCATTCTCAGGCGACTTTACGTAAAAACCAGCCTGGCCAACACGTCCACGGGCTGGGAATTCACCCTGAAAAATACACTCGGTTCTGGCTACGCTCATGGCCTTCTTCCGCTGCGCGTGGACGACGCCCGCGAAATCCCGATGGAACACGCGTCGTTCGATAGCGATGACGGACAGGTCAGTTTCGACCGTGTAAGCAAAGCAAACACGTTCGGTCTCCAGATGAACCGCTCGATCGTCATCAGCGTCGCGGGAGAGCAACTCTCCGCGGGCGCACACAAAATCGAATTCAGTTTCATCGTCCCGGGTCTTGGAAAACTTGGATTCGATTTCACCGACGATGTTGCGAGTGGTTGATACCGCCAGGCGGATCCTCATCACCGGTGGTGGCGGATACATCGGTTCCGCGCTTGCTGAAAAGCTGATCAACCTGGATGGAATCGAACGCGTGGTGTCGATCGATTTACACCACGATGCGGTGCCCGATAGACCCGTCGTTGGGAACGTCTCGAAATCGCCTGATGCAGGCAAATTGATCAGGATCGAGAGCGATGTTCGGGAACCGCTCGGCGACGTGTTGTCTGACCACGGTATCGACACCGTGATCCATCTTGCTTTCCTCCTCCGGACGCATCGTAACGAGAAGTTTGCACGATCGGTAAACGTCGATGCGACTGCAGCACTTCTCGCAGAGTCGGCCACATCGAACATCGCCCGTTTCCTCTATCTCAGCAGCACAACGGTATACGGCGCCCATGCCCGCAATAACAGAATACTCACAGAGGCTGACCAGCCAGAACCAACGCCGGGTTTCCAGTATTCACAGCACAAGCTCGAAGCGGAAAATCTTGTGAACGAACACGCGACGCTATACCCGGAGACCCGGACCACAATCCTCAGGGCCTGCCCGGTACTGTCGGCGGGGGCATCGAACTTCATATCTTCATCGCTCGGAATGAGGTTCCTGCCTGTTCCGCGTGGTCACGACCCGGATCTTCAGTTCATCCACCTGAACGACCTGCTGGATGCGATTGTCACTGTGATCCGGTCTGAGCACGCCGCGGGGATCTTCAATATTGCCGGGCAGGGCTCGATCAAGTTGACCGAAATGACGCGATTGACCGGAGCGAGAAGAGTCCCGGTTCCACGGGAGCTGCTCAGACCTGTGATCGACCTCTCATGGAAGTTTCACATTCAAAATAAGTCTCCCGTGTCAGGCCTGGACCTGATCACCTACCCATGGATTGTCTCGTGCGAAAAAGCGTGCGAAACAATCGGTTGGAAATCGACTTTCAGTTCCCGGGAGGCGATCGAGAGTTGGGCTTCTGGCCGGCGGAGTTCCTGAGCAAAAGCCTGATCGCCAGACAGATTTCCTCACGGTGTTCTTCGGTCGCTCCCACCACAATTTCAACAGGCCCTGCGTTACAATCGCTGTTTGGACAATCCGCAGTCGCACCCGCGTCGAACCATCGGCCGAGGTGGCCCCTAAAGCAAACGAAACACATGCCATTCGACGAATTTGATGCGACTGATCGTAAGATCATGAACGAGATCCAGGCGAACTTCCCGCTCGTCGCTGAACCGTACAAAGAGCTGGCAAACAGGGTCGGCATTGACGAAAGCGACCTGCTGGATCGACTTGCAATCCTGCGATCGAAAAATGTCGTTCGACAAATTGGGGCAATCTTCGACACCCGCAAATTGAGCTACCAGTCGATGCTGGTCGCCATGAGGTTCCCGGAGGACCGTCTCGACAAAGCGGCGCGGTTCCTGAATCGTCATCCGGGCATCAGCCACAACTACGAACGCGACGGGTACTTCAATCTCTGGTTCACGATCGCCCTGCCGCCAGATCGCTCGCTTGAAGATGAAATCAAACGACTCGGCCAGCTGACCGGTGCCGAGTCAACACGTCTCCTCCCGACCATCCGATTTTTCAAGATCGGCGTCAATTTCGACATGGTAAACGGCAAGTCGGCAGCCAATGACGCATATGTTCCTGATCAATCCGTCGCTCCACCCGTGGTAACACCGGACATCGTCGATTACATCCGAGTAATGCAGGAAGATCTCGAACCGGTTTCACGACCGTTCGACAGCATGGCCGAGCAACTGGGCATGTCCGTTGAGCAGTTATTCGAAAAGGCTGCTGAACTCACCAGGCGTAAAATCATGCGTCGATACAGCGCCGTGCTACACCACCGACGTGCAGGCTTCTCGTCGAACGCCATGATCGTCTGGAAAGTCCCCGAAGACCGCGCCCAACAGGTCGGCGACATCATGGCGCAGCACCCGGCAGTCACACACTGTTATCAGCGACCGACTTACGACGACTGGCCGTATTCCCACTTCACCATGGTCCACGGGACGACTGAAGACGAATGCGAACAGTTTGGACGCGAAATCGCCGAGGCTACCGGCATGGATGAGCGACAGCTCGTCTACAGCCGACGGGAGTACAAGAAAACCCGTGTTCGGTATTTTGTCGAAGACGAGTTCGTCGTCGAAGAGCTGCAACCGATCGGCTGACCGTCCTCGACCGGTCCACCACCTAAACCCACACTTACACGGAAAACGGAGAATATTTTGCCGCGCTATTACGGTATTTACCTTGATGTGATGGACCGTCTCGGAATCGTGTTCGGAGGCGACGCCCATGAGGGCCAGCGCAAGGTGAACTACCTGCTCGAATGCAGTGCCAGGGTCAAGCTGTTCAGCCCCGACGACGAAATTTCTCCAGCACTCCGCGAAAAAGCGAACGCTGGCCAGATCGAGTGGGTCAATCGCAAATACCAGCCCGGCGACCTCGCTGGAGGGTGGGTCGTGATCGTCGCCGATACATCATCTCAGGACATAAACGAGGCGATATCACGGGAAGCTGCCGAGCGAAACATCCTGTTGAACGTAATGGATGTCACGCCCCTCTGCACGTGGATCGCGCCGTCGCTTATCCAGAGAAACGATGTGACAGTCGCAGTTTCAACAGCCGGTACCAGCCCTGCCCTTGCCCGTCGACTTTGCGAGCGAATGAGTGATGTCGAATACTGCCAGTGCCTGCGCTGGGCAGACATGGGGCCGATGCTGGCCGATGTCCGCGTTGAGCAACGAGCGCGTAACCTCAAGGTCACCCCAAACGAATGGGCCAAATCGATAACTGATCAGATGCTTGAGATATTCGAGAGTGGCAACATCGACAGGGCACGCTCTATGCTGGTTGAGGCGCTCGAAGCCCACGACGCCGCAAGCAAATCCTAGGGCGTTCAACGAATCAGGGACCTGGATGACCCTATGAGCAGTCCCGCAATCTCAACAATTCGCGTCGGTACAAGGGGGAGCGATCTCGCCCTCGCCCAGACCAACCTCGTCGTCAACGAATTGAAACTGACCAATCCCGGCGTCAACGTGGAGATCGTTGTCATCAAGACAACCGGCGACAGGGATCGCAGGCTAAACCTGGTCGAACTCGGTGTCGGCGTATTTGTCCGAGAGCTTGAAACCGCTCTTCTCGACGGAAGAATCGACGTGGCAGTTCACAGCTTGAAGGACATGCCTTCGTCGCTCCCGATGGAATTCATAATTGCAGCTGTTCCGTACCGCGAAGATCCTCGCGACGCACTGGTTAGCCGCAACGGCGAAACGTTACAGGAACTGGCCCCGGGCTCACGCGTGGCAACCGGTAGTGCCAGGCGACGAGCACTGGTGATGAACCTTCGGCCCGACCTGACTGTCGAGCCTCAGCGTGGCAACGTACCCACCCGGCTTTCAAAGCTTGACGACCCCGACGGACCGGACGCCTTGATCCTTGCCGCCGCGGGTCTGAACCGACTCGGACTCCAGCACAGGATCACTCAACACTTACCGTGCCAGGAGTTCGTGGCAGCAGTTGGTCAGGGCGCACTCGCTCTCGAAACTAGAGCGAACGACACTTCGACAATCGTCGTCGCCAGCAAGCTCGATGATCACGATACGCGGCTCGCGGTCAGCGCCGAACGTGCCTTCCTGGAGGCAGTTGGCGGAGGTTGCACCGCGCCGGTTTCAGCACACGCAAAAGTCGATGGCGACAAAATTGAAATTTCCGCCTTCGCGTCAACACCGGACGGCCAGAACATGATCAGGGAGCGGTTTGTCGACAAGGCCTCGGACGCAATAGAACTGGGCCGAAAACTGGGCCAGCTATTCGTTGAACGCGGAGCGAGGAATTTGATCGCAGGAAAAGCAGACCAGTAAATGTCACCCGGATCACAGGGAAAAGTATTTTTGGTCGGTGCAGGCCCGGGAGACCCCGGACTTATCACCGTAAAGGGTCTCGAGTGCCTGCGAACAGCCGATGCAATCGTATTTGACCGGCTCGCGTCCCCTCGACTGCTGTCGGAAGCCCGTAGCGACGCCGAGATGTACGACGCTGGCAAGGGCCGAGAAGACCATCGCATGACTCAGGAAGAAATCAACGAGCTTCTCATCGAACTTGGTTCGAGCGGCAAGACCGTCTGCCGTCTCAAGGGCGGCGACCCGTTCGTCTTCGGTCGAGGCGGTGAGGAAGCGCTCGAATTGGCGGCAGCGGGAATCGACTGGGAAGTCGTCCCCGGTGTTTCATCGACAATCGCCGCCCCGGCTTACGCTGGGATCCCGGTGACTCACCGCGGAATCTCGACGTCGTTGACGATAGTCACAGGCAGCGAAGACCCGAACAAACCAGACTCCACGATCAACTGGGATGCGCTTGCTTCCCTTTCCGGGACTCTGGTCTTCGTCATGGGCTGGAACGGGATGAACGATATCGTCAGCGCGTTGACATCTCGCGGGGTGCCTGGCGACCGACCTGCTGCCCTGGTCCAGTGGGGAACCACCGCCAGACAACGCACCGTCACCGGGCCAATCAACGAAATCGTAGACCGTGGAGTCGATGCCGGAATCGGCGCACCGGTGGTGCTGGTGGTCGGGGACGTCGTAGGCCTGCACGACGCCATGACATGGTTCGAAACCCGCCCGCTGTTCGGCAAGCGGATACTAGTTACGCGCGCGCGGTCCCAGGCCAGCCGACTCGCGAACCAACTCGAATACCTCGGTGCAGAGGTCGTCGAGTATCCCACAATCGAAATCGTTCCCGTCCGCAATCCGGCCCCGTTCGACGAAGCCCTCCGCAATATCTCGAAATACGACTGGATGATGCTCACCAGTTCAAATGCCGTACGCGGGCTAATCAGCAGAATGAGAGCGGTTGGCATCGACATGCGTGCGCTTGCGCATCTCAAGTTTGGAGTGGTCGGACCTTCGACAGCCAGCGAACTTTCGCAACTTGGCATAACGGCCGATGTCATGCCCGATCAGTTCGTAGCCACCGCGATGGTCGACCTCTTAAAACGAGATGGTACCGTCCCCGCCAACGTGCTGTTCCCGCGATCCGAAATCGGGCACGAAGCCCTGACCAGTGGCCTGCAGGAACTGGGTTCAAATGTCGACGAAGTCGTCGCCTACTCGACGGAAACACCTCAAAACAGTGGCGGACTTGCCCGCGAAGCCTATGAGCAGGGAATCGATTTCACTACATTCACCAGCTCCTCAACCGTCCGAAATCTCGTCGAGTTGCTGGGCGGTAGCCCACAACTCATCAACAGTTCCAGGACGGTCATTATCGGTCCCGTAACCGCCGAAACGGCGAGGGAATTAGGTGTCAATGTCGATATTCAGGCCGAAGTGCAGTCGATCGCCGGGTTGGTCAGTGCTATCAGGGCATACGTTGCAGGCGGCCAATCCGAGATAATAGTCAGATGACCAGCGATCAGTATTCTCACCTGCGCCGATTCCGACGAAACGCGACTCTCCGCAACATGCTTGCCGAAACTCGCCTCTCCCCGGCAAATTTCATCTATCCGATGTTCGTGGTCAACGGTACCGGGATCAGGACGCCAATCGAACCGATGCCCGGCATAGACCAGGTGTCGGTAGATACCGCCGTTGAGGAGGCCCAGAAGGCTGCCGAAGTCGGAGTGAAATCGGTACTGCTCTTCGGAATTCCCGACGAAAAAGATGCCAGCGGCTCCAGGTCAACATCACCTGACGAAGCGGTCCAACGGGCGATCGGCGCAATCAAAGCAGTGCTACCCGAAACACACATCATCACCGATGTTTGTCTCTGTGAGTACACCGACCACGGTCACTGCGGAATAGTCTCCGGCGACAGCGTGGACAACGACGCAACCCTGCCGCTGCTTGCCGAAACTGCCGTTTCACATGCACAGGCCGGTGCCGACATGGTCGCACCTTCGGCGATGATGGACGGTCAGGTCGCGGCCATAAGAGCAGCTCTGAACGAATCGGATTTTTCAGATGTCCCGATCATGGGCTACTCGGCCAAATACGCGTCGGCCTTCTACGGTCCGTTCAGAATCGCAGTCGACTCGGCACCCCGGTTCGGCGACCGCCGAAGCTACCAGATGGCCCCAACGCAGGGACGGGAAGCGATGCGGGAAATCGAGGCCGATCTGGAGGAGGGTGCCGATCTCATCATGGTGAAGCCGGCACTTGCCTATCTCGACATCATTAAAGAAGCGTCGATGAGATTTGACGCACCGATCGCAGCCTACAACGTGAGTGGCGAATACTCCATGATCGCCGCGGCAGGTAAAGCGGGTTGGCTCGAACGTGACCGCGCACTGATGGAAGTGCTCACCGCTATAAAGCGCGCAGGCGCAGACTTGATCATCACGTACAGCGCTATCGAAGCAGCGAGAATACTCGCCTCAGGCTAGCCCGGACCGGCCAGCAACATCTCTTCGCAAACCGCGTTCGTCAGGCAGCCTGACGGCTGTGCATGCCTGCGGATTTTGGAAGATCTACCCCTGCCGGGCATCGATATTTGCACGGTCAGCGCGTTGGTTCCAGTCCTGATGCGTGCGACAATTAATGGCTCACACCATTGGTTTGCAGGCAAGTTGTTTTGATCCAGAATTCCGGGTAGAGGGTATTCCGTATGAGTGAAATCGTTACCGCAAGTAATCTCAGAGGGCTTGCAGCAGAACTTATCGCGACATTCACGTTCGTGTTTTTTGGTATCGGTGCCGTGGGTGCTGCCCTGTCGTTCGTGACCCCGCTGGATGCAACGGGACTGGTAATCGTTGCCCTCGGCCATGGCGTCGGGATTTTTGTTGGGATCGTGTTAATCGAGCGGATTACCGGGGCACACCTGAACCCGGCTGTCACGATCGCGAGCATCGTTTCCGGAAATCTTGGTGCTGTCACGGGTCTCTTTTACATAGTCGGACAGCTCGCAGGCGCGACGTTTGCCGCGTTGTTGCTGGATCAGTTCCTCTGGGCGCGGGACGGTCTTGGTGTCCATGCCCTCAACGTCTCGACGGGTGATGGCCTTGCAATCGAAGTCATTCTGACGTTCATCCTGGTTTTTGTGGTTTTCGCGACCGCAGTAGACAGACGGGGCAACGAGGCGTGGGCCCCTCTCGCAATCGGTCTCGTAATTTTCATTGACCACCTGATTGCCGTCCCACTTACCGGCGCTTCGATGAACCCGGCCCGCAGCTTCGGTCCAGCGCTGATCCACGGTGCATGGGACGATCACTGGGTCTACTGGGTGGGTCCCGTCCTGGGTGGTCTCGTCGCCGCAATCGTCTACGTATTTCTGTTTGGCGAAAAGGGCGATCGGGACAAGTTCGGAACGATCAGCATCGGGCAGGTGACCGATAGTTAATAGTTAGTTTTTTCTGCACACCGGACCGGCTCTAAACCGAATCGGCTCTAAAACTGTATCGTTTCATACAGGATGACTAACTTCGCCGCACAGTTTGGGAAACCGGTAGGGCCTTACATTTCGGCTCGGCTGGCTTTCGCACTGACGTTGATATTGGTCGTCGGGACGCTTACACCAGCGTGTTCGTCCGGATCGCAATCTGCAGGCAATACAGATTCAACCGAGATCAACGTCGAGGTCGAAATAACCCGCGATCAACTCCAGTTGGCGCTTGACGCATGGCGGGAAAATGAACGAATAACCGGCGCCACCATGTCGGTGTACTCTCCGGCGACGGGACAACTGGACCTGGCAAGTGGCCTGGCAAAACGGTCGATCGATCCAGATAGATTTCCCGACGAGATTCTTACGCACGATACGCCGATGTTCGTTGGCGACCTGACCCACACACTTGTGGCTGCCCTGGTAATTCAACTTGCGGAGCAAGGCGAGATCACGCTTGATGCTCCAGTAGTCGAGTGGTTTACAGGGATCAAAAACTCAGATCAAATCACCGTCCGAAACCTCCTTGAACATACCAGCGGAGTACCGGTGTTTTACACCGAAGAATTCCTGGACGTCTTGTACGAGCAGGAACCGAACGTCACGCGTTCGCCAGATGAAGTAATTTCCATCGCTGCGATGAACGCTGACGGCTCATATTTCCTGCCGGGTTCAGCTTATGGATATTCCAAGACCAACTACCTGATCCTCGGTCGTATCGTGGAGTTGGTCACGAGACGACCGCTCGAAGCCGAGTTGCAGCAGTTGTTTTTTGAACCACTCGACTTCAATAGCACCTATCTGGCGGGACACGAAAGCATTCCGGGCGGTACACCGTCTGGGTATGAATATGCCGGCACAGGCGCACGGGCACCTACCGCCATCGACGGGCATGTCCCTCAGACACCGGCCAACGCCGTCATCAGTGCCGAATGGGCATCGGGCGGCCTGATCTCGACCACGGATGAAATCGTTGAACTGGTCCGGGTGTTGTTCGAATCGCCACGTTTTGCGAAAGTCGCAACAGAGATGCTTCGGCCAGCCGTGCACCCGGCGCAACAAACCGACGCCATCCGGGTCGACTCAGGCGCAGGTGTCTTCACATGGATAGACGACGGCGAATTGACCGTCGGCCAGTTCGGGTTCATATATCCGTTCTCCGCCCAGTTCACTTACTGGACTGAGTCGAAAACGGTAATCGCGGTAATCGCAAATGAAGTCGACTCGTCACGCAATCCCGGTTCGAATTTCCAGCTTCCGGTTATCGAAAACCTGATCCGTGAAGCCAAACAGATTCTCCTGGTAAAGTAGTCGGCGACCTGACACAGCCTTCATCGAATCCAATACATCAAATCCCACCCCGCATATTTCCTGCACTAGAGTTTTTGACGACTAGCGCACCAGGCGACCGCGAAAAGCCGAGCGCCTCACCGGCCCAAATTTTCGACTGTCAGTCGATGCCGCACGGTTGTCGCCAAGCACCACGTATTCGTCAGGTCTCGGCCACCACTGATTGTTATCTGCCGAGGGATCGGGGCAGTACGCGAACCGGTCGACCACTGGCTGTTCATCGACGAACAACACCCCTGATCGCAGTTCCACCGTTTCACCAGGCAACCCCACAATTCTTTTCAGTATCCAGTGATTCGGTTCCAACGGATCCTCCAACCGCACCACATCGAACCGCCGCGGCTCACGATTCCTGAACCCTGCTCTCTTCGTAAACACCCACGAATTCTCAGCGATTGTTGGTTCCATGCTCCTGCCTCTGACCCTGATGAACTGAATCGATAGCAACTCAATAAGCCTGTTCACAATGAATTTCATCGGTAGACAACTGTTCTTCGTGGTAGATTTGTCGGGCCAATCGACCGTGGGTTGTCGGGAAGGCTGGTAGCAGACAGCTTAACTCCACGATTCCAACCGCTCACGCTCGCAGACAGACCTAGGAGAATTCTCATGTTTCGAACTATTTCACGAATTGCCGACCGGGGCCTTCCCTTCGGTTTCGCTGACGCTCATTGTGACATCCCCTGCGGGATCTACGACCCTCGCGATGCCATCCAGGCGGCGCAAACCGTAATCCGTATGACCGAACTGATCGAGAGTATGGGTGTGCCGTCGAACGTTCAAGAGCACAACTCGTTCGCCCGATACGTACAGGTCAAGGAAGAGCACGCAACCAAGGCCAAGAACGACATCCTGATCATCTGGACCGACTACTTCAAGCCCGAGCACCTTGCCGCGCACCCCAATCTTCACACAAAGGTCTGGGAAGCCTGCAAGCTGGGTTCCTACGTGAAGCAGCACGTCGACATGGCAAAGGCGAAGGAGTTCAAGGCGGCCCTCGAACAGATCGGGGAGGCATTCGCCGCGACGAAGAAGTAGAAGGCCAGCTAACCGTCCTACCCCCTTCAACGGTGAGGGCCAGGGGCGTGAGTCGGGGTAAAGTCGGGGCGTACCGGCACCCTCCACCATCAGACACCGATCGAAAAGGACCGAGCAATTAGCTCGGTCCTTTTATTTGCCCGGACACATACACCTGTCACAATGCCACATGGGTGAGAAAACCAACCACGCTCTGCTGGACTCCCATGACAAATAAATCAGCCCAACTACAGTCGAAAGCCCAAAAATATCTGGCAGGCGGATCGTTCGGAAACCCGACCGGAGACCTTGTGATTGCCCGCGGCACCGGAAGTCACGTCTGGGATTCGAACGGTCGAGAGTATGTCGACTATCTGTTGGGCTCGGGTCCAATGTTGCTCGGTCACGCTCACCCCGCCGTTATTGAGGCCGTTCAGGATCAACTTGCGAACGGCACCACGTACTTCGCAATGAACGAAAAGGCGATCCTCCTCGCCGAAGAGATAGTCAGGGCTGTTCCCAGCGTCGAGAAGATCAGGTTCATGAGCACGGGAACAGAAGCTACGGCCTATGCTCTTCGATTAGCCCGGGCGGCGACAGGCCGTGAGAAAATCCTCAAATTCGAGGGTGGCTATCACGGCATGCATGACTACGCCCTCATGTCTCTTCGTCCATCGAAGCTCGCTGATTATCCAAATCCGGTCCCCGATAGCAGGGGCATACCTAGAGCCGTCGAAGACACAGTGCTGGTCGCGCCGTTCAACGATCTCGAATACGCCACATCGATCATTGAAGACTATCGTGATGAACTCGCGGCAGTAATCGTGGAGCCGCTGCAACGGATAATTCCACCCGCGCCCGGGTTCCTCGAAGGTCTTCGAGAAGCTACTCAGATACACGATGTCCCACTCATTTTCGATGAGGTGGTCACCGGTTTTCGCCTGGCATTTGGAGGGGCTCAGGAGTACTACGGGGTCGAACCAGATATCACGACCCTGGGCAAAGTCATCGGAGGCGGGTTCCCACTCGCGGCCGTTGGTGGAAAAGCGCAGTTCATGGACGAGTTTGATGCCAAAAAGACCGATGAAGCCCTGATTCAGATCGGCACGTTAAATGGCAATCCAATCGCCGCTGCGGCAGGGCTTGCCTCGATCAACGTGTTAAAGCAGCCCGGCACTTATGAGCGACTTCGGGCGATCAGCAATTCGATAAGTTCGGCACTGGAGTCGGCCGCGGCCGACCTTGGCATCGCGGCGAACCTCGTTGGCGATGGACCGGTATTTGATCTTGTCTTTACCGGGAATCCTGTCGAAAACTATGCCCATGTCTTGCAGTCGAACAGGGTTCACCAGGCGAACTTTCTCAGGGAGTTGAAAGCACGCGGTGTTCTCAAAGATTCCAAGTTCTACGTTTCGATAGTCCACAACACCGATGATGTCGCAAAGACTGTTGAAGTTTTCACCGAAGCGCTAGCTGCAACAGTCGGTACGTAAACACGAAACCTGTAGGACAGTGACGATCGAAGTATTCGCAGGCATGGACGCATCTCTCGTGCATCCCTGACAAGCCAGGCGGGCTGCCCGCAACGCCGCCGCCAAACTCCACACCGGAGTCGGTGGCAATATTCGTGGCGCGGCCTGCACGAACTAAACCCCGTCGATAATCCGGTTCAGCGTCTCGCTGGGGCACATCGCGGCCGTCACCTTCCCGGCGTCGGGTTTG
>JAQBVG010000101.1 GCA_027623655.1 Chloroflexota bacterium
ATCTTTTCCACACAGCAATAACGGAGACCTCTTACATGTCAACAACCTACGTGGGAACTACATCTAGCGCAGGTTGATCACAGTATCGAGCGCAGCTGGCAAAGATCGCTTCATGATCAATCGCGCGCCGTTCGGCGGCGTAATTTCAATCGTGAAGATATCGTTCGGTGTCAGCAAAGTGCCGGTCGAAGTGATTCCGCCGCTCGACATATAGTTCACCGAGCTACTGGCTGTAACCGCTGTTGCGGTAGTTCGATTTAGCAGCCACACCTGGATCTCTGCCTTTTCGCCATCCTCCAGTATCGTGTCGGTGTCGGGACCGATCATATTGACCGTCCACGGTACGTCTTGAATTATCTGGTTGTTATCGATGTAAACGATCGTGGTCGTATTAGTCGAGACCGAGAAGTCAGGATCAGTGCCTGAGTTATCAGCCGTGTAGGGCGGCGTCAGGTCGATTGGTTCAGCTTCATCGATAGATTCGACGATTACGCTGAATTTGAAGATCGTGGGCGTAGAACCGACGTTTCCCGTAAACGCGATCATGCTCCCGCTCGGGCGTAAGGTGCTCTTCGCTTCTGCAAGACCGGCGAAGATTGTCTCTTTCGCCCTCTCGCTAGAAAACACACCGGTGCTCAGCACCGTGAACGCGAATACAGAAGCGACAACCACAAAAGCGATCAGGATGATCGCAGTCTCCAGACCTGTGATGCCGCGTTCTCTGGTGTTCGTTATGTTTGAAAAATTGTCGGGGGAAGCGCTGTGAATCATCCGGGATTGCCTGTTTTCTAGCGTCTACCTGTAGAGCCAACTGGAACTCGAAAGGACATTTTTTGTTTGTAGCGACACGCCAAGAACGGGCGTCCTACTCGAGCAGAATATCCGTCAAATGCCCGATGTCAGATGGGTCATACCGCCACAAGCCGTGGGGGTGAGCCACTACTTGTGAATAAGGTTTGCCCCCGGTGTGCCTGCTTCTTCGCCGGACACCCACCTGTCCCCGGTTACGACCGCCGGCGGGTCGTGTTGCAACAATGTTGGGCGTAGACAACCACCCAAACTATGCCCCCTCTACTCGATTCCCGAATAGGAGTGATCAAGAGGCCAGGTAGTCGAAAGGGAACAGGCGCGGATGCACACCCGGGGCTAAAACGCCAGGGGACTCGCCACTGAGCCTAGGGGGGAGGCTGGCAATCCAATTCCACCCGTGGACAAACGCCCGACACGCGCCCATCCCGACTCAGCCTGCGCTCGTCGAAGCCTCGGCAAACGCACTGTCAGCGCTACTCCACGTCGACACGCGGCGGCGGGTTCAAAATCGGATGGATGGCCAGGAGGGTCGCCGGGGCGTTCGACATGTTGTAAATACCGTGCCTCACACCAATCTCGCAGGTAAAGCAATCGCCCGCCGCCAGCGGCACCCTGTTGTCGTTCGCGTACACAGCAACCAATTCGCCCCGCAGGCAGAACATCGACTCCTCATGCGAAGGGTGATAGTGGTTCGGAGCGATCGAACCCGGAGCGAAGGTCAATTCACTCAAATACGTCGACGACGCACCAAGAAAATCTCCCACCATGTCGTATCGTGAAACCCCCGCCATGAACTCGTACGACTTCGATTTGCTCCGCACAAACACCGTTGGACCCGGATCACCGTCGGCGTAGTCGACATCGTCTAGGGCCTGCCGTTCAGGGGCTGCACTCGGATAAATCGTGATCGAGCGCGCTGGCGATGTACCAACATTTTCCAGACCATGACCTATCCCCTGTGGCGCCAGAATGCAATCACCTGAAGTTGCCCGGAACCGACTGGCTCCGATCCGGAATTCCATCTCGCCCTCGACCACAAAAATCGACTCCTCGGTGTTGGGGTGAAGGTGGTAAGCAGACCGAACTCCCGGCTGTACAGTCAGATCGCCTACCGTCGCCATCGACGCTCCTGTTGCAGCGCCGGCCATCGTGAGGAGCTCGCCTCCCGCCATAGGGGAGGATATTTTTTGATCGGCTCGCCGGAGAATTGTCATAGTTCTTGCTTTCAGTGCAACGGATTCGGATACGTCCCGGCCAACTGCGCGATCTCACTGCACTCAGGCCAAGAATGAAGCGATAGTCTACTAAGGATTTACCACTCCGACCTCAAACCGGGTTTATGACCGGATGAACAATTAGCAATCGAGCGAGCGTATCGCTCCCGTTGGAAAATCCGCAGGCCACGTTCGGGGACGCCACCACCGCATCGTCCGATCCCAGCACGCTCCCGGTTTCGTCGCCAACATTTCCGACCAACCAACCCCTGACCACGAAGAAAACCGTCTCGTGATCAAATGTCTGCACAGGGACGGTTGCTCCCGCCTGAACGTCCAGGAAATATGTGTATGTCGAACTGGCACCTGAGAAATCGCCCGACAGCTCGACCCTCTCGACCCCGCCAGATCCGATCATGTAAGGCATTCTTCGGCTCTCAGCGGGAATAATCGCAGAGTGCTCGGCAACATCTGCCAGCTCCGGATCATCTACGTGGGTCGTTTCCGGTGGGGTCAACGGGAACGCTGTGATCATCCGTGCAGCCGTGTCGCTCCGGTTGTAAAACGCATGCCTGATACCCGGAGGCGCAGTCACAGTGTCCCCCGCACCGACGGTGATTCGACTGCCGTCGATCCAACATTCGAGCTCGCCTTCCAGCATGATCTGGGTCTCTTCCGCTCCCTCGTTGTGGTAGTGGTAAGGGACCGAAGAACCCGGCAGAAACGTCAGATCGCCGACGTGCAGGCTCCGTTGCCCTGAATCGGCACCCGAGATAGCGTACCTCGGCACCCTCGGATACCGATCCGTTGTCGTCTGCTCGGCCCTTCGAATAATCAACATAAGCTCCCTTACTCTGTCTTCGACACACCCACACGTAGCCCGGCGACCGACCCCCATCTGGGGACGGCCAGATCGCCCGACTCACTCCCAGGGCTTGACTACAACCCGAATCGCACCCGACGACCGCTTGTCGTCCGCGGTGGCAAACGCCTTCGCAATATCATCGATCCCAAAATGATGCGTCACGATCGGTTCGGGATTGAGTTTTCCTGCTCCGAGCAATTCGAGCGCCTCGCCGAACTCCGACCTGCCGTTCCACGATGAAAAGCTGTTCGACCACTGAATAGCGACCTCTTTTTCCATCGCCAATGCAGGATCTATCGTCTGTGGCTTCGTGAACAGCCCGAGCACCGACACCACCCCACCCCGCCGAGTCATCTCGACCGCCTGCTGAATTAACTGGTTCTGCCCGCCGACCGTTTCGAACGTTACCCCAACACCCTCTCCCCCGGAAACCGCAAGAACGGCTCTGACCGGATCGCTTTCCGAACTTACCACGCCAACATCTGCCGACCCTGCCGAAACCGCGACCTCCACCGGGTGTTTGCGCGTCCCAACAAGTACCACCCTCTCCGCGCCCCGCGACTTAAGCACCTGCCCAAGGGTCAGTGCGATCGCACCCGCGCCGATAATCGCCACAGTCTGACCATCAACATCGGGAACACGGTTGGTAGCGTGCACTCCACAGGCGTAACAGTCGACCAGAGCAGCTGCGTCGAAAGAAACGCGATCGGGCAGCGGTACAACGTTCTCGGCAACACACACGTCATATTGAGAGAATCCGTGACTTGACTGGCGAACACCGTGGCGTATACCTCGATTCAAACAAATGTGGTACTGGCCGTCCAGACAC
The DNA here is from genome assembly GCA_027623655.1 of Chloroflexota bacterium. Lineage (GTDB taxonomy): Bacteria > Chloroflexota > Dehalococcoidia > Lucifugimonadales > Lucifugimonadaceae > Lucifugimonas. Next base: position 3,719 of record JAQBVG010000101.1, read on the forward strand.
GGGCGGCACGTACCGCAGCCCAGCAGGTGCTCAGCCTCGATGCCAACTCGCATCCCGACTTCCAAGCCATCCACACCCTCACCGACGGCCGCGATCTCGCCCGACAACTCGTGACCCTGCTGCCACGGTGCGCCTTCCCTCGTCCTGTGACCCCGGTAGTTGTGAAGGTCCGATCCGCAAACGCCTGCAGACATCACCCGGAACAGAACTTCCCCCGCGCCGGGTTTCGGAATCTCTTCCTCGACGACTCGGATGTCGCTACCCCCATAAAAATAGGCTGTCTTCATAATCGCCAACGATTGTCCTCCCCGACCTTCGCCAACTCACCGGACCGGCGGACCCTGTTCGCCCGAAAGCCGAATGCCGAAAGCCGAAAGCCGAAAGCCGAACGACATTCTTGCACGTGCCGAAGGTGGCAGGGTACGACATGTTAGTCCCAGTAGCGTCGAGTCGGACTCCGAGCAGGTTCGACGAGTCGACCCTGTCGCACGAGAGGCCGGGCCCAAGCCGACCGGCTTCGTATTGTTTGTTAACGACTCGTTCACAGAACTAAACGACGGTTCACCGTAGCCTGTGGCACCTCGGAAGCAAGGGGAACAATAGACGAACTATTCGTCAGGTGGGCACACGAATCTGGCCGACAACGTTGACATGAACGCGACGAAGCCCGGGTTATCGGCTTCACGTCGCAGTTTCTTGAAGAAAGGTCTGGCGGCCGGCGTTGGTGCGGCTGCAATTTACGTTGCTCCGTCCATGAGCAGCGCAATTGCTCACAGGGCGTATGCCGGAATAACCGGACCGCCAGTTCCGGGTCTCCCCCTGGAAATCGATGAGTTCCCAAATGCGATAGCGTTCCTGACGCTCTCCCACGAAACTCTCGGTCCGATAATTTACAGCCTTACTGGACCCCTCACGATTCATGCGTCGATTGGCCTCGATGGCGAAACGCTGCTTACCGACGGCGCAGGCCATGACATGGTCGAGACCGAGATCGTTTCGATGAACCTCACCGGTTCAGGTGGATACGGCGCCCTTTCACTTGGTGTCAGGACATCGCCGGACTCCACGGGCAAAATCACCGAAGCAACCAACAACACGCCCGGAACTCTCGATCTGGATCCCTTCAAACCGGGGACGGCCGACAGTTTCTTCGATGTCTTTTTCGAAGTTCAACTTGGTGGGGCAATACTGGTTCCAAACCCCGCACAGATACGGATTCCGTCGACGGTCAACGTAAAGCCCGCAGGGAACGAATCATTCACGAACGTGGCAGGCAGTAGGCCGCTGTTCGATTCCGCGGGCGTCTCGACATTCTGGTCGATGAACCTGACCTCGCTCGTGTTCTGTCCTGCCTGTCCGTGACCACAGGTCTAAACAACACCGAAGCCCCGAAAACAATCTGCCAGGACCTCGATTCCAACTCTCTCTACGGATCACCGAACAGCCGGGACCGTACCCCGGACCCGTAACAAAGTCAGCCCCGAGCGCCAAGCCATGCGGCTTCCCAGAACAAGTACTCGTATCTCGTGCTCGCCTTGAAAGCTGCATGCATGCGACGCCGCGTATCGGTCGAAGCAGCCGCGCCGAGATCGTCGACAAACCTCTTCAGCCAGCCGGTCATCTCTCGATACCCTGGATCGCAATACCCTGCGACCCACCTCGAGTGAAACGAATTCGCGTCGGGACGCTCCCGGTGCTCCAACAGCCGCCCCACCTCGTCATAGCCCCACTGACACGGCAACAACGCAGCCGACAGCTCCTCGATCGACCCGTCGTATGCTGTCCTCACGAGGTGATCGGTGTACGCAGTGGTCGTCGGGCCCGGAACCGTCGCTTCTAGCTGTGCTTCCGTAATGCCAAAGTCGGAACAGAATCCCCTGTGCAGCGCCATCTCCGAGTTCAATGTTTCGTCGAGCAGCGATGCGAAATGCCCCATCGAGGCAAGGTCGGGGCACTTCGCCGACGCGATCGCCAGCACCCGGCAGTAGTCGATCAGGAACAAATAATCCTGCCGCATGTAATACGAAAAACGCTCAAGCGAAAGTGAACCGTCGCCCATCGCCTGCACGAACGGGTGCTCCTCATGGGCACGACGCCAATCGACCGCACAGGAAGCCTTTAGCTGATCTGAGTATCCCGGTTCGCCTGACACGCCTATCCACCGGCCTTCTCGACCACGATCTCTGCGCCGTCGGCAATGTTTCCGAGCACCTCGGCATCACCCTCAATCAATCCCAGTACGTTCACTGGCGAGGCAGGGCGAATCTCGCCGGGAGCACTCATTGGAGTTGGACCCCAGAACAAGCACAGGGCCGAACCGGGTGGCCAGTAAGCCACCGCACCGACCTCGACTGTCTCCTGTGCGTCCGGTTCTTCGTCTGCGGTCACAGGAATCGAAAAGTAAATCTCATCGCCCCACGTATTCACTCGGCCCGTGATCGGTAGTGCACTCCAAAACTTGTCCGCCGTCCCCGAATTGTTCATTGCGGCGATAACAGGTACACCGCCCGCCGAAATCTGTATCCGCCGTTCACCCATCAACTCCAACTCCTGTCCCGCTCAATTACCCCCAACCACACCACCAGTCACCACGAGAATCACACCCCACCTGTCCCTGCGAGGAGCGAAGCTGTGTGGCCTCAGGTCAGTCAGCAAAAACCTCTACCTCCCACAGCTCGCCGCCGTGCGGGCGCTGTAGGGACCGACCGCTCCAATCTTCTCGCAATACGGCTGAAACCGCGCCTCGCACAACCAGCACCTGCCCTAACCCCGGCGTGATTTCCACTCCGCGTAAATCTTCTCGGTCTCCGAGTTGAACGGATAAAACGTCTTCGGTGAAACGCCCTCACGCTGCGTGTGCTCCAGGATCGCCTGCTCTATCTCATCGTGATGCACGCATTCGTCGTATATCTCCTCCGCCAGTTGAGCCGGCAGGACGACTATCCCGTCGTCGTCGCCCAGAATCACATCACCCGGCCATACCAGCACCCCGCCGCACTGCACCGGCTCGTTCACCTCGTACGGCAGAACATTCGGCTCACCGATCGTCGGTGTGCTCCCACCTGCATACACCGGGAAGCCATACCGAACGACCTTGTGTCCGTCCCGAACACCGCCGTCGGTCACGAGACCCGCGGCCTTCCTGGTAAGAATCCTCGAAAAAACGACATCACCCCCGGTCGACGTCATACTCAGGCCCATGCAGTCGGCCACAAGACAGTCGCCCGGTGTCAGCGCCTCGAGTGCATCCCACCGTGGCGTCTCGTTAAAACCCTCACCGTGCCCGCCCCGGGTCACTTGTTTCTGCAGGTCGGGTCGTGACGGCAGATATCGAAGCGTCACCGCCCGTCCGACAAGCCTTCGGCCCTTAGCAAGGCTGTGCACATTGTTCATGAACACCTTCAGATACCCGCGCCTCGAGAGCTCGCCGAGCACCGTGGCGTTCGACACCGATTCGTACTTACTCAATAGTTCGTCAGATACCCTGACTCTGGCGTCTACCAACGTTTGAACTCCTGGCCTCGCGGCACTCTAAGCAACCCGGGTCTCGCTCCTATGGATAAAGATCCCCGGTCGGAACCGCGATAATCAAATAAACTGCACCCATTGACGGTGGCGAAGTATAGCTGGGTCTCCGTCACAACCACTATCTCGGCGGGCCAGCCAGAGCCACCTTGCCCCATCTCGACGCGAAAATCGTCGCCTACCGATAACATTAGTGATCGAATTACTGACCCCCGTAGAATCAACCGAACCCACCACATGAATGTCTTCTGGATAACCCTCAGTCCCCGACTCCGAATACTTACGGCGTTCCTTGCTGGAACGGCAATCGCGCTCCTTGGATTTCTCGCCTCTGGCGGTCTTGAACCCGTAGATTTCCTGTTCGCTATCTATGTAGGCGGGCTGCTCGTCTACTTCCTCGTCAGATGGGGCTACTTCGCCGAACGCATCACTATCGTCCTTCCAAACCAGGAGCACGCCTCGTACGAAAAACTGCGAAAAAATCCCGGACGCCGTCGTCACGGCCCATCTACCGAAGCGGAATTCATCGATGCAGACGAAGCCGACGAAGAGCTGCTCCCGGACGACCGCATAATCGGAATTTTCTTCAATGGCGAGGCCGCAGCCTATCCGCTCGCTGCCCTCGCAGTGCGCGAAACCTCGAACGAGGAGTTCGGCGATACGCCACTGATAATTTCATGGTCGCCAGTCACCTACTCGGCGCGGGCGTTTCTTTCGACCGCCGGAACAAATCAGGCACTCCTGCTCGGACGCCACTCCCACACTTTGTTCAACTCGCCGGTTCTGCCAGACACCAACGGAAACGGGGTCGTTCAATTCACCGGGCAGGCTGTTGTCGGTGATCTGGTAGGTTGGACACTCGAAAAGGTGCCGGTTATCACCACCACGTGGGCGGCATGGAAACTGGCACATCCCGATACCGAGGTAATGTCGACCCAGGGTGGCCCCGAGTCCGACGCATTCGAACGCTACTATGCGAACGACAGGAACGGCATCCACAGCCTGAACCCTGAAGACAAACGACTCTCTGGCAAAGACGTTGTGCTGGGACTCGACGTCAACGGCGAAGCCAAAGCCTATTCGTATCCCGGCATGATAGAACGGCCGCTGGTTGAGGAAACACTCGGAGAAACCCCGGTACTGATCGTACACGAACGCGCCTCTGCGACTTCAGCGGCGTACACCAGAGTGGTAAACGGCCAAACACTGTCCTTCAAAGGAAAATCCAGGAATCCGCGACGACATAGTGTTGAGTCAACCTCGTCAGGTGAAGGCGAGCGCTCCGAGTACGAACCCTGGCTCCTCGAAGACATCCAGACAAACTCAACGTGGCGGGCAATCACTGGCGAGTGCACCGACGGCAAACTAAAAGGCAGCCGGCTTGAAATGATCCCGGGAATGACCGGGTTCTGGTTCGCCTGGAGTCGCTTCTACCCGAATGCGCTTCTATTCGGCGCGAACGAAGATGTTACAGCGGAGACCGAGAGCCACTCTGCAACCGAACACCAGGATTAGGCCATCGTGTGATCCAGCATAAATCACAACTGACTGGAATCGTTCTCGGCGGCGGTAATTCGCGCCGAATGGGCGGCACAAAGTCGAAAATGCTGGTTCACATCGGAGGAAAACTCGTTCTGGCGCGGATCGCCGATACTCTCAGGCAGGTATGCTCCGAACTTGTACTGGTGGTCCGACCCGATCAGGACGACGACATCCCTGACCTCGGCATTGCACTCAACATGCACGTGGTTTCCGACACTGCGCCGTACACGGGACCGCTCGCCGGTATTCACTCAGGGCTCGACGTTTCGACCACCCCGATGAGTTTCGTTGTCGCAGGTGACCATCCGTTCGTCTCAAGAAACCTCGTTCAATCGATGGCGGCTGCGTCCATGGTCGACGGATCAGATTCGCTATCGGCAGTAATCCCCCGTACAGATGGTGTCTTCCATCCACTCCACGCCATCTACACCAAAGACCAGTGGGTCCACTACATATTCCATGCCATGTCTGAAGGCGAAACCTCGCCACGACGTGTCATCGAGAAGGCCATCAACTCCGACTACCCGCCGATAACGATCTTCACCGAGGAAGATATTGAACACTCCGATCCCCGCCGAATAAGCCTCTTCGATATCGACACCCCGGAAAATCTGAACCACGCACGTGGAATCGCGGAAGCCCGGAAATTTACCCCCCGCCACCACTCCCTCGGCTAAACACGACCGATTCCAGACGGTTCTGTCAGAACTCAGCGCTCACCATGAAACCCAGCCGACCTAAATACAGGATTCTTCCCTGTATT
>JAQBVG010000102.1 GCA_027623655.1 Chloroflexota bacterium
AGCTTTCCGATCTGATCGCAGCTTACTCAACCCCAGCATAGATCGCGAATTTTTCAGCACCCTGCTAGTGCGGCAACAGTCGGGTGACGTTAGAATCCACATTTGTGCAATTAATCACCTCGAGAAATATCCGTGCCTGAACAAGATTCTGAGCCAACTGACTGTCCCTCCGGCTGTCGCCAACCGTCCAGCCAACTGCACCACATAACGGTGGACAGTCGTGCGCCATTAGCGTCGGTCATCTTAAGAAATTGCCCTGAGATAGATCGTCTGGCAGCGTCCATTGAGTGACACTTCACTGACACTTGCGCTGATCGGTAGCGATCTATCCGGCGCAGAACTTACCGGGTTGGCGATCATGTCGCTTGTAGTCGGTATCGTTGGCGGAATCGTTGGAATAGCTCTCGGAGTCGTTCGCCTGCCAATAATGACAGCGATCGGGCTTGACCCGATCGTGGCGGCGAGCACGAATCTGATAGTAAGCGTCCTGGGGTCGGTGGCCGGGTCATGGCCTGCTATTCTGCAAAACAGGATCGTATTTCGGGTTGTTGTCGTTATAGGGATTCCCGCGGTGATCGGTGCTTTCGTCGGCGGTTTGTACGCTGACACGGTGCCCCGTGTTGTTCTGCTGACCGTGGTTGCACTTTTGCTGCTCTGGTCGTCGTTCGCGATGATTGTCCGCGCCTATGCGGAGCTTCGGAGACGAACTGCTTCCGGTCAAGATGATCCCTCAGCCGGACGCGGAGAACTCAATACTCGGACGGTGACTCGAGAAAGCATTCTCGGGTTCGGCATTGGTGTTATTGGGGGCGCCGTAGGTCTGGCTCTCGGTGTCCTCCGAATGCCGGCCCTGGTTCATGTGCTGAAAATGAAACCGAGCCTGGCTGCCGGTACAAACCTTGCACTGACGATACTGGTAGGTATGTCTGGATTCGCAGGCCACTTGATCAGCGGCCGAGTTGACTGGATGCTGGTTTCAATTGTAGGTGTTCCGGCAATGGTGGGCATGTTCGCCGGGTCGAGAATGGGCGGTGATGTCGATCCCGCCAAACTTCGACTGGCCGTCGGAGTCGTGTTACTGGTGGTTTCTCCGCTCGTTTTTTACGATGCCTTCTCTGGCTAGATGGCGGTTCAAGGCGGCATGTTTGGTCTGGTTCCTCGTCCGGTGACGTGACGGAGCCACTTATAATCCCTGCAACATGACCACACTTCCGGGGACCGAGTTTCGCAGGGCGCTGCAGGCAGAGTCACCACTGCAACTCGTCGGCGCCACCAATCCGTATCACGCGGTGATGGCGCGAGCGGCGGGTTTCCGGGCGCTTTACCTTTCGGGTTCCGGTGTCGCCACCGCTTCGTACGGTCTACCCGACCTCGGCATGACAACCCTCGACAACGTTCTTGAAGATGCACGCCGTATCACCTCAGCAGTAGATCTGCCGTTACTCGTCGACGTCGACACGGGGTGGGGAGGCGCGTTCATGATCGCCCGAACGATTACTGAAATGGCGAAGGCCGGAGCGGCCGGTGTGCATATCGAAGACCAGGTACAGGCAAAGCGTTGCGGGCACCGGCCCGGAAAACAGGTTGTCTCAACTGGTGAAATGTGCGATCGCCTGAAGGCTGCCACCGACGCCAGGCCCTACGAAGATTTTGTGATCATGGCGAGAACCGATGCTATCGCAGTCGAGGGAGTCCAGGCCGCCGTTGAGCGCTCGGTTCAATATGCCGAAGCCGGGGCCGACATGATCTTTGCCGAGGCGGTGACCGAACTGGACGACTACAGATTGTTTAGCAGGGAGACAGGTGTGCCGATACTGGCGAACCTGACCGAGTTTGGGCAAACACCGGCCTTTACGATTGAAGAACTACGGACTGCCGATGTTGCTATTGCGCTGTATCCACTCACGGCATTCCGGGCTGCCAGCAAAGCTGCAGAAGCGGTTTTCAGAGGACTACGCAAGGCAGGAACCCAGCGTGACCTTGTTCCTGCGTTGCAAACCAGGGATGAACTTTACGAGTACCTCGACTATCACAGTTATGAGAGTAAGTTGGACGAACTGTTCGAAGCAGAGGCAGACGGCCCGGCCTAGTAAAAACGATTCAGGCAGGTTTTAGCGATATGACTACATCAGGTCTTAGTGGAATCACCGCTGGCTCATCGGCTATCTCGACCGTCGGGAAGGCTGGGTTCGGTCTGACATACCGGGGATACTCGATCAAGGATCTGGCAACGCTCTCGACTTTTGAAGAAGTGGCATATCTGCTTATATACGGATCCCTGCCCGGCCAGAAACAACTCGACGCCTACAAAAAAAAGCTCATCGGTCTGCGTTCGCTACCCGACGCGCTGAAGACGTTGCTCGAAGCGATGCCAGCATCGACGCATCCAATGGATGTTCTGCGGACAATGACATCCTTCCTTGGGACTCTTGAGCCAGAAGGCGAGAAGGGTCGTACCGCGGTATCGATCGGCGACCGCCTGACTGCCAGCTTCGGGTCAGTGCTGGCTTACTGGTACCGGTTTCACCTCAGAAACGAGAGAATCGACACAGAATCCGACGAGGACACCGTTGCAGGGCACTTTTTGAGTCTGTTGACAGGTAAACCGGCTGATCCACTAAAGCGAGATGCCCTTGACGCCACCCTGATCCTGTATGCGGAGCACGAGTTCAACGCATCGACGTTTACCGCACGTGTAATCACATCGACGTTATCAGACACCTACTCGGCCGTTGCAGGTGCGATTGGCGCGCTGAGAGGACCGCTACACGGCGGAGCCAATGAGGCAGCCATGGAGTTGGTGTCGTCATTCGATTCACCACAGGACGCGGAAAAATCGTTGTTGAATATGCTCCAGGCACGTCGCCTGATAATGGGTTTCGGGCACAGAGTCTACAAGAACGGCGACCCGCGATCGCCGATCGTTAAAGATTGGGCAAGACGGCTTTCGGAAGCTGCGGGGAACAGGACGTACTACGATATTTCCGAGCGGGTTGAGCAGGTAATGATGCGCGAGAAAGGGATGTTCCCGAACCTCGATTTCTATGCAGCGACCGCGTACCACATGTGCGGGATCCCGACTGCGATGTTCACTCCCGTATTTGTCATAGCGAGAACCTCTGGCTGGGTCGCCCACGTCATTGAGCAGCGGGCGGACAATAAGCTGATTCGGCCGCTGTCCGAGTACACGGGACCGAAGCCAAGGGCATACGTCAGCGTCGCAGACCGTGGCTGAGCATGTGCGGGTGACTGACAGCGTTATAACGCAGATTTCCGAGTACGCCGTCGGTTACGAGACCGCGTCGGACCTCGCGCTCGAGACGGCACAATTGTGCTTGTTGGACTCGATCGGCTGCGCACTGCTTGCGATGAACTACCCGGCATGTACTCGATTGCTTGGACCACCTGTTCCAGGAACCGTTGTTCCAGCTGGTTCGCGGGTGCCGGGCACCAGGTTTCAACTTGATCCAGCGAAGGCGGCTTTTGATACAGGTGCTGCGATCCGATGGCTCGATTTTAACGACACATGGCTGGCCGCTGAGTGGGGCCATCCGTCAGACAATTTCGGTGCAATCCTGGCTGTGGCCGATCACCTGAGTCGTAAGTCACGTTTGGATTCGACGCGTCAGACCGACGTAAAGGACGTCCTCAGCGCAGCGGTCAGGGCGTATGAAATTCAGGGGGTACTCGCGCTACAGAACTCCTTCAATCGGGTCGGTATCGATCACGTGTTGTTGGTGAAGGTTGCGTCTACTGCGGTAGCGACAGCCATGCTCGGTGGGACTGTGCGACAGGTCGAGAACGCGGTGTCAAATGCATGGCTTGACGCCACATTGCGAACTTACCGTCACGCTCCCAATACGGGATCACGGAAATCGTGGGCAGCGGGGGATGCCGTGTCACGTGCGGTCCAGTTTGCGACAAACGCGATGACAGGCGAGATGGGGTACCCGACGGCCCTTACCGCGCCTGACTGGGGATTCCAGGACGTGTGGTTTGGCGGACACGAGATCACGCTCGAGCGACCGCTCGATTCTTACGTGATGGAAAATATCCTGTTCAAGGTTTCGTTCCCCGCGGAGTTCCACGCACAAACTGCAGTAGAGGCCGCATTTGCTCTGCATCGTCAGGTCCTACCGCGGGTGGACGAGATAGAGTCGGTAACGATCACGACGCAAGAGTCGGCATTGCGGATCATCGACAAGACCGGGCCGTTGAGCAATCCGGCCGACAGGGATCATTGCATCCAGTACATGACGGCCATTGGTCTGCTAAAGGGCGAACTATCGGCGGACGACTATGAAGACGGTGCAGCGGCCGATCCGCGCATCGATCGGTTGCGGGAAAAAATGGTTGTCAGGCACGATCGGGGGTTTACAGACGACTATCTCGATCCCGGGAAACGCTCGATAGCCAACGCATTACAGGTTCATTTTGCGAACGGCACTTCGACAGAAAAAATTACCGTCGACTATCCCATCGGACATCGTCGTCGACGTGACGAAGCAAGGCCGTTGCTGCAACAGAAATTCCAGGCAAACGCGACGACCCGCCTGGATGACAATCAAGTCGACAGGTTGGTCAAGTTGTTCAGCGATCGATCCGCGCTCGAGGCAACGGCTGTCGACGATCTGATGGATATGCTTGTCCCGTCGTAGGCTGCACGTTCTGCGTCCGAGTTTTTTTCCGGATTGAGACTGACCGAGGTACCCGACAAATTTCTTCGATCGCTTTTCGCACAGCGTCGATTTGATCGGGTGAATTCTTGACGTCCCTGACCTCCGATGTTGCATGCAGGTGCGGAGATTAATTATCCCGGTGCCTCAGTCCTCCGTATTGCCTGGAACCGTCACCACCGCCGAGGTGATATGGGTCAGATATTGCCGCAGGATGCGCTACTGCGGTTGTCGATGTTAACGCTTCACTGATGCTAGTCTTTTCTACCGCTTGAAACCTTTTGGACCGCCTGGAACAGACCACTGAGCTTTCGATACTGCTAACGGAGTCGATCAGCGGCAATCGCCTCTCCTTTTACAGCGCACTTCAGACCGACATGGAAAATCATGGCAAAAACTACCGGTAGCGAACTCCTTATCCGCGCCTTGAGAGCTGAGGGCGTGGACACCGTCTTCGGGATCGCCGGCGACCACATTCTTCATATGCTGGACACGATGTTCGACGCCCCACTCAGGATGATTGACTTTCGACATGAGTCCGGCGCTGTCCACGCAGCCGACTCTTACTCCAGAATTCTGCGCAGGGGTGGCGTGATGCTGTCGACCACGCCGGGCCATGCCAACGCCCTCCCCGGACTGGCGAACGCTCAACATTCCGAGGCCCCTGTAATAAACATTGCCGGTTCGGCAGAATCCCCGAATATTGGGCGCGGGGCGATGCAGGAATTTGACCAGGTCGGAGTCGCTGCGCCGGTAACCAAGGGGGCCTGGAACGTACCCAGCCCGGAGCGAATACCAGAGTTTGTCGCCCTTGCATTTCGCACCGCGCTCAGTGGTCGCCAGGGACCGGTGCATTTGACGATCCCACACGATTTTCAACTGGCCGTGGTCGACGATGCACAGGCGGCTCGCTACGCTCCTGCCGAATACGGCACACCGCTCTCGGTGCTCGGTGATCCGGTCCAGATCGAGCGGGCAATCGAAATTCTGAACTCTGCTCAACGACCGGTGATTTTCGCAGGTTCTTCTGCTGGCGCAACGGCTGAACCCGCAGAGGTCCAGCGGTTCGTGGAGACGACGAGGATCCCGTTTTTCTCGGAGGATTCGGCACGTGCGCTCATCCCTGACTCGCACGAGTATTCGATGGGTCTGGGGTATCAGCCGTTGAACGCTGCTGTGCGGAGTGTTAGAGATGCCGACGTCGTGTTGATGCTCGGAAAGAAACTCGACTACACCAACGGGTTCGGTGGGAACCCGCCTTTCGCAGATGGCGTCAAGTTCGTGGTCGTCGACCCGTCCCCCGCGCAGGTGAACCGGGCGAGAACGGCAGCTGTTGGCATTGTTGGCGATCTGGGTCCAGTAATTACACAGTTGGCCGATGCTGCGGAAAAACGAAGCTGGTCGGAGCGAACTGAGTGGGTGAGTGCCCTCCGAGCGACTCACCAGAAGTGGCACTCTGATCTGGCGGCGCTGGGTAAAGTGGAAGATCCGATGCACCCCATGCACGTGTCGAACACCCTCCAGAATTTTATCGATTCTGACACCCACGTAACGTTCGACGGCGGCGACTACTGTCATTTTCTGCGCGCGACGGTAAAACGTGAGTTGCCATTCCGGTTCCACAATGTGTCAAGTTTCGGGATGATTGGCGTTGGACTGCCCTACGCCCTCGGAGCGCAGGTGGCACTGCCGGGCAAGAAGGTTGTGCTTGCTACTGGTGACGGTTCGCTGGGGTTCAACGGTATGGAGATCGACACAATGGTCCGTCACGAACTGCCGGTGAAAATGTTCGTCGGTAACAATTCGATCTGGGGCATCGACTGGCAGATTCAGAAGGGTCTTTACGGTCGACCTGTCTGGACAGACCTGTTGCCGACGCGCTACGACGTTATGGCGCAGGGTCTTGGCGCATACGGAGAGCACGTCACGAAGGCCGAGGATCTCGAAGGAGCGATGAAACGAGCGTTCGACCATCAAGGTCCCGCTCTGTTGAACATCGATATCGCACAGATTATCAGCCCGGTGGCTGAGGCGGCGATCAGTCGAAAGACAGGATCGCACGGGTAGGGCGTCATGCTTCCAGACCACTATTTCTACAGCGAGAACGATGTCGATAAACGGGAATTGCTTCCGGGAGTGTTCGCTCGGTTGATCTGGGGCGAGAAGATCATGATGGGAATTATTGACATCGACCCGGATACTGAAGTGCCAGGGCATCAGCATCCCCATGAGCAGTGCGGCCGTATCCTCGAGGGCGCCGCGTGGTTCTACGTTGGTGAGGATGAGAAGTTACTTGTTGAGGGCGACCACTATGTGATTCCGGGCGACGTTCCTCACCGGGTCGTGGCAACCGAGAACGGCTGCGTGGCCCTGGACATCTGGTCACCGATTCGTGAGGAGTACATCAGTGAAGACGTCGAGTTTTTCAAGCGTGACTGATGCATGTGAGTGGCTCCAGCGTAGTGACGGTGCAATCTGTGCGTTCCGGGTTCGGCCCACCTTCCAACTCAGTACCTGAAAGAGAAGGAGGGTGTCGTTGGCTCAACGCGGCGTGTCGTCCCCTGATCTCGGGCTGCAATCATGCCGGCAATAGAGCGACTCCGGCCGCTCGACCCAGGTATTTTTCATATACTTACCGGTCGCCCACCGCCCGTCTGGCACCCGTTTCAACCACGTCCAACAAGAATAACTATGACCCAATCGCCTTCTATTATTTACACGTGGACCGACGAGGCACCTGCCCTCGCTACACACGCGTTTCTTCGAGCCATACGGGCGTTCGTAAGTACCGCCGGAGTGCAGGTGGAAACACGCGATATCTCGCTCGCCGCCCGGGTGCTCGCGCAGTTCCCGGACGTACTGGAGGCCGGGCAAAAAGTCCCGGACGATCTGGCTGATCTGGGTCGACTGGTGAACAGGCCTGAAGCGAACATAATCAAACTCCCGAACATCAGCGCGTCCACGCCACAGATGAAGGAGTGTATTGCGGAGCTTCAGGCCAGGGGTTACAGGTTGCCGGACTATCCGGACGAGCCGACCAACGACGAGCAGAGAAAGACGCGGTCTCGATACGGTCAGGCGATGGGCAGCGCAGTGAATCCCGTGCTGCGGCAAGGGAATTCGGACCGGCGAGCTCCGAATGCCGTGAAAGATTTTGCAAAAGCGCATCCGCCTCGAATGAGTCCATGGCCGGAAGACTCCAGGACGCATGTCGCAACCATGTCTACCGGTGATTTCTTCCACAATGAAAAGTCGATCACAGTGGACGCGGAAACGACCGCGCGAATCGAGCTTGTTGCGGCAGACGGTACCGTGACAGTGCTTAAAAAATCGCTTCCGCTCCTGCCGGGTGAAGTGCTCGACGCCACTTTCATGAGCAGGCGAGCCCTGCTCGATTTTTACCGGGAGCAGGTCACGGACGCCCGCGATAAGGACGTGCTTTTTTCGTTACACCTGAAGGCCACGATGATGAAGGTTTCAGACCCGATCATCTTTGGCCACGGTGTACGTTCGTACTTCTCAAACCTGTTCTCCAATCACGAACCCGAGATCAACGAACTGGGTGCCGATCCGAACAACGGACTGGGTAACGTGTTGACGAAGCTCGGGGGCCTGCTGAGGGATCCCGACGGCTCGATTGCGACCGACATCAAGCGCGATTTCACGAATGGTCCAGGCCTCGCGATGGTGGATTCGGAAAAGGGCATCACGAATCTCCATGTGCCCAGCGATGTGATCATCGACGCGTCGATGCCGCCGATGATTCGTGATTCAGGGCGCATGTGGAATGCCGACGGTGTGCTACAGGACACCAAGGCTGTTATTCCCGACTCTACTTACGCTGTCATTTATGATGCGATTATCAGGGACTGCCAGCAACACGGACAGCTCGATCCGTCGACCATGGGAACTGTGCCTAACGTCGGTCTAATGGCACAGGCAGCAGAGGAGTATGGCTCACACGACAAGACGTTCGAGCTAAGGACCGCTGGCACCATTCGCGTGATCGACGAGGCAGGCAGCATGCTTATCGAGCACCGGGTCGAGCAGGGTGATATCTGGCGGGCCTGCCAGACCAAAGACGCAGCGATACGCGACTGGGTGAGTCTCGCCTTGAGGCGGGCTCGCACCACGGATACACCTGCGATTTTCTGGCTGGACAATGCCCGCGCCCACGACGCAGAAGTGATCCGTAAAGTCAGTTCGTATCTGGGCATGGAAAATACAGACGGACTCGATATTCGCATTCTGGCGCCTGTCGACGCGATGCAGTTGTCACTGGATCGTATCCGCAGGGGCGAGGACACGATCTCGGTTACGGGCAACGTGTTGCGAGATTATCTGACCGACCTTTTCCCGATCCTCGAGATCGGCACCAGTGCTCGAATGCTTTCTGTTGTTCCGCTCTTGAATGGTGGTGGCCTCTTCGAGACCGGTGCGGGTGGTTCGGCGCCGAAGCACGTTCAACAGTTTGTCGAGGAGGGGCATCTACGATGGGACTCGCTCGGGGAGTATATGGCTCTCGGTGCGTCGCTGCAGCATCTGGGTGAGGAGTTCGACAATTCCGGTGCCAGGGTTCTCGCTGACGCACTCGATACAGCGATCGGTCGCTATCTCGAGAATGACCGCCTGCCTTCGAGGAGCATTAAAGAGGGATTGGACAACCGCGGGAGCACTTTCTATCTAACCTTTTACTGGGCGCAAGCCCTGGCCGAGCAGAAAGTGAATTCGGAGATTGCCAGGCGATTTGCACCGGTAGCGGCTGCCTTCGCTGAGAACGAGGAAAAGATCATTTCGGAGATCAAGGCGGCTCAGGGCAGGCCGCAGGACATCGGCGGGTACTACAAACCC
>JAQBVG010000103.1 GCA_027623655.1 Chloroflexota bacterium
GCCGCATAGGCAATCATGGGAAACAGGATGACGCGAAACGCTTCATACACCACCTTGACGGACGTGACCATACATGATGCTGTATTATGCACCAGCCGTCCTGATGGAACAAGCAATGCAAATGTCACCTGAAGACAGGTTGAAAGGCATGGAGCCCTGGATGGCATGGATGTATGGAGTTGGTGATGCTCTTGTTGACGGCGGGACACCACTCGAGGGTGGCATGAATGTCTCAAAGTCTGGCAGCACTCCCAGCAATCGGGAAGTGACCGGATACTCAATTCTTCAGGCTGAGGACATGGATTCTGCCAGAGCGTTGCTGGTTGATCACCCGCACCTGGATTGGGGACCGGGTGTCGAGATCGAAGTGCATCAGATGACGCCAATGGGCATGTAACTACCTCGATACCGTCCGGCGATGTCAGCCTGTGGCATCGTCGAGACTGTCACTGGACTGCCGCACTACCCAGACCACACTGCAACAGAATCGTGTTGGTTCCGCGAAGTAAGGCTGCGGGGGATTGAACTCGTATTCACATACCTGACAGCGCTTTCAAGTCAGTACGCCAGACGACAATTGCGATTTGCCGTCTACCGGGTATCTGATGAAATTCAACCCGGGATGCACCAGTCCTGCCCAGAAACTGATCAAACAACCGGTAGCTGACAAATTGACTATGAACTCCCGCCGGATCACGCGATCATCCCCGGAGTCTGTCTATACCGATGACGACCAACAATGAAACCTCAGGAATGCCAGTGCCAGCATCGATCGAACTCCCATCTGCTTCGAGCGCGTTCGACAATTTCAAAAACGGCAACGAAACGGGAATGACCTATGCGCTTAAATGGGCCGCATGGAAATGGCTGTGGGAGGTCGCCGAGTGTCGGGTGATCGGATTTGAAGTCCGCCTCGAAGGACCGTTTGGGCGTATTGCCGATGTGGTTGGATTGGGACCAGGTAACCGGGTGTTTCTAATCGAAGTCAAGTCGAGCAAAGCAGATCTTCGACGTGACGACAACAACGAACGTACACGCAGGAAACTACTCGAAAAATCCGAGTCGCTCGTGGTGGCGGCAGAGCTAACACAACGTGTGCTGGCGAATGCAACAGTCAATCTGGATCCGGACGAAAGTCTAGCGGGCGTAAGAACGTTGGAAATGGCCCGGCGTGATGTCGAGGTGATCGAAAATAAATCAGTGTCTACGAAGAAGCGAATCGACACACTATCTACGAAATTCCACGATCCGGCCTTTTTAAGATGCGCCGACTTTCACTACCTGATCACGCCTCACAGGATGATTCGAACGACAGAGCTACCCGATCAGTGGGGTCTGTTGAACGAAAGGGGAGAGACCGTTGTTGATGCGCCGCTCAAACATGTCAAGCGCGTGACACAGCACGTACTTCGAGCGATCGCGCGCGCAAACACACGTGATCTGATGAAGGCCTGCCAGGTGAAGGTAAACCGTATCGACTCGTCAGCGTTTAGAGAATGCGACGAAGGCGCTCAATCGCTTCAGTAAGATTTTCTCTCGAATTGGCGAAAGATATCCGAACGTAGCCGTCCCCAAATTCCCCGAAAGCTGTACCTGCGAGCAGTGCAACACCGGCTTCATAAAGCGCCTTGTTCGCAAATTCCTTCGATTTCAGTCCAGTGCCACGAATATTGGGGAACGCATAAAAAGCGCCCTTTGGAGTCGGGCATGTGACTCCTGGAAGCGAATTCAGTCCCTCCACCACCAGATCACGTCGAATTGTGAATTCGCGCATCATGGCTGCAACTGAGTCCTGCGGTCCCTCCAGTGCGGCAATTGCTGCCATCTGGCTGAACACCGAGGTGCAGGAAACACTGTTCGTCATGAGCCGCGTCACCGGTTCGACCAGGAACTTCGGGAAGACACCGTAGCCGAGCCGCCACCCGGTCATCGCATAGCTCTTCGAGAATCCGTCCAGGATGACCGTGCGCTCGCGCATCCCCGGGAACATTGTAATCGAGACATGCTCCTGGCCACCGTAGTACATGTCCTTGTAAATCTCGTCGGATAGCACCACTAGATCGTTCTCGACGGCGATTCTGGCAATCTCCTCGAGGTCCGATTCAGGAATCACGCTGCCGCAGGGATTGTTTGGCGAATTGACGATCAAGAGTTTTGTACGAGGCGTAACGAGCGAACGGAGATTGTCGATATCTGCGTTGTACCCGGTCTCCTCGTTCAATTGCATTGGGACCGCCGTCCCACCCATGTACTCGATCATCGACTCGTAAATCGGAAAACCGGGATTCGGGTAGATCACCTCTGTGCCCTGCTCGATCAGCGCCATGATCGTAAAAAACATGACCGGCTTGCCACCCGGAGTCACGATCACGCTGTCTGCCGAAACGTCATAGCCCTGACGCGCACTCTGGTGCCGGGCAATCGCCTCACGCAGCTCCAGTTGACCTGCGGAAGCCCCGTAATGTGTGAAGCCGTCGTCGAGAGCCTTCTTGGCAGCGTCACGAATATGCACAGGTGTGTCGAAATCGGGTTCACCTATTTCCAGGTGGATGATCGATTTGCCCTGGCGTTCAAGTTCTTTGGCCTTGGCAAGGGTTTCGAACGCTGTTTCGGTGCCCAGGTTTGCCTGGCGGGATGCAAGCTGTGTCACTCCGGCGCGACCTATTCACTACATGGGGCTGAGTTTCGCTCGGATTCACAACCCAGTAGCTGCCCGATAGAGTCAACCCTGAGTCACTACGAAATCCGCAACAAGTTGAAAAGTTTCTTCCAGTGCAAAGGGCGTGTCAACAGTCGAAGAGGCAATGGCGGCACGTAGAATCAGCAACAAACAGAACCACCAAAGCGCTGCTCAATCTTTTCTTTTTACACGCAACACTCGTACGTCAGGACAGGAATCGAAAACAAAATGGCCACGCTGCAACCTAATCGGATGAAACAGCTGATCAAGTCAGGTAAGCCCGCCTATGGAGTATCGGTCCAGTTCCCGTCCGCGGAAATCGTGGAGATGATCGGCGAGTTGAACTTCGACTGGGTGATGCTCGATGCCGAACACGGTTCGATTACGCCGGATAACATCGGCCCGATGATAATGGCTGCGGAAATCCGTGGCCTCACGCCTGTAGTCCGGCCTGAGAAAAATGATCCGAGCATCATCAACAAGTACCTCGACCGCGGAGCGATGGGTGTCCAGGTCCCCCATGTAAACACCGCTGACGAAGCGCGCGCTGTCGTCGAGGCCTGCCTTTACCACCCAATTGGTGCGCGGGGACTCGGTGGTGGCCGCATGGCCGATTTCGGATGGGGCTCGCCAACGTCAGATTATGTAAAAGTCGCCAACAGGGAGATGCTCGTCTGCGTTCAGATCGAAGACATCGCCGCGGTCGAAAATCTCGACGATATCCTGGCAGTCCCCGGGATTGACGTGTTTTTCATAGGCCCGACCGACCTCGCTCAATCGATGGGGCATCCGGGAAACAACGGCCATCCCGACGTGCAAAAAGTTGTGCAAGAAACTTTCGACAGGATCCACGCTGCGGGGCACGCCTCTGGCACCCCCGGTGCCGCAGAGCAAGCGCTGAAAAACACTGAGGCTGGCATCCTGTATCACTACACTCACATCCCTACCTTCATGAGTGCGTACGGACGCCAATTCATGCAGACGGTCGGACGGATTTAGAGGCCACAAGGGAATCCCGACAGTTGAGCATGGACTACATTGCCTGGGCCGAGTGGTACGACATCTTTTACTCGGCCGCCGACCCCGGAGATATCAGTTTCTATCACGGTCTTTGCAAGGCGTCCGGCGGCCCGGTTCTAGAGATCGGCGTCGGTACTGGTCGCATAACCCTCCCGCTGGCCCAACAGGGCATGGAGATCGTTGGGATCGACCTCAACGAACCGATGCTCAAGGTCGCTCAACAACGTGCACTTGAAGTCGCGCCGTTGTCAGGAAGCCTGAAACTCATCCAAGCTGACATGCGTAATTTCGACCTCAAGCGCCAGTTTCCGGTCGTGATCATTCCAGCACGCACACTCCTCCTCGCGACAACCGAAGACGATCAGTTTCATACGCTGTGCTGTGCCGCTCAACATCTGGAACCGGGTGGCACTATGGCGTTCAACCTGTTTTACCCGGATCCCGAAATGCTTGCGGATGATCCCGATGAAGAGTTCCTGCTTGAGGTAGTCGAAAAGCCAAACGGCGGCCGCTACGTTCTAACGGCAAAGAACCACTTCGACACGATTACCCAGATCAACAATGGGGTCCAGATCGCTGAAGAACTCGACGCGCATGGCGAACTTGTCCGTCGGCAGGAACTTGATGTCACAGTGCGCTATCTGCATCCCGAGCAAGTACTGGCGCTGTGCGGCAGGGCCGGCCTCAAAATCATCGAAATGTGGGGAGATTTCGAAGGTGCGGAACTAACGGATGAGAGCGACGAAATCGTAGTAGTCGCCCGACACCGCGACGGCTGACCAACTACACACGAGACCGGCCAACTCTTGGTTGGCTTGGGACACCGCGGGTTTCTCGCGAGCGGCCCTGCCTAGAACCCGGCCATCTTGTTGCAGACGTTTTCCAGGGGCTCGCCAGCTGCGAACCTCCGGAGGTTGGATCTGAACGCCTGCCGCCGCATTTCGTAAAGCTCTGGAGTAAGAGCCGACGAGTGCGGAGTCAGGATCACGTTGGGCAGCGTCCACAACCTGGAATCCTTCGCAAGGGGCTCCTCGGCGGTCGCGTCCAGCGCGGCACCGGCCAGGTGACCGGACTCCAGTGCATCGCACAATGCCTCTTCGTCGACAATTTCACCG
Source organism: Chloroflexota bacterium (assembly GCA_027623655.1). Taxonomy (GTDB): domain Bacteria; phylum Chloroflexota; class Dehalococcoidia; order Lucifugimonadales; family Lucifugimonadaceae; genus Lucifugimonas. The sequence goes on from JAQBVG010000103.1 coordinate 4,816, forward strand.
CGGGAAATCACGATCACATAGCTACCTTCGGGCATCAGGGCGATGCGCCGGGCATCAATCGAATTACGTGTCGTGTCCAACACCGGAGCGGCTATCACCAGGAAGTTGGACAGTCGGCAGAGGTCGTCCAACCGGTCCAGGTCCCAGCACTCCCTGACACTGGCAGGTACGTTCGTGGGCGCCGGATCGATCGCGAAAACTGTTGTATCGAATGCGGCTGCCCTGTCGGCCACCGCCCTGCCGATCGCTCCCAGACCAAATATGCCAACAGTTGCACCGGTTATTTCGGTAATTCTCGAAGCGTATTTTTGCGTGTCCCAGGATTTTTTCTGGCGATCTTCGAAAGCCTCCTGGAACCGGTGAGTCAGGCCAACCATCGCGCCGATTACGTGATCGCCCATCGAAGTCACGTGAGTGCCCGGGGCGTTTGTTACTGGTACATCAGAATCTTTGATGTTCTGGTACGCAACAATCTTGTCGATACCCATGCCGGGGCATGCGATCCATTTCAGATTCTGAGCGGCGGCAAAAGCATCGCCGGATGGCCAACCGAAAAACACATCGGCATCGCGAATAACGTCGACATGATCAGCCGGATCGTAAGCGACGATGAATTCGATCTCGGGGAACGAATCACGTAGCTCATCGGCATAGCGCGTCCCAACGTGATCGGTGCCGACAACAACTTTCATATTCGCCATGTTTTGTCTCCGCTGTGAATCGCCCTTTTTGCCCTTGTACCGACAGGGAATACTGTCACAACTGGCATAATGCGCCAATGTCTTTAAACGAAAATATTTCGCATTCACCCCGGTTCGAACCAGGCGATCAAATCATAATCAGGAACGTGTTCAGGGGGCGGGTTCAGACCGTCATGCCGTCAATAGTCGTTACCGATACCCCCGAGTTAATCGTCTCCTGGATCCCACTTAACACATCTGTCATGACCGGTGTATCGGGATCTTCAACAGATACTGACGGCAGAGATGTTCACCTGATCGCCGATCTATTGGTGAAACAAAATTGGAAGATGGTCCGGCGGGAATGGCACACCGCTGGAACACTGCGACTCAAGACCCCGAACGCACTGTGGTCGTTGTGGCTGTTCTGGGACTCGGGAATGACGAACCTGCGCAGCTGGTACATCAATATCGATGCCCCGTTTCGGCGGACCCGCTTCGGCTTCGACACGTGGGATATGTTCCTCGACGTCGTGGTCGCTCCCGATCGAAAATCGTGGCGGTACAAGGACGAAGATGAGTTCGCCGAGGCGATCGCTGCAGGAATATTCACCGCCAGAGAAGCCGCAGAAGTGCGTGCAACCGCACAAAAAGCACTGGAAATAGTGAAGTCGAATCGACCCCCATTCAACACCATCTGGGAGAGATGGAGACCCGATGTGCTGTGGGACGTTCCGGGGTTACCTGGCGATTGGGAGATCGTCTGAGTTTGGAATCGGATCAACATTGACACTGCGTTCTGACCTCACGCTGCCCGCGAGTTAGAATTCACTCATGGCTATCACAGAGGGCAGATTCGAAATTGAAGCAAGTTTCAGGCCGACCGGGGATCAACCCACGGCGATTGCTGCTATCGCCAGCGGACTGAAAGATAACCTTCATCATCAGACCCTTCTCGGCGTTACCGGTTCTGGCAAAACCTTCACGATGGCAAAAATCGTCGAGGAGGTTCAACGTCCCACACTGGTAATCGCCCACAACAAGACCCTGGCGGCACAACTCTCAGCCGAGTTCCAGGATTTCTTCCCAAACAACTCGGTCCAGTACTTCGTCAGCTACTACGACTACTACCAGCCAGAGGCATATATCCCGCAGTCCGACACATATATCGAAAAAGAGTCGGACGTTAACGAAGAGATTGATCGACTTCGTCACGCTGCGACTCGTGCACTGTTGACGCGCAGAGACACGCTGATCGTGGCAAGTGTTTCGTGCATCTACGGCCTGGGCTCCCCCGAAGAATACCGCTCGGTCGTATTGAGTTTGCGAAAAGGTGAGGAGCCGGGCTTGCGCAAAGTCGTTCGCAAGCTGATCGACATGTACTACGAACGAAACGACATGGAAATGGTTCGCGGTCGCTTCCGTCTTCGCGGCGACACGCTGGAGATCATGCCTGCGTACGAGGAGCTTGCGGTGCGCGTGCAGTTCTTCGGCGACGAGATCGAGCGGATAATCGAGCTGGACCCCCTGACCGGTGAAGTGCTGGCAGAACTCGACCATATCGACATCTTCCCCGGCAAGCACTTCGTCACGCCAGAGGACGAACTGAAGGAAGCGCTCGACGACATCGAGAACGAACTGGGTGAGCGGCTCGACGAGCTGCGGTCGCTGGGCAAACTTCTGGAAGCGCAGCGCCTTGAACAACGCACGAAATACGATCTCGAAATGCTGAGGGAAACAGGCTCCTGTCCCGGCGTCGAGAACTACTCGCGTCCGCTCGGACGCCGTCCACCGGGATCAGCACCATGGACGTTGCTGGACTATTTCCCGGAGGACTATCTCGTATTCATAGACGAGTCCCACATCACGCTCCCCCAGATCCGTGGCATGTACAAAGGTGACTTCTCACGCAAATCGACGCTGGTGGATTTTGGATTCCGCCTGCCATCTGCCATCGACAATCGACCGCTAGCGTTCGAGGAATTTGAAGAACGTGTCAACCAGATCGTCTATGTTTCGGCCACGCCCGGAGAGTACGAAGCCACTCACGAGGAGCGGCGCGCCGAGCAGATTATCCGGCCGACAGGACTGATCGACCCCGAGTTGATAATGCACTCTACGGAAGGTCAGATCGACGACCTGCTCGAGCGAATCAAGGCAACGACTGCAAAGAACGAACGGGTTCTTGTGACGACACTCACCAAGCGAATGGCCGAGGAGCTTTCGGACTACCTGCGAGAACTCGGCGTCAGGGTTCACTATCTTCACGCGGAAATCCAGACCATGGAACGAACCGAGATTCTGCGTGATCTTCGACTCGGCGTTTACGACGTTGTCGTGGGCATCAACCTGCTCCGCGAAGGGCTAGATCTGCCGGAGGTATCGCTCGTTGCTATCCTCGACGCCGACAAAGAAGGTTATCTACGATCAAGCACGTCGTTGATCCAGACCATCGGCCGGGCAGCCCGTCACGTCGAAGGCAAGGTCGTGATGTATGCGGACAGGATCACCGATTCGATGAAACGCGCCATCGACGAGACAAACCGTCGACGAGAAATCCAGGCGGCCCACAACGACGCGAATTCGATCGTCCCAACTTCGATCGTGAAAGAGGTGAGGGAACTCACTTCAAGGGCACAGATGGTCGCGGAGGCCAAAACCCCGTACGTTACGCCTTCCGCTCTGCCAAAGAACGACCTTGTCAGGCTCGTGAAGGATCTCGAAAAACAGATGAAACAGGCCGCCCGGGAGTTGGAGTTCGAAAAGGCAGCACTCCTACGTGATCAGGTTGTCGATCTACGCAAAGTGTTGGTCGACCTCGGCGACACGAGCTCGATAGATCCTGAGCCGGACAGGACAGTCGATCTGGCACCAATCGATGCTGATGGCGTCCCCGAAGAACTTGTTGGCGCCGATTAGGCATTTTCGAAGCGGCCCATTTTCGAAGCGGGTGCCTTCCGGAGCCGCCCCGTTTCGTAGCGGGCTTGTTTCGAAGCGGTCACAATGAAGTTTCTTCAGTCGGTCCGGTAGACCCGCTGCTTCCGGTGTGTGCATGCCTGCCTGTTTCGGATTTCTGATTTCGCAGACTCAGCATCCAGGACCAAAGACGCCACCTGGTTTGCCACGCAATATTTTTAGTGTGGTTCTCTTCGCTTCGAGTGGGTAGTCACTTGCCGCTAGCCAGTGATTCCTCAAACATCGGCAGCACGAAGTCCCGCAGGTGTGAACTTGCGTGACTCAGGAACCGAACCACTGGCTCGCCGTGACCTGTAATGTCCACAAAATCGAAAACGGCTTGAGGTTTGAACGACATTTCCACGTCGCCTCGGTCATTCCACGGCACGTCGACTTCGGCGATTACCTGTCGCTCACGGCGACCGGTAACGTGATGGAACACAATTCGATCTACTGGTACCGCCTGTTCCCAAACACGAGTGGCATTTGTGCGCGAGGCCGAAGCGATCACAACCGGATGTTTGTGCTTGTCATCGTTCCATAGTTCGTTCAATCTGTGATATAGACCTAGCCTATTTTTCGAAAACGGTTGATTTCTCTCAATCCATTGAGAAATCGTATTGGGCAACAGGGCGAGTTGCCTGTTTTTATACTGTCGCCAATTCTCTGAAGGTTTATTGAAGAACGTCAGAGCGAACCTTTCTTCACATCCGTATTCCTGCCCACCCCCCCACACCAAGTTGTCCAAAGTCGACCGAATATCGTGAACGATGTCCCCTGACAGAAATGCGACAGTCTTCGGCGGTTGAGTCTTCACGGTCATCACATATGTAATGTGCGCTAAGTCAGCTAGCGGACTGGTTTCCGGTGTGATGTCTATTGGGTTCGTCGATACGTACTCGTCAACCATCGTGCGCAGT
>JAQBVG010000104.1 GCA_027623655.1 Chloroflexota bacterium
GCCCACACGGTGGTATAGACGGAGCCACCCCGGCCTCAAGGCTGTAAACAACGTTCGTGGGAAGTACATCTAGACGAGGATTTGGTCAGTTCATTAGATCTGATCGTACCGGTGTGGACCCAGGGAGAGATCACCAATGAGCAGCTTGCTGGATTGCAGTCTGCGGTTCATTCGGGCGTTGGCCTGGCGGGTTGGCACGGTTGTATGGCCGATTCGTTCAGGTTCAGTCCTCCCTACCAATTCATGGTCGGAGGACAGTGGGTATCGCATCCCGGCGGGATCATTGATTACGAGGTGAACATCACGAATCACGATGACCCGATTACCAGGGGGTTAAGCGATTTTCGCATGCATTCCGAGCAGTACTACATGCATGTTGACCCGTCGAACGAAGTCCTGGCGACCACAACATTCGCCGGCGACCAGGCGGGTAATTACTGGATCAAGGGTGTGAAGATTCCGGTGTACTGGAAGCGTGTTTGGGGTGCGGGAAAAATATTCTACGGCTCGGTAGGTCACCAGGCGGCTGACTTCGATGTCCCGGAGGCACGGGAAATAATGAGACGAGGAATGCTTTGGGCAGCGCGATAAACCCGCTAAGAGTAGGCGTCGTTGGTTGCGGCGTGATCAGTGGCATTTACTTTCAAAACATGCCTCGATTTGACGTCCTTGATGTCGTTGCCTGTGCCGATCTTAAAGCGGAACTCGCAGCGGCCGCTGCAAATTCAATCCCAGGCATGAAAGCTGTGACCACGGACGAGCTTCTGACCGATGATTCGATCGATATCGTGCTGAACCTGACTCAACCCGCCTTTCACTACGAGATCATGAGAGCTGGCGTCGAAGCCGGCAAACACGTTTACGGAGAAAAACCGCTGAGCGTGAACTTTGACGACTCAATCAAACTGATGGCAATGGCCAACCGCGCCGGAGTTCGCGTCGGTTGTGCACCGGACACGTTTCTGGGCGCAGGGATACAGACGTGTCGGCAGTTGATCGATGAAGGCGCGATCGGCGACCCGATTGCGGCTACGGCTTTCTTCACGACACCTGGTCACGAACGATGGCACCCGGCTCCAAAGTTTTACTACGAAGTTGGTGGCGGACCCATGCTCGACATGGGCCCGTACTATCTGACCGCGCTGGTAAACCTGCTGGGGCCTGCCGCATCTGTTTCTGGTATAGCCCGCATTACGTACCCTGAACGGACTATCACCAGCGAACCGCTGAACGGTGCCAGGATAAAGGTCGAGATCCCGACTCACGTCACGGGCACCATTAACTTCAAAGGGGGGGCGGTAGCGACCGTGTTGACCAGCTTCGATGTTTGGGGCACAAACCTGCCATTCCTGGAAATCTACGGTAGCGAGGGATCGCTGTCTGTTCCCGATCCAAACATCTTCGGTGGAGAAGTACGCCTGTTGACCCGCGAGTCGAGCGAATGGCAGAGCGTTCCGGTCTCACGTCCATTTTTCGAAAATTCTCGAGGACTCGGCGTTGCCGATCTCGCCGCGAACATTTCACTCGGTGAGCCTCACAGGGCGAGCGGCGCTATGGCGTCCCACGTTCTCGAGATTATGCATGCGTTTGGACGGAGCTCTGACACCGGGCGTCGAGTTGAACTTACGACTACATGCGAGAGCCCGTCGCCGCTACCGGAAGATCTGCTGGTGTTCGAATAGCACCCACCTGAAGACCGTGGTGTGCGGTCACCGGGCAATATGGAGTCGGCAGTAGCGTTACGTCCGACGCTAGTCGTTCCAGATGCCGAAGCCTGTAATTCTGACGTATGGGGACTGCAGGAAACGGGCGTCCTGGCTGTCAATGACACGCTGATCGCTGTTTACGAACACCTCAACGTCCTCCAGATGTTCCAGATCAAAGTCGATGAGCAGGTTGGTCAACAGGAAAACCGCACCGTCGATCGACAACTGCATGGACCGCTCGAATTCGCGGAACTCGACTATAAAATCGTTTCCCGCGTGGCCCGGGAGGGGTATGGCTCGCTGCCAGAAGACGGTACCTGCGGACTTCTCCTCAAGAGACAGATAGAAGGTGCTAACGCCTCCGGGATAGTTGGCCTGTTTTATCTCCAGTTGCCTGTTGGAAAACGGCAGTCCTATGCGAAAGCCAAAGTCGAGCAGATCGTGCGAGACAATGAACGGATTTCCAAAGTGTGCAGTGACCTGATTGAACTCTCCGGTATCGAGCAGAACAACATTCTCCTCTTCCGAAAGAACCGCTATGTCGAAATTGCCGTCGTTGGTTATTTTGGACGGTGAAACAGTTACTCCGGACGTTCGCATCGTAAAGCCCTGTGCGATTTGCGTGCTGGAATAGTTGGTACCCACGGAGACGTTTCCGGCGTGGTTCCAGAGACCGGTGACCGTGCCGGCTACTGTTCCATTTACAAAGATCGTGACTTTGCCTCCACGGACCTGGTACTGGATTCGATTCTGTGTGTTCTGTTGCTCATTCACCAGAAATGCCTGCTGACTGATCGCCACTGGCGCACCTGATGGATTAACTATCCAGATCGTTGAATCCGAGCGAATAAAGATGTGGCTGGTCGCGTTATTCGAGGTCAGGCCGACCCCCCATGTCCACAGACCGCGTCCGTTGTCGTGGGGCGTGTAGACCGAGGCCGTAAGAGTGAAGTCGGTATCAACCAGGCCGACGGTAGCGACGATTGGATCTTCGCCGGTCCAGTACATGTCGGCCAGGGATGGAAGTGCCGCGCCCGGAATCTCGATTGTCGGAGGTGTCGTGTTGTGGACGACCGGTGTCGCAGTCGGTACCGGTGTTTGCGTTGCGGGTGGGCCGAGTGTGGCACTTGGTACTGGTGTCACCGTTGGTACCGACGTGGCAGTTGGGGCCGGGAGCGGCGAGGGCGTCGGTGCGGGGATCGGAGTTGGCGTCGTAGTGGGCAGTGGAGTGGCGGTGAGCGGCAGGGGAGTGGGTTGAACCCTGGCGGTGGCGGTTGGGTTAGCGGCAGAGTGAGCGGCAAGCCCCATCGATAACTCGACCTCCGCCGTCTTGCTCGAATCGATCTGGAAAGCGACCTGCGTGAGCGCTTCTACGCACAACGATTCGCGACCCCGTGCCTGATCCCTGAGTGGGCTGAAATTGTTTCCAGATGCGCCCGCCTGTTCGAGCACCTCGTCGAGGCGATCGCACGAGGAAGCCGTTGTTGAGCCTGACGTGATGTCGCATGCCACGACGGTGGCTATGAACAGCACCCACAACAGGACGTATTTGCTCATTTCAGTCCGAGGGCCACTCGTGTGTCCGTGGGGACAGATGCATTCGATCTTCCGACCCTCATGCGTAGCGTAAATGGACTCCCTAGCCAGCTCCTGCGTATTGACCCGCGGTTGCCTCGGTGCAAACGCCACCCTAGAGAATTGAATGGAAGCAACCGCGGGTTGATTCCGTGTCATGCATTCGGCATTCTGCGTTCGATAGAAATCAAAATTTAGCGAGGGGCAAGTTAATGAGTGACGTATTCGATCTCAGTTTCGAACTTTCCGGGGTGATCACATCGGCGATTACCATACTGGCAGTAATAGTGGTGGCGTTCATGCTTGCACGACTGGCCACGCGCTCGGTCCACATGATGGTGAAGCGCAGGATGGAGCTCATTTCGGACATGCCCGAGACTGACAGGTCGCAGCGGGCAGACACCGTTGGCGGCACCCTGGCGAAGTTCGCCAGGCTCGCCATATGGGCAGTCGCCGGGATGACGATACTGGCAGAATTCGGGATCAACGTTGCACCCATCGTTACAGGTCTTGGAATAGGCGGCCTGGCGATTGCGTTTGCGGCACAAAACATCATTCGCGACTACCTGCACGGATTCTTGATTGTCATCGAAGACTGGTACCGAGTCGGTGAAGTGGCACAGCTGGCCGGGAACGCAGGCCTCGTCACGAGTTTAAATCTTCGGACGACAACACTCCGAGACGGAGACGGTGCGTTGTACGTCATACCCAACGGTCAAATCACATCGGCAAAGAATATGACCCGCGAATTTGCTCGAATAAATTTCAATATCGAGGTGGGCTATGGTGAGGACCTCGACCATGCTATCGAGGTAATAAACGACGAGTGCGAACTATTCAAGGCAGATCCTGCTTGGAGCGAACAACTCCTCACGACACCACGCGCTGTGAGGGTGGATAATCTCGGTGCATCAGGAATCGAACTCAAGGTAATGGGCGACACACAGCCTATGAGTCGAGTTCCGGCTATGGGCGAGTTGAAGAAGCGATTGAAGAAACGGTTCGACGTTGAGGGAATCGAAATACCCTGGCCGCACACGAAGGTCTACTTCGGAGACGGTGTTCCAAAACCGACCGAGGCGGCATAAAGGATCGACCTGTTTCCAATGTCGGTCGACCAGCTCGGGTCGAAGAGATTTGGCGTGAATCCGGAACCTGGAGCCCGACCAGCATTTCAGTTGTCGCCGAAGTTGCTCTCCGGCCCGCTGGTTTCTCGGCTGTGCCCCGGCTGATGCATCACGCCGGGCCGCTGTAACTCACCTGGCCACGCCCGAGCACGGTGGACGGGCAGAGATTAAGGTTCGAGTTCTTCCTCGGGTATCGCCTTTACTTTGTATGGTATCCCGCTGAGTTCAGCTGCTTTCCGCATAACGACTTCAGTCAGTTCGCCCGCGCTTCGACCATCGAAGTAGTGCGGCTCGCCAAAGCGCACGGTTATACTCGAACTGAGTGCGGGAACGGACCAGTTTGGGAACAGAGGCACGTGATCGGCCAGCCATCGAATGGATCTGGAAAACTTCAATCCCTGCCCGTGATAGTCATAGGCGATCCCCACAGGTACTACCGGGATGCGCAGTTCGTGGGTCTTTTGCGATTGGTGACGCCTTTCGTACCGCCTCAATAGACCGAGAAGTCCGTCTTCGACGGTATTGACCGAGTCTGGCTGATACTCGCCCTGGGTGAACGCTGCGACTATCAATCTTCTGTCAAGTCGATCATCAACGTCTCGCGCCAGCAGTACAGCTCTGTGTCGGGGATTATCGAGGCCGTGTTCCTGCCAGATAACCGATCCGAGCGCCCGAGTGAGCTGCTTCTGCACCCAGTTGACGTAACGGTTGTGGCCGAACGAATCGGTTGAAACGTAAGTGATGAACTCATCAGTTACGTTGCCGACTGCGTAGATGTCGATAGATGTCCTGTGAGCGGGGGCCAGAAAAATCGGGCGAATTACCGGAATTTCGCCTTCAACCTCTGTGCTGAACCGAAACGATTTCTTGACTACAGGAGCGACCGCCAACCTCAAAATGTGGTAGTTGAGCCGCCACCAGTTTTCTTTAAGTCCCATATCGTATTACCGTAAGAACTACCTGACCAGACCTCTCAAACACAGCCTGTATTCTGATCGCAGACTCAGTAGCAGAACGATCCGAATCGGCCGACCGTTCGCACTACTATCTATTGACGATCGACCCCTGCTACGGCATCTGGTCGGGAAGATGACTGGACGGGTCCGAAACTCAGTTACATAGTTCTCGTCTGCACCCGTTCAGCTCCGGTTGATTGGAACCTGGTCGAGAACTACCGTGGCGGTTATGCCATCATCCTTGAGCCCGAACAGCGAAAATGGCAGTCGTTCACCATTCTTGCAAACCAAGACAGTCCCACCGACTCGGCGGTTGAATAGGGATGAAACGATCCGGCCGCGTAACAATCCGGCTCCGGGCTTGAAATGTTCGAAACCCGCTAAAGAGTTAAGCCCGCAAATCCGATATTCAACGCGTCCAATATTGGTTCCGTAGTGCTCTATTGTGCCGGGATCGTAGTCGTTCATGGTCTTGCAGCACATTGTATCTCAACGAACCGAATCGTCGTTGAATCACTACGGTTCGAAACCGAATTCTAGGCGGACTTTCAATGCTTCAATTTGATTCACTTCCCCGCCTTAAAGAGGGCAGGGGGCCGGGCCTGATCCGGCTGCTTCAGGCTTCCTGTCAGGGTGCGAAGAGCTGTGCAACAGTTGTGGTAACGACGCCAGAAAAATCTGGATGAAAATCCTGTTCGGTGAAGGTCAGTCGACAAACGCTGCCCGTGGGTGCCGACGGAAGATCGATAGACTCAGAAAAGCCGGATTGCGAATTTGCCGGGACCTGCAGCAAGCCACCAATCCCTGTTGACAGCACCAGGCCAGAGTTGCTGACGATTTCCAATCGCATAATTACCTGTGAACTCGCATTTTTGACGCTGGTTAAGACACCATCAACCTGGTACCAGCGTGACGGACCCTCCAGCGGCAGTACGCCGGGATGAAAGTCGGTACAGCTAAAGCTGGTCAGGAGTAGACCGTCGATATTCCAGTATGTGCCCGGAACCGCAGTCGGATTTGCGCCCGCAACTGCCGTTGGTGTCGCACTAGTGGTGTCAGGCAGTATTGAGGCAGCAGCTCGAAAATCGCCAGATAACTGCTCGACGATGATGTCGTCCTGGTCGATTTCAACTTCGCAGTATGCGGCAAACGGCCGAGCTCCAACCGACTTCGCGAACTCCTGCGATTTGCCGTGCGGGAATGGTCTGTCAACCGAAACGATCGACTCACGCCACAATTTGTTGCTGCCTGCATCGTACCCAACTACGCTGACCCACCGATTGAACTCAGGAAGTGTTCGCTGTGTCGAGTTCGTTACGACTCCGGTGATCGAAACCGGAAAGGAGAATCCCGGCTCAGGCGGTGGGCCGTTGTCCCCCTGAAATGCACACGAGAAACTGCTAATTACCAGTCCCACCGGCAATGGGATCGGTGTCGAAGTGGGTACAGCCGTTGGAGAAGAGGTTGGCGATGGCCCAACCGGAGTGGGTGTCGGTGCGGTAACCGTGGTGGGCGACGGGATCTGAGTGGAAGTCGGTGAGATACCCGAGTTGGAGGTCGGCGTAGCGGTTTCTGCGATAGCCCCGGCCACGCGGGTCGATTCCATAGCATCAGCAACTGCTTGCTCGAATTTCCGGTTGGCTTCCGCTGTTTGTTCGACAGCAGTCCGCACCGTCGCATCAATGTCCAGCGTAGCCGGGGGTGCAACTGTCTGTTGCGTTTCTGGTGTTTCTGTACTTGCGCAGGCTGCAATTATCACGAGGCAAATTGCCAGGCCGAGCATCGGCACGGATGGTTTCAACGAAGACTCTTTCATTACATAAGTGGCGCGTCGACAAGAACCAGCGCCATCGGGCGACAAAACCTAGTATTTATAGCAGTCTGAAACGAATTCGACCCCGTAAATCTCAACCTGTCTGACAGTAAATTTCCGCAACGAACACTCGAAACTGTGAGTTCCCGGAATACGGCACGAAACAGCGCACTCAGCCAGTGCTAAGGAATTGAGTACACCCCGGTCGTGAGCGGGCGTGTTCAGGTTGAGGACTAATCGGGTTAAGCCGGCTCAACGGATAGCTCGGAAGTGCAGAATGCGCACCTCGTAGCGACGACGTTGATTGTGGTGAGGCAGAATGGGCAGTGCTTCGTCGTAGGAACCACTGTAACCTCTGCTTCGTCGAATCGATCCTGGACTCGCTTCATGTATCTGACGATGATGAACATTGCAAAGCCCACGATCAAAAAGGCGACAATTCCGTCGATAAACAGGCCGTAGTTCAGCGTAACCGCGCCGGCTTGCCTGGCTGCGGCCAGTGTGGCATAAGGGCCTGCTTCACCGCCGTCCTTCAGGGTGACAAAGTTATCCACCAGAGCCGTGTCACCGATCAGAAAAGTAATCGGTGGCATCAAAATGTCGGTTACGAGCGACTTGACGATTACTGTGAAGGCCGCCCCAAGGGCAAACGCGACGGCAAGATCTATAACGTTCCCCCTGGAAATGAAACGTCTGTAGTCTTTGAACAACGCCGACCCCTGATCCAGATACAATCGCTCACCCTCTTCGTTTGCGAATCGCAAGTTTGCACCGCAGCCCAACGCGGACAGCGGCTTGAGTTTGTTGTTCATCGTGATGCGAGGTTTTTAGCCTCAGTCGCCCGATTGGCGGCAATTAGCACAGCATACCGCATCGGAACTGTGGCAGGAATGAAAATTCCGGAATCAATCCAATACTGGTCGAGTGGCAAATCGAGTTGGATTCCCTGCTAGGCGACATGGCCGGCCCCTCGAAATGGATATCCATCTCGAATGAAGGTAATACCATGTGCAATCTAATGGCAACGAACCCGTTTTTTGCAGGCACGAATAATTGACGAACCCTCCACAACAGAATTTCGCCCGTCGGAATTTCTTGATCGCGATCTTCGGAGCGGTAGTGGGTCTGCTTCTCACACCGTTCATGGATACTGTCTGGGTTTATGAACCGGGTATTGACTGGCTCCAGGAGCCCTTCATTGCTCGAACCTTTGGCCCATCGTTGGAGTCGTCAGGTCTGCTGACTTTCGGTGCCGAAGGCTTGCCGTATGAAGTATTTGGTAAGGGATTCGTCCTGGTATATCTCCTGATGATTCCGGTAATACGAGGCGTGCGTCCTGCGGCACACCGAAGTGCTCTCATGTCCCCGATAGCGACCTCGTCGTGGAGTTGGTTGCACTGGGCAGTTTGGATTGGCGCTTGTGCGAACATCGCATCGTACTGGGGGAGTTCGGTTCCGGGCGTGATCGGGGAGGGGTTGTTTGCAGTTGGGACCCAGATCGAGCTACTTGCCGTCGTCACGATACTGGGGAGTACCGTTGTCTTTTGTTTTAGCGCGCTTCGAGTGAGGTTCATAACCAGGGGGATAGCTGCGGTATCGTTGCTGGCTATCGGTGTCACAATCCCGGTGAATATGTATCTGACAAGCTACCTGCCCAATTCGATTGTTGTTCCACTGAGCGTCGGTTGGGCGGTCATCGGACTTTTGCTGTGGCTGAGATCGCCAATATCAACGTTCGAATCGGCAGGCAACGTAACGGCTTGAGCCGACCTGACGATCTGGAAACAGGTCAAGTCAGAACGAAAAAACCTGAACTCTTTGGAAGGTCATAGCCCGGGTTTAACGTTCGTAGGTCTTTGCGGACGAGGTGAATCCGTTCACTTCGGTTGATTTCTGCCCCGGGAAGACCTCACATGTGAGTGTGCCGTCCGCATTGAGTTTTAGTAACGCGACGCCCAGCACCTGTTCCAGGTTACGCGCGGCGATGTCGTCACCAGCGCGGATGCCGCCGGGCCCTAGCAGGGTGCTGAAAAATTCGCGATCTATGCTGGGGTTGAGTAAGCTGCGATCAGATCGGAAAGCT
>JAQBVG010000006.1 GCA_027623655.1 Chloroflexota bacterium
TAGGCACATGGTTTCAGTTCTATTTCACTCCCCTCACGGGGTGCTTTTCACCTTTCCCTCACGGTACTAGTTCACTATCGGTCGCCAGAAGTACTTAGCCTTGGAGGGTGGTCCCCCCAGGTTCCGACAAGATTTCACGTGTCCCGTCGTACTCAGGTACCAAGCTAAGAGACGCACACCTTTCATCTAAAGGACTTTCACCCGCTGCGGTCAGCCATTCCAGGACTGTTCAATTAGATGTGCGTTTTGTAACTCTTTGAGATCTCTGAAGTTCACTCATGCTTGGCCCTACAACACCGCAAAGACACAGGACTTCAGTCCGTTAGGTCCTCACGGTTTGGGCTGGTCCCCGTTCGCTCGCCGCTACTAGGGGAGTCTCGTTTGATTTACTTTCCTCAGGGTACTTAGATGTTTCAGTTCCCCTGCTTACCGCCAAAGTCTCACGACTAAGGCAACTACCGAAGTAGATGGGTTCCCCCATTCGGGAATCCCCGACTAAGCTCGTTAGGCAGCTAATCGGGGCTTATCGCAGTCTTACTACGCCCTTCTTCGGCTTCTGGCGCCAAGGCATCCCCCATGTGCCCTTAGTAGCTTGACTCACATTAAGGAATCATCTACCTGGTCTCGGAGAATGCGGAATCCACTGTTCGATTGTAAATGTACGCGCACCGCCAGTATTTAACCGGACGGGATTTGCCCCACAAGCACCGCTTGCGTTTGGGCGTAACCAAAAGTTTACCCCGCCAATTTCGACCCAGTCAACATGTATATGACGGATTTCGGCGCCTAAATATCGCTCCGGGGAACTATTAAGACTCAGCCCAAAATAGCGACTCTTTTTTAAAGGCCCCGGACCGACCGAAATCCACCTCTCCCGGGCAAATGATTCCCGACGTTTGAAACAGCTGATCCAGGACAAGTCCTAGAGGTGGCCCAGGTTGTTCCCGTCTCAATGTTGCTCCCCGAATGCGCAACCCTTGGTATACTTCATCGGCAACAGCTTGTTGCACATTTTCACCGGTCCGTCTGCCTCTGAGAAACGGGCCGGTAGCGCGTAACAAGGAGCTGAAAGATGCCGGCATACGCCGTCATCGGCGCCCAGTGGGGCGACGAGGGCAAGGGGAAAATTATTGATTTCCTCGCCGAAAACGCTGCGGTCATTGCCCGCTACTCCGGTGGCAACAACGCTGGACATACCGTCATAAACGACGCCGGTACGTTCAAGCTCCACCTGGTGCCGTCCGGAATTTGTTGGCCTCACGTAATGAACGTCATCGGCAACGGCGTGGTAGTCGACCCGGATGTTCTGCTCAAGGAAATCAGCGAGAACAAACTCGATCCTTCACGCCTTGCGGTCAGTGATCGAGCACACCTGATAATGCCTTATCACGTCGCTCTCGATCGCCTGGAAGAACAACGACGAGGCAGCTCCGCCATTGGAACGACGGGTCGTGGAGTCGGTCCAGCGTACGTCGACAAGGTGTCGAGACTGGGCTTGCGTGTGGGCGAGTTACTCGATCCTGAAGATCTCTCTCTCCGGCTTCCGGATATTGTCGCGTTCAAAAACGAGATCATCACCAAAATCTACGGCGGAGAGCCGATCGAGTTGGATTCGGTATTCGAGCTTACGATGAGATGGGCTACCGAGCTCGCGGCGTTCATCCGCCCGGTAGAGGATCTTATTGCGGAGGTGCTTGAGTCAGACGGCAACGTGATCATCGAGGGCGCCCAGGGTGCCCTGCTTGATCTGGATCACGGCACGTACCCATATGTAACCAGCTCAAATCCCACCGTGGGCGGTTCGCTCACCGGGCTCGGCATGGGGCCAAATTCATACGGTGGTGTCGCAGGTGTTTACAAGGCCTACTGCACTCGCGTGGGCGCGGGCCCCTTCCCCACCGAAATAGAAGGTGAGTTGGGTGACAGGATTCGCGAAATGGCCGGAGAGTTCGGAGTCACGACCGGTCGCGCACGCAGAATCGGATGGTTCGACGGTGTCGCCGGGCGCTACGCAGCACGCGTAAACGGGTTCGATGGCATGATCATAACTCGCCTCGACACACTGGACGGCTGGGAAGAGATAAAGGTCTGTGTGGCTTACGAAATTGATGGTGTCCGAACCGATCAGTTCCCGGTCGATGCAGTAATGCTGAGCAGGGCGAAACCTGTCTACGAGACTATTCCCGGGTGGACCGAGTCGACACGAGCGATCACCAGGGCCAGCCAGTTGAACAGTGGAGCGAAGGCCTATATCGAGAGACTTGAGGACCTCGTTGGTGTGCAGGCGAAGATTATCTCCACCGGTCCCAGGCGTGAAGAGACACTGGTCCTGACCGACCTAATTCCGAAGTAGAACCGACAGGGCGACCAGCCGCGGGGTGTTTGCGCTATCTACGCGATGCCTGTGCCAAGCGTCCTGGCGATCGGCGCGTCGATTACAGACATTAATGTCCCGGCCAGCCTTGCGGAGTGGTGTCTCACCTTGAGTCCATCGACCGCAGCCAGGTCGCTCAGCACGATGTTGTGCGCAAATTTTTCGGCGTCGCCATTGTCGAGCTCCACTGGAGCCGCGTTCTCAGCGGCGTAATTACTGATCACCTGCTCCGGAAACTGCACGGTATTTACCAGTAGATAGTCGAGTTTTCGCCCGCCGATGTAACGGACTATTTCCGAGGCAAATGTCGACACACCGTAACCGGCGGTCTCTCCTAATTTGGTCATTAGATTGCATGCGTAGAAGACAGGCGCCCCGGAGTCCCGGATTGCGTCACTAATCTCTTCGACAAGCAGGTTCGGGATAATACTCGTGTAGAGGTCACCGGGACCGAGGAGGATTGCATCAGCAGACTTGATAGCGGCGAGCGCCCTCTCGTTCGCGCTGACTTTGGAATCGAGGTAAACCTCGCTAATTCCGGGACCGTTGCTGCCGCGGAGATCAATGGCTGATTCGGTGCGTATCACTTGCCCGTTCACGAGCCGAGCGCACAGGTGCGCATGGCCCAGGGTCACGGGTACCACCTGACCCTCAAGCTGCATCATGCGTGACATTTCGTCAATGGCACCCTGTACTCCGTGAAACACAGTCGTCAGGGCCGCAAGCACGAGATTGCCAACGCTGTGGCCGCGGAGGCTGGACTCTGAGTCGAATCTGAAGCCCAGTGCGCTGTTGAGTGCAGCGATCTGCTGGTTATCGTCCGGACTCAGGGCCAGAAGGCACTGGCGCAAGTCGCCGAGCGAAGGGTAGCCGAACTCTTCACGCAGAATTCCCGTGCTACCGCCACTGTCGAACATCGTTACGATAGCGGTCAGGTCCAGGTCATAGGCTTTAAGGCCTCGAAGGGCAACAGAAGAACCGCTGCCTCCGCCGATTACCACCACGCTTTTTCGGCTAATACTCAAACAACCGTTTCCTGTTGGAACTGCTAGGCCTGATCAGTGCCGCGAGCGTGACACATTCCATGGTTAGGAATCGGACAAAACTGTGAAGAATCAGTGAATTCCGCTATCGATTTTGCCCGTTTGCATCATCCCGTACCAGCCATGACCGGAGTGTTACGCCTCGGAAAGATCGATTTCATACTGATCCATAATTGGGTCAAAACGCTGGCTGAACGCTTTCAGTTCAGCAGCATCTGGAATCATCGGCATACGTGCAGACCCTACATTAAAACCGGATCGGTTAATCGCGTACCGGACCGGAATCGGATTGGTGATAAAGAATAGAGCGTTGAACATTGGAAGCATCCTCAGATGCTCGGCAGCTGCAGCTTCGATGTCGCCTTCCAGCACCAGCCCCATCATATTCCGGACCTGCCTGCTGATGATGTTTCCGGCAACACTGACAATCCCGTAACCACCGGTTGCCATGGTCGCAAACGTTTCATTGTCGTTTCCGCTCCAGACCTTGAAGCCTTCGGGCGAATCTTTGATAACGTATGCGATCTGATCGGGGTTGCTCGAGGCCTCCTTCACACCGACGATGTTGGGCACTTCAGCCAATCTCAGAGTCGTCGCCGCGTCCATGTTCAGCGCAGTTCGTGTCGGCACGTTGTAGAGAATCCCTGGAATCGAAACGGCATCAGCTATCGCAGTAAAATGCTTGTACAGGCCGCCCATCGTCGGTTTGTTGTATGCAGGAACAGTCATCAAAATCGCATCGACGCCAACTTTTTCGGCCTCACGCGAAAGTGCAATCGACGCTCGGGTATTGTTATTAGTGGTTCCTGCGACCACGGCGCCATCGTCTCCGATGGCTTCTTTTGTTTCAGCGAACAACTGCAGCAGCTCGTCATCGTTCATCGACGGTGCCTCGCCGGTCGTCCCACCGATCACAAGGCCATCCGACCCCGACCTGATGACTGCTTTAGCAAGCTCTCTAGCTCGCGAGTAATCGACCTCACCCTCCTCGGTGAAGGGGGTGACCATTGCTGTCAGAAGTCGTCCTAATGCTGCCATGTTCGACCGATCTTTCGTCGGAAATTCCTCGTTAGTGTGATCATGAGCCTGTCGGTCGGGCCCCTGGATATTTCCCGATCATTACTCGTTTCACCTGTGTGCGAACTGCCGCTCGTCAGACTCGCTGTGTGGCTGGCTTGAGTGCATTCCTGCGCAAAGCTTCATCCATGATTTGCAGAGCGTTCAAGGCCGCACCTTTTCGCAAGTTGTCGCACGATAGCCACAGGGCCAATCCATTTTCGTGGGCAGTGTCTTTACGTATCCGACCGACCAGCACGTCGTCTTTACCGGCCGCGTCGAGAGGCATAGGGTATTCATTCCGACTCGGATCGTCTACAACCTTTACGCCGGTGTAGTCGCTCAATGCGCGGGATGCGTCTTCGACGCTGATCGGCGATTCGAATTCGATTTGCAGCGACTCGCTGTGCGAAATCCGTACCGGTACCCTGACGCAAGTGGCGGAGATGAGAAGTCGATCGTCGTGCAGGATTTTGCGCGACTCGTTGAGCATCTTTTGTTCTTCCTTGGTGTAGCCGTTCTCAAGGAAGTCGTCGACATGGGGAAGGACATTGAAGGCGATCTGGTGGGGGTACACCGCGTGAGATACGACGCCGCCTGCAGAAGCGGCACGAGACTGCTCCATTAACTCATCGTCGGCAGCAACACCGGTGCCGGTCACCGACTGGTACGTGGCAACAGTCACTGCCTTCAATGGCGAAAGATTCCGCAACGCGTCGAGGACCATTACAAACGGCGTGCTCGTGCAGTTGGGCGTCGACACGATTCCTGGGTGCCACTCGATATCTTCGCCGTTTACTTCGGGAACGACCAGAGGGATTGTCGGATCCATCCGAAAAATCGACCCCTTGTCGATTACGAAAACACCCTGCTCCACTGCTTTGTGAGCCAACCGCCTGCTCACTAATCCTCCGGCTGCAAAAAGGGCGACATCTACGCCATCAAATGCACTGTGGTCCGCTTGAACAACCGTCAGTTCGGAATCCCCGTACTGGATTTTCCGACCTGCCGACCGTTCAGATGCCATTGCGGTAATTTTGCTTGCCGGGTGGCCGCGCTCGGCAAGTATCCCGAGCGCAGTGCCCCCAGCTGCTCCGGTCGCTCCAACAATCGCGATATTAAGGTCGTTGCTGTTCATTATTTTTCTCACGCCATGATCCGCCGATCATGCCCCAACCTGTGCGTTGATCGGCATAAAACAGTAAAACAGGTAATTGAATATTCAGGAGGTGCCAGCGCAACCAAATAACTGGTCGCTGGCTACGGCTTCTGCTTGCTGAGGCCAAGAACATTGTCGAGACCGACGACGAGTTCTTTTTCCTCTACCACGCGCCTGACCGCCAGCATAACGCCGGGCATGAAGCTATCGCGGTTGATCGAATCGTGGATCATTGTGAGGGTCTGGCCTGTGGCCCCGAAAACTACTTCATGCCGAGCGACTCGACCAGGCATTCGGGCGCTATGAACATTTATTCCGTTGAAGTTACCGCCTCGCGTTCCATCCAGGGTCTGCAGATCGGCAATATTTTGCACGAAAGCAGAGCCTCGGCCATTGATCATAGCCTGAGCAATAGAAAGTGCGGTACCCGAGGGTGCATCGACTTTGGCCTCGTGGTGGCTTTCTAGCAAATCCGCATAGTCGAAATACTTCGAAGCGATGCCGGCCAAGTGCATCATCACAACTGCCCCAAGAGCAAAGTTCGAAGCCGAAATGACACCGATGCCCTTTTCGGCAGCGAGTTGTTTGATGCGTTCCAAATTGTGTGGCGAAAGTCCGGTCGAACCTGAAACGACCCGCACACCCGCCTCGATACAGGTCACGATCGCGTCGCTCGCCGCCTCACCATTCGTAAAGTCGACGACCACATCAGGTTTTATCGTCTGGAACAGCGATTGCAAGTTGGGCGCAAGCGGAACTGTGATCGATGTACCTGAAACAGTTACGGTGTCTGTTGCGGCGACGACATCCGCCCCGCCTACAGGCCTAATGCCATCCTGGGAAGCGGCAGCGGCCAGAACGGTTGATCCCATCCTGCCGAGCGCTCCATTTACCGCAACCGTAATTTCTGGTGACATCGTGACTGTTTCGTTTTCATAGGAGTGGCTAAGGTGAACAGTCGCCCCTCTTCATCAGAATCTAACGCCGACGCGGCGGGCCTGATCGTCGGCTTCCCCCATTATAACCGCCCGCTGGCCTTCGCGGACCGCGATCAGCTCCGCCCGAATCATCTCGATCGCCGGCCGAGCCTCGCTGCTCGTCATCAAAATCTCGCCGCTGACCACTGTCTCGTCGTGGCCCCCTGTCGCCACCCCTGTCACCACCACGGTCGCCGCCTCTATCCCCGCCACGGTCGCCGCCACGGCCTCGTGGGCCGCGATCCCCGCCGCGGATCCCTCGGTCTCCATCTCGATCACCGTCACGTCGACCCGCCCCGCGGTCACCCTGGTCATCACGGTCGTCTCTGTCACGGGACTCGCGACGTTCGCCGCCGCCCTCATTGCTCTCTTCGAGGACCGCTCGGTGGGACAGGTCAATACGACCCATACCGTCAATGTTTATAACCATGACTTCGAGTTGATCACCAATGCTGACGACCGATTCAACATCCGGTACCCGATTTTGCGCCAATTCGCTAATGTGGACCATTCCGTCTTTTCCAGGAAGAATCTGAACGAACGCCCCAAACGGCATGATTCGCACGACCCGCCCGGTGTACCTGTCGCCAATTTCAACGTCTTTTGTAAGAGCTGTTATGGCTGCTTGAGCCTTGTCAGCGTTTTCACGGTCGGGCGATCCAATGACAACTGTGCCATCGTCTTGAACATCAATTGTGACGCCAAATTCCGCGATCATTCCACGAATTACCGACCCGCCTGGACCGATGATTGCACCAATCTTGTCGGTAGGAATCTTGAGAGAGAGCATGCGTGGTGCGTACTCGCTGAGATCGTCGCGGCTGGCTGCGATCGTCGCCTCCATGTTGTCAAGAATCTGCAAACGAGCAATCCGAGCCTGCTCAAGGGCCTCGCTCATGATCGCGAACGTGATTCCCTTGACTTTGATGTCCATCTGCAGTGCAGTTACACCGTCCCGGGTCCCTGCGACCTTGAAGTCCATGTCGCCTGAGTGGTCCTCGGCGCCCTGTATATCGGTCAGAACCGCGTATTTACCGTCGTCGCCGGTAATCAAACCCATGGCGATTCCGGCCACTGGTGCCTTGATCGGCACGCCGCCGTCCATCAACGCCAGCGAGCCAGCGCATACGCTGGCCATCGACGTTGATCCGTTCGATGCGAGAGCTTCCGACACCAGCCGGATCGTGTAAGGAAAATCTGCCTGGCCAGGAATTACCGGCTTCAGTGCGCGTTCGGCCAGTGCTCCGTGACCAATTTCACGACGACCGGTGAAACCGAATCGACCAGCCTCCCCCGTTGAGTAGGGGGGGAAGTTGTAGTGATGGATGAAATGTTTGTCGGTTTCAAGCGCGTACGTGTCAAGGCGCTGTCGCTCACCGGCCGAGGCCAGAGTCAGGACGCCAAGGATCTGGGTTTCGCCCCTTGTGAATATGCCTGATCCGTGGACACGTGGAAGATAGCCAACTTCAGAATTCAACGGACGCAACTCGTCAAGTTTCCGTCCATCGGGCCTGGTGCTGTCTTGAAGAATTGTGCTGCGGACAGCCTCGGTCTCAAGCGCGTAGAGTGCGGACTTTATATACCCCGGCTTATGTTCCCCAGCAAGTTTTTCGATCGCGTTGTCCATTACTTCATCAATGCGATTCTGCCTGGCGACTTTGTCACCCGGTTCTTTCAGGGCCTTCACGAAGCCTTCCCCAACAAGTGCCCGGGTCGCCTTATCGGCGGCTTCTTCCTCGGGCGAAACCGCAGGCGCTTCCCACTTTTTCTTGCCGACTTTCGCCTGGATCTCCTGAATCTGCTCGACGATCGCACCGTTGACCTCTTGAGCAAGCTCCAGCGCATCAAGAAGTACTTCTTCAGACACAAAGTTGCCACCGGATTCGACCATCATCGTGGCCTCTCCAGTACCGGCAACTAGCAGTTCGAGATCACTCGTTTGGAGCTCCTCGTACGTGGGATTGACCACCAACTCGCCGTCGACTAAACCGATTACACAGGCGCCGACCGGGTCGTTGAAAGCGATATCGGAAATCGCGAGCGCGGCGGACGCACCGACGATTCCAAGAGCCGGGTACGGGTTAACCCTGTCGGACGACAGCACGGTGACAATGATCTGGATCTCGTTGTGAATCGTCTTTGCGAACAATGGGCGAATTGGCCTGTCGATCATTCGTGAAGCGAGAATCGCTTCGGTTGACGGTCGACCTTCTCTTTTAAAGAACCCACCGGGTAGTTTCCCTGCCGCGTACGCCTTTTCTGCCACGTCTACGGTGAGGGGCAAAAAATCTGCGCCCTCCACTGGCTTCTTAGAAGCGGTCGCTGTGGCGAGCAGCATCGTGTCGCCATACTGCACCGTTAGTGCTCCGCCAGCCTGTGCAGCAACTCTGCCGTGTTCAAATGCGAGTACTCGTCCGCCGACTTCCATTTCAAATTTACTGATCATTACTTCGATTTCTACTTCTTCTCTTGCTGGGTTCTGATCCCAGCGGCTGTTTCCCGTACGGAACTATTTTCTCTGGAAGTTCTCGCTTCGGTGCCGCTTCGGTGGGAGGCGTTTCATTTCGTGACTGTCGGGTGCCTTGTCTGGTTCCGTTACCAGGATTTCCTGAGTACCACAACGCTCTGGATTCAAGGTAGTGAATACCTCAAGTGAACCGGGAAGTGGCAAACCCTCACCTGTAGCGAACCTCAGAATCCGGGGTGCCGAACTACTTTCGGAGGCCGAGCTTACTCACCAGCGTGCGGTAACGATTGACATCTTCACCATTAAGGTAGTTGAGCAATCGGCGGCGCTGACCCACCAGTTTCATCAGACCTCTGCGGGTACTGTGATCGTGTTTGTGCAAGCGAAGGTGTTCTGTGAGTTCAGTGATCCGAGCCGTCAGCAACGCGACCTGAACTTCCGACGAACCGCTGTCACTCTCGTGTGTTCTGTATTCCTCGATGACCGCGGCACGCTCTGACTGATCCAAAATTTAGGGCTCTCCGAAATCGCAAATACCCGGCAAATTATGCCGACAATCCAGATAATGGGATTTTTACTTGTGCTTCTACTAGGTTCTTCAATTAGGTTCTTGTGGCTTCACAACCTTTGAAGAATATCACGAAGGAACACAGTCCAACATCCGAAATATGCCGGTATGTTCTCTAAACCGTCAGGCAGGGAGTGATTCGAATGTCACGGAATCCACCCGAATATCGCCGGTCAAGAACAACGCGACAATGAAAATCTTCGTATAAGCCCCCACTGATTAGCTTGACACCGAAGAAATTCCCCGAATAACATGGCCTTCGGCACGCCACTGGCAACGGCAGTAACTTGCGCGTAATGCGTTAGAGCTAGGCTCACCAGTGTTAAATTGGTGAACGCCGTTGCTTTCGGCACGAATATTGAAATTTTAGACTGGAGGACGGGGCCCAATGACAGGACTGCTCCGCGGAAAGCTAAAGGCTTTCCTATTGATTGGTACGATGTTCGCCCTCATGGCGGCAATCGCATGTCAGGGTGATCGCGGCGCGGCCGGTGCGGCAGGCGTTCCCGGACTCCCCGGCAACCCCGGTGCTCCCGGCGCTCCTGGCGAGCCCGGCATTTCGGGTGAACCCGGTGCGCCTGGACTCCCAGGTAACCCAGGTAACCCAGGTAACCCAGGTAACCTTGGCGCTCGCGGCCCTCAGGGCCCTGAAGGTCCAGCTGGTGCAGCCGGCAAAGATGGCGCTGATGGCACGACGAAAGTCGCTGGCATTGTTGTCTTCGACGCTAGCGGCCCATCGACTGGCGCTGCTGAGGTTACGGGCGGGAACGCTTCTATCACCATCATTGGTGGTGGGTTCGCCAAAGAAGAGCGAGTTGCGGTTTCGGCCAAAAAGAATGGATTTGACGTCCTGCTGACAGGCGACGAGGGAGCGCGAGACTCCAGGTCTAGCCTTAAGGCGAACGCCAACGGCGCGTTCACCATCACCGTCGACCTTAACGGTTGGCCGGTAGGCGGAGTGTTTACTTTGAGCGCTGCTGGCGATCAGGGTAACCGGGCCAATACCGCGTTCATTCTTGTCGATAAGGTCGGTGGCTAACGACCAGAATCGGTAGATTCAGAAAAGCGCCTCGGTGTTCCGGGGCGCTTTTTGTTTAAGTCTCAAGTATGTATTCCGTCCAACTAAGTATTAGGACACATTGGTGACACCCCCCTCCTCAAAAATTCGGCGCGCTAAACCAGACGACTACGAAGCCCTGGCGCGTTTACACTTTCTGAGTCACACCGTATCGTTCGCCCCGTTCGCATCAGACGACTGGTTGTCGTCAAGACAATTAGACGAGTATCTGTCTAAATGGAACAGTGCCCTGGAACAGGCTGTGGACGATGACGCAACCATGGTTGCTATGGTTGGCACTGACATCGTTGGCATGTGTCGGGTTTCCCCCCTGCAGGCATCAAATTACGATGCACAGCTTTCGAGCATGCACGTTGATCCCGAGCTAACGGGAAATGGCATCGGAACAATGCTGATGCGTCAGGCTCTCAAATTCATAAAAGAACGGGGCTTCGACCGCGTGCAACTCGGTGTAATAGCCGCGAATACCGGCGCAAGGCGATTCTACGAGTCACATGGCTGGGTGGTGGCCGAAGAGCATCCGACCGGAGTCGAAGGCGTCCCGGTAGCCGTCTACAGGTTGAGTTGAGCAGCTGCTCAGAAACTTGGTCAGCGACTGTCGATGACGAAACGACTGATCGTGTCTATGAATTGTCCGGTGGCCGCGCGTGCACAACCTCAACCTTGACGCGGCGTATCCGACGTCCAATGACGGACTGAACCGTGATTTTCACTCCATCTGTAGTCACGGTGTCGCCAGGCGACGGCATTTTTCCTAATTCTCGGAATACAAGCCCACCGACGGTATCGAAGCCGTCAGCAACTATCGAACTGCCTATCGTTTGATTCATGGCGTCGATTGATGCGCCCGCGTCGGCGAACATTTCGCGCGATCCTGAAGGTTCGACCTCCGGTCCGTCGACATCGAATTCATCGACGAGTTCTCCGACGATCTCCTCGATCAGGTCCGTAATTGTAACCAGGCCAGAGACTCCCCCGTATTCGTCAACGACAATAGCGAGTCCGGTCCTGTGCTCCTGGAGCTGCCTGAGCAGTCGCTCAAGGCTCTGTGATTCTGGAACATGCAATGCGGGTCTGGCGAGAGCCTCGGCGGAGCTATCTACATCCAGGTCATTGTCAAGTGCGGAGAGCACATCACGAGCGAACACGACGCCCGCGATCGTGTCTGAATTTCCCTTGTAAATCGGAATTTTACTGTGACCACCCACCGACATCAGATCCGCCATCTGCCCGATAGTGGCCGTGGCCGGCGCGATATTCATGTCGACCCGTGGCACCATTATCTCCCGCACCTTGACAGTGTCCATTCGCAGAATCCCCCGAATCATGCGCAGTTCATTTTGATCAGCAGGGATTACCGACTCCTCGAGGAAGTCCAGGCTCTCCTGGAGTGCCGCCGATACATCCTCATCTACTGCGTCTTCGCTCCGTCTGCGAGATAGATAAAATCCAAGAATCTGCGCCATACCCGGTGCTACGCTGATCCACCGTAAAACAATGCTGGTTGGTCGGCTGATCATTCGAGCCCAGGATCTACGGTTCCCGGAAAGTCGTGACGCCGTCAGCTGAAGGACCATCACGCCTGCACCAGCAAGCAAGCCACTCAGGGCAAGCTCAACTCCCGACCCAGGCGCTCTACCGCCCGACTCGAGCAATGCAAAGGACGCGAGAGCGGCGGCAATAAGCGAGGTCGCCTGCACGCTTCTTCCAACGAGCGTCGCCTCCACGCTGAGCCGACCCGTAACTCCATTTTCGTGATCGTGGTCTTGTTCGGTATTTCCGTTCCCGTTACCCGCAGGACCGCTGGTCGCGTTTCGAGACGTCGCGGGAAGAGGATTAATTCGAGTTCCGAGCGACCATATCGCCAGTGCGATCAAAAAGAACAACCCGCCTGAAAGAACGAGAATCAACAGTGACGTGAGTTCAGGTGCCATTACGTTCGCACCGCCTCAAATAATTGTTGTCTGTTCTGATCGGGACGTTTCCCCGTACTATCGGGGTCGTCTATGTCTTTCGTCATTTCCTCATAATCCGGAACGCACAACGAAGCAGGTTCACTTCGATTTAATAGATTTCGCTGGAACTCCGGCGACTGTGTCACCCGGCGCGACATTGGATCGAACCACCGAACCAGCTCCTGTCCTGGCGGAACGACCAATGGTCACAGGTGCAATCAACATCGTACTGGAACCGATGAGTGCGCCATTCTCAATAATTGTACGGTGTTTATCCTTACCGTCGTAGTTGCAAGTGATGGTCCCTGCCCCGATATTCACATTGTCGCCCACCGTCGCATCGCCCACATAACTGAAATGTGACACATGTGACCCGGAACCAATAACCGACTTCTTTATCTCAGCCAAATTTCCAACAATTGCGCCCGGTTTCAATTCGGTACCGGACCGCAGTAACGAATTGGTTCCTACACGCGCTCCATCACCGACGATCGAGTCGAACACCCGAGCGCCATCCACGCGGGCACCATCTCCGATCGTGCTCGAAGAAATTTGTGTGTTAGGCCCGATCACAACGTTCGTTCCGATGGTCACGCCCAGGCCAATGTGAGTACCGGTACCGATTTCCGTATCACGCCCGATTCCGACATCCAGGTCGATATATGTCGTCGCCGGGTCAAATATCCTCACGCCGTTTCTCATATGAAATTCGTTAATTTTCCGGCGGATGATTCGTTCAACATTCGCCAGTTGCACCCTGTCGTTGATCCCCAGGCCAACTTCCGGGTCATCAGCTACGACCATCGTCGATCGCCCAACCCGTGCAGCAAGTTCTACAACCTTCGTCAGGTAAATCTCGCCGTTTTCAACAGGTTTGATAGATTCAAGTTGATCCCAAATCCACCGGTTGTCGAAGCAGTACACAGATGTATTTACAAGATTGCTCCGACGCAGCTCGTCGTCGGCCTCATGATCCTCAAGAATTGAGATTGGTCGGCCGGTACCGTCGACAGTTATCCTTCCAAAACCTGAAGGATCGGCCACGCGGGCTCCTAGCACAGTGACTGCAGCACCCTTTTCAACATGAGTATCGATCAACGTCCTGAACAATTCTTCGGTGACTAGGACCATGTCGACGAGTGCGAGTAAGACAATGTCGGCACTTCTGGCGGCTTCGCTCGCCGCGATAAGCGCATCCGCTGTCCCTCTTTGTTCGGCTTGAATCGCGATGCGCACACCCGGCGCGAGTGCAGCACGAAACTCTGACGAGTCAGCCATTTCCGGAGATGCGACCACAACCACTTCATCGACGCCAGCAGCTCGCATTGTGCGAATGACGTAGCCAACAAGTGGCAACCCGGCGATCTTGTGTAAAGATTTCGGGGTGTCCGACCGCATTCGCGTCCCTTTTCCAGCGGCGAGAATGACACCTGTGGTAGTCAATTTCCAGCCATCCTCACTCGAAAATTCGTGGGATTTGGTCGTCTACAGCTGTCAGGGTAATTCACTATGACTGTGAACATAACCGGTCGCCCCTCACGAATCGAGTTCGCAGGAAACGACGTGGGGTGTTGTAAGCAAGTACTAATAAGCGTGGATATTGGTCGACGATTGTTCAATCGTAAGTAGCAGTGTTCTCATTCGTCAACATGTTCAAGCGCGCCTGAATGCACATACACATGGCAAATACGCCCTATTTAGTAAATATGTGCACCCGAAATGGGTAGTTCGATTGCTATAGTTGATGAGTTCGGAGAGGTGGCTGAGTGGCTGAAGGCGCCGGTCTCGAAAACCGGTATATGCATCCGCATATCGCGGGTTCGAATCCCGCCCTCTTCGCCAAAATTCCGCCGGGGTTGGCCCATCGCTGGCCGACGCTGGGGCGGGATACTGCCGGAAAATACGCCGTGGCAATCCGCGGAGAGGTGCCAGAGTGGTTTAACGGGCACGCCTGGAAAGCGTGTGTGGGTGCAAGTCCACCGCAGGTTCGAATCCTGTCCTCTCCGCCAAATGCCAGTACAGGAATAACCTGTCGTTCCCGCCTCGGGTTCTTTGTGGCCCAGCAACTCCCGCTATTTTTCACGTCCTCATCCTCGCATTGCAGCCTTGCAGTGCGACAGCGGTACTTGCCAATTGTCATTTATTTAAGCCATTATTCGGCCCATGAATGACTTGAAGTACTGGGTAGCCTTCCACCAGGTATCTGGGCTGGGTCCGGTCGCGTTTACGAAACTTGAATCGCGATTTGGCGATCTGG
This sequence comes from Chloroflexota bacterium, assembly GCA_027623655.1. GTDB lineage: Bacteria > Chloroflexota > Dehalococcoidia > Lucifugimonadales > Lucifugimonadaceae > Lucifugimonas. Next base: position 14,935 of record JAQBVG010000006.1, read on the forward strand.
AATCAGCCTGGAACGCTCCAGTGGCTGAAATCATCACCGCAGGTATAGGTCCAAAAGTCGCCTCGGAAGCCAATCGATTCCGTGATGAACACGATCCCGATGAAGTGATGGAATCCCTCGAACGACTTGGCATTCGGGCAATTCACCTGCGTCATCCGGAATATCCTGAGCGACTGGCCGAAATCCCCGCGGCACCCAGCGTCGTCTATGTGAAGGGTCAACTGCCGGGTGCCGACGAACACGCTATCGCAATTGTCGGATCCCGCGAGGCAACGCCGTACGGGCTTGAGATGACCAGGCGCATTTCTTACGATCTCGCGAGAGCTGGTGTTATCGTCGTGTCCGGTCTTGCCAGGGGTATCGACAGCGCCTCTCACAAAGCTGCGCTTGAATCGGGCGGCCGCACCGTCGCGATTCTTGGTTCCGGGCTGGACCGCATCTACCCGCAACGGAATATACCTATCGCAGAAAAAATCGCCGAACGCGGCGCCCTGTTCACCGAATATCCACCCGGCGTAAGCGCCCTCCCTCAACACTTCCCGCGTCGCAATCGCCTGATCAGCGGGCTATGCCACGGGGTGCTGGTGGTTGAAGCAGCATTCAAGAGCGGCGCCATGTTGACGGTGAACTGGGCGCTGGAACAGGATCGCGAGGTATTCGCCGTCCCGGGAAGTGCCCTGAGTGAGAAAAGTAAGGGAACGAATTGGCTGATTCAACAGGGAGCCAAACTGACTACGTCCGCCGACGATATCCTGGAAGAACTCAGTATCGAATCGAGAGGTTCCGAACCACCCGAACGGAAGTCAATTGAGGTCGAGATTGAGTCCGATAAACGTAAAAACGCGCTTGACAACCTCTCGCGTGAGAACAATGTATTAAACATCGAGCAACGCGTTCTCGGTCTTCTGGAAAGCACGGAAGGGCCGATGTACGTCGATGACATCACAAGGACTCTGGGCGAATCCGCATCGGCGGTCAGTTCGGTCCTCGCGGTGCTTGAGCTTCGGGGTACAGCCCGACAGGTTGGCACGATGCAATTCATTGTTGACAGAGAACGACCGGTGGTCTCATGACGATCATCGTATTTGAGGTGTTGAGCATTTGGCGAAAACGTCACGGCGAGATCTGGTTATTGTGGAGTCTCCTGCGAAAGCGCGAACCGTGGGCCGGTTCCTTGGCGACAATTACGTCGTCAAGGCGTCGATGGGGCACATCAGAGATCTCCCAAAGAACTCGCTGGGCGTAGATATCGATAATGATTTCGAACCCAGCTACATAAACGTCACTGGCCGAGCAACGCTAATCTCGGAAATAAAGAAGGCTGCGAAACAGGCCGATTCCGTTTATCTCGCGACCGACCCGGATCGCGAAGGCGAAGCAATTTCCTGGCATCTTGTAGAAGCTGCTGACCTCGGGAAAGCCAAGAATCTCAAACGGGTTGTCTTCCACGAAATCACGAACTCCGCCGTTGCAGAGGCATTCGCAAACCCACGTGACATCGACATGGAGCTCGTCAACGCCCAACAGGCACGCAGGCTTCTCGACAGAATCGTTGGATACAAGCTCAGTCCGGTTTTGTGGAGCAAGATCAGGCGTGGGCTTTCTGCCGGAAGGGTCCAGTCGGTCGCACTCCGAATAATTGTCGATCGTGAGCGGGAAATAGAGGCGTTCAAGTCGGAAGAGTACTGGGTCATATCGGTCGATCTCGAGACTGAGTCTGGCGACAGTAAGTACGACTTCAACGCTTCACTGAGCGCTATTTCCGGCCAAAGCGGGAAACCAGTCGTCGATAACGAAACGACGGCTACGGCGATAAAAAATGATCTTGACGTTGCGTCGTACGTGGTTTCAAAAATCACCCGCAGAGAAGCCAGACAGACTCCGCGACCTCCGTTTACTACCAGCACACTCCAACAGCAGGCGGCGCGGTCCTTCAGGTTCAGCGCCCAGCGCACGATGCGCATCGCCCAGGATCTGTACGAAGGTATTGAACTGGGCAGCTCTGACACAGTCGGCCTGATCACCTATATGCGGACCGACTCCGTTAATCTTTCGCAAAATGCTCTTGATGAGGCACAGGCCTTCATAAAGTCAACTTACGGTTCGGAATACACGTCTGGCCCAAAGCGGTATAAGACCCGAAGTAAATCTGCGCAGGAAGCCCACGAAGCTATCCGACCGACCTCTGCAGAAAACACTCCTGAAAAACTCGCGCCATTTCTCTCCAGCGAACAACTGCGGCTCTACACGATGATCTGGAAGCGGACCATCGCCAGCCAGATGACCGACGCCATCGTCGATAACACAGGTGTCGACATCACGGCAACAGCCCCCAACAAGAACGCCTACACCGTCCGGGCTACCGGATCTGTTATCAAATTCGATGGGTTCCGAAAGCTATACATAGAAACTCGCGACGAGGATGTTGACGAGGAAGACAGCAGGCAATTGCCTCCAATGACCGAAGGCGATCTGGCGAAGAAGATTTCGGTAATCACCGATCAGAAATTCACCCAGCCACCTCCGCGTTACACGGAGGCGAACCTGATCCGATTTTTGGAAGAACAGGGAATCGGCCGCCCTAGCACCTACGCGTCGATTGTCGGCACAATTGAGAAAAGGCAGTACGTTGATCGAGATAAGACGCGTTTCATGCCGACTCCGCTCGGCACTGCCGTGTCGGATCTACTGACTGCACATTTCTCGAACATCATGGACACGGGGTTCACCGCCGGAATGGAGGCGAAGCTCGACTCCGTTGCCGAAGGTGAGCAGGACTGGGTCGAGATGCTGCGCGAATTCTACGGTCCGTTTGACTTAGCTGTAGAAAAAACAATTGAAGAAGCTGATCGAGTTGATCGTAAAACGCTCGTCCAAAAAAGCGATGAAAAGTGCGAAGGCGGGGACGATCTTGTTATCCGTACCGGCCGTTTTGGTAAGTTCCTTTCGTGTGGGAGATTTCCGGAGTGCCGGGTTTCTATCTCCACCCGACCGGGTGAGCGCGCCACCGGTGAGGTCAAAGAAAACTGGGAGATTGCCTGGAAGACCGCCATGGAAAAATGTGCGATCGTGCACCCCGAAGCCGCCGCGGCAGCGGCTGCAGAGGCCGAGGCAAAACGTGGAGCACGGCGAAAGGTCTCTACAAACGGGAAGACCGCAGCCAGCTCTGGTGGCAAGGCAAAGACCAGGGCGAAAGCCGGTTCTGGCGCCAACTCCAGGACCCGAGCTAAAGCAAAGAGCTCCTCGTAACTGTCGAAAATGGTCGATCACCTGATTATGACGACCACAAAAAGACTTCCATCACCCGCGATGGAGAACGCTCTCAAGCGGCCGAACCTCGCCAACTATTCGAACCACATACATGACTACGCCGACCACGTAATAGCGACACGTCAACTCGCAGAACATACGGTCCGCAACTACATCAACGACCTCGTTCCGCTGGTCGAATACATCGGTGAACGTGAAATCACGAACCTCGAAACCGTCGACCGATCGTTCCTCCGGGGGTACCTTGCATCGCTGATGTCGAGCGGGTTCAGTCGGAGCAGCGTTTCGCGCAAGCTGTCAGCAGTGAGATCGTTCTTCCGATTCCTTCGACTGTCCGGAGAGATCGAAATCGATCAAAGCGATCTCGTATCTGGTCCTCGACCCGAAAAAAGACTGCCCACAGTCGCATCAACATTTGAGATTGATCGGTTGATGGGCGAACCCGATATCAACAACGATGCGGGGATACGCGATCGCGCTCTGCTCGAGCTTCTGTACGCAGCAGGTCTGCGTGTTTCAGAAGTCAATACCATGGACCTCGACAGTCTCAACTTGAAGTCCAGGGAGGTAAGGGTCGTTGGCAAGGGATCTAAGCCCAGGGTAGCCCTGATTGGCGATCAGTGCGTTCGCTGGATCGAGAGATATCTGGTCGATGTCAGGCCGAAGTTCACCGGGCGTCGGTCCGAGGTTGCGCTCTGGATGAATCAATTCGGGGGAAGATTGTCGACCAGGTCTATACAGCGGATCGTAAAAAAGTACGCATTGGCCGCCGGACTGGATCCGCATTTTCACACGCACTCCCTTCGCCACAGCTTTGCCACGCACATGCTTGACGGTGGCGCCGATTTACGAGTTGTGCAGGACCTGCTGGGACACAGCAGCCCCGCGACTACGCAGATTTACACCCAGGTTTCAGCCGAGCAATCTCGGGCTGTCTACCTCGTTGCACATCCGAGGGCTAACAGGACGCAATCTAACAACACAACGTAGTACGCTTATTAAATGGGTCGTGACGGTCGGCCCTGCTCAACCAGTATCACCAGCTCGCAACCCGGGTACCGGGAGTTCAAATTGCCCGCAACGATTCTTGTCATTAATGGACCGAACCTGAACAACCTCGGCAAGCGAGACACCTCGCTCTACGGCAATAAAACACTGGCCGACATCGAGAGCGAGATCTCCGCACTCGCCTCCCAGTTGCAAATTGGCGTGAAATTCTTTCAGTCCAACCACGAAGGTGCGATAGTTGATTTCATCCAGCAGTTTTCATCAGAAGCTGCCGGCGTGATCATCAACGCGGGTGCCCTGACACAGGTCGGCTACTCCATTCTCGACGCCCTGCTGGACACTGGCCTGCCGTTCGTCGAGGTCCACCTGTCGAACATCCATGCGCGAGAAGAGTTCCGCCAAAAGTCTGTATTCGCCGCCAGGGCCGTAGGCCAAATGGCGGGTTTTGGGTCTTCCGGGTACATTTACGCGCTCGACCATCTCAGTTCGATAATAGACAACTAGTTGCCGCACGGAGTTTTTCCGCATTGAGTGAATTCCGATTTCCTTCGCGCGTCCAGAAGCTTCGAGAGCGACTGGTCAAAGACGAGCTCGACGCACTTTTCGTGAGTAATGGCGAGAATCGGCGCTACATTTCCGGCTTCATAAGCAGCGCCGGTTATTTACTGATCACCCAGACTGAAGCAGTGATCTGCACCGATTTCCGCTATACCGAACAGGCGGCGCAACAGGCTCCAGGGTGGAGGGTCGACAGGATAGGCGGAAAGCCCGAATGGCTGCCGAAGCTGGTAAAAGAATTCGGTATCAAAACACTCGGTTTCGAGGCCGACGACATGACGGTTGACTCGCTAGAACGCTTCAAAAAGGCGTTCAGCGAAACTGATGTCGATCCTGACTTGAAGCCAACAAATGGGATCGGTGTTGATCTTCGCGCCTACAAAGATCCCGAGGAACTGACGCTCCTGCAACGTGCCATCGACATCGGCGACCAGGCGTTCGAGGAGACACGACAGCTAATGAAAGTCGGGATGACCGAAAAAGAGGCCGCCTGGATTTTCGAGAAAGCAGTCCGAGAGCGGGGTGCGGAGTCGATTTCGTTCGACACTATCGTTGCGGTCGGACCGAACGCCGCACGTCCCCACCATTCGACGGGCAATACAAAGCTGGTTGAGGGGCAGACGATTGTTTTCGATTGCGGCGCACGATACCAGGGGTACTGCTCAGACCTGACACGCACAATTGTTCTCGGAAAGGCCGACGCCGAGATCAAAAGGATCTACGACATCGTGTTGGCCGCCCAGCTCGCTGCAATCGACATGGCTAGACCCGGAATGACCGGCGAAGAATGTGATGCGATCGCACGCAAGATCATCGAGGAAGCCGGACACGAGAACGATTTCGGCCACAGCCTTGGTCATGGGCTCGGCCTCGAGGTCCACGAAAACCCGGGCGTAGGACCGAACGCCAAAGGCAAACTCGAAAACGGCATGCCGTTTACGATTGAACCCGGTATTTACATCCCCGGCTGGGGCGGCGTGCGGATTGAAGATGTTGTTGTTCTCGAAGATGGCAGGGCTCGCGTGATGAGTCATGCCGCTAAAATGGAGTTCTAATTTCTTTGTTTCTGGGTTTACCAGACACAGGCAGCACAAGAAAACAGGCAAAGCTGAAGGGCAATCGACAACGCAATGACTATTTCTTCGGGTGAAATTCGCCGGAACATGACAATCATCTTGGATGACGACGTTTATCAAATCCTCGATTGGCAGCACCGCCAGGCGCCGAAAGCTCCACCAACTCTAACGTTGAAGGTGAGGCAGGTCAGGACCGGAAACGTCTACGAGCGAAAGCTGCCGGGCAACCAGAAGCTAACCCGTGCCGAAGTCGAATCGCCGACCGTGCAGTATCTCTACCCCGATGGCGATATGCATAACTTCATGAACACCGAAACCTTCGAGCAGTTCGCAATAACCGAGGAAATCCTTGGCTATGCGCTAAAGTATATTTCCGAGGGCGACACCCTCGTCGTGACGATGTTCGAGGGCGTCCCGCTATCAGTCGAAGTCCCGCCATCGGTAGTACTCGAAATTGGCGAGACTGAACTGGGCTTACGCGGCGATACTCAAAGCGGCGCGACTAAGCCGGCCACGACCACCACCGGCCTGACGCTACAGGTCCCGCTGTTCATTTCGGTGGGTGACCGAGTGGCAATCAACTCGACTACAGGCACATACACCGGGCGCGCGGACTAACGCCGGTTTATTCCGCGAAATCGCATAAGTAGAGAACTACCGCCGGGAAGGGTTTGGGCTATCGGAACCAGGTTCCGACGGCCGACCTGGTCGCCTACAGGTAGTTGTGGAAGAATGCATGTATGACGACCGCAGATGATCGCGATACTCGAAAGACCGCTTATACCGTAAGTGCGGTTGCCGAGTATCTGAAAGCCAGCCTCGAATCAGATCCCCGCCTCGCTGACCTGACGGTAATAGGCGAGGTGTCGGGGTACCGCAAACCATCGTCCGGGCATCATTACTTTGCGCTGCGGGACGAACAGTCGGTGTTGCGTTGCGTGATGTTCCGGTTTGGCCGTGGCGGAGACTTCCTCTCCGATGGATCGCAGGTGATCTGTCACGGAAACATCTCGATTTACCCGGCCAGGGGTGACCTGCAATTCTACGTCGACCAGGTCGACCCCGATGGAGTCGGCGCCCTTCAGAAGGCGTTTGAAGAGATGCAGCAGCGCCTCCGGGCCGAAGGTCTTTTCGAGAGCGGACGGAAACGCCAACTGCCTGATCTTCCCGCCCGAATCGCAGTCATTACGTCACCCACAGGTGCCGTAATCCAGGACATCCAGAATGTACTCACTCGCCGATATCCGCTGGCAGAGATCATATTGATCCCCACCTCGGTTCAGGGCGAGCGAGCAGCGCCTGAAATCGTCCAGGCCTTCCGGGCTCTTAACGCGCTGAATTCCGTCGACCCTGTCGACGTTGCAATCGTAGCGAGAGGCGGCGGTTCGCTCGAGGATCTGTGGTCGTTCAACGAGGAGATCGTAGCGCGGGCGATTTTTACCTGTGCAGTCCCGGTTATCAGCGCAATCGGCCATGAAACGGATACGACTATCGCTGATCTCGTGGCTGACGTACGGGCGCCGACCCCTTCGGCGGCGGCCGAAATTGTTGCACCGGACAGGCGGGACCTTGCAGATGACGTCGCCGGTTACGCCAACCGCATCGACGAGATTATCGGCAGAAGCATGAGAGACCACCGTTCCCGGTTCGAACTTGCGGTAGATCGGATGAACCAGAAACTGCCCGATACGGCGAGCCCGCGCCAACGTGTCGACGATTTGTTGTTGCGCGCCAGCCTGGCCGGACAACGACTCGTCGAATCGTCCAAACTGCGGTTGGCTACAGTCGAGGCATCGCTAAGCGCCCTCGGGCCGACGAAAATTCTTGGTCGTGGCTACGCAATCGCCAGGCTGGCGAACGGGAAGGCGGCGACCAGTGCTTCGCAGTTCGCTGCAGGCGACAAATTGGGAATCACGTTTGGGGACGGACAGGTCAATACGAGAGTTGAGGACGTTGAACTCAGATCGAACCGCTGAACCAATCGTAATTATCTCGCTACAATTAGCAGGCACGCCGTTATTTCATCGAGAATTCTGCCTTCAAATCCTTGCGAAATACGACCGTTATACCCGGAACAACAATGGCTGACCCGACCGAACACAAAAACACTAAACCCCCGGCAAAGTCCTTTGAAAGCGCGTTCGCGAGCCTCGAGGAAATCGTGCGTAAGCTCGAAGTCGGAGGGCTGTCTCTCGACGAAGCGACGCAGCTGTTCGAATCGGGAATGAAACTGGCGACCAGGTGCAATGAGATCCTGTCGACTGCAGAGCTGAAGATCACACGGCTGCAGGCCAATTTCGCTGAGCAAATGAGCCTTGTTCCCGGAGATGAAGATACGGAAGACGAGGACGCTTAGCACGTGCCAGCTACAGCCAGTGGCGCACGTACCCAGAACGGTTTTGGCGCAGGAAAACCAATGCGGATCGGCTGGTTTTCGACGGGACGAGGTGAAGGGTCTTACGGTCTTCTTCGATCTGCACTGGACGCGACCGGTTCCGGAGACCTCGCTGCCAGCATTTCGTTTGTTTTCGTTAATCGAAACCACGGTCAAACAGAGCAGACTGACCGTTTTTTACGACTGGTCGAGTCTCACGACATTCCGCTCGTAACGCTTTCGTCCCGTGATTTCAGGCGTTCCCACGGCAATCGACAATGGGCAGAGCTTCGCGAGGATTTTGACAGGGCCGTGATCGACCTGCTGAAGCCGTACAGCACCGATATCGCCGTCCATGCGGGATACATGCTCATCGCTCCACTACTCTGCTCTGAGTACCTGACACTAAATCTGCACCCGGCTCTCCCGGGTGGAACTATCGGAATGTGGCAACAGGCAACCTGGGACGTAATCGCCGGGAACATGATCGAAACCGGGGCGATGATCCACGTATCGACAGAGGATGTCGATGAGGGTCCAGTACTGGCAACAACCCGGTTTTCCGTGCGTGGACCGCGCTTCGATGCGTTCTGGTCACAGATTGAAGGGGCTGACCTCGAACGGCTAAAGCAGGATCAAGGTGAAGAATTGCCATTATTCTCCGCGATACGCAAAGCCGGCCTGCTCAGGGAACGACCGCTTCTGATCGAGACACTCAAAGCCGTGGCTTCGGGCCGGATCGATCCTTCAGGTGCCGCTCCAGCGATCGATCTCACCCGGGAAGTCGAGTTGGCTGTCGCCGGATAAAGGCGATTCGACGTCACAGGTCAGAGCGGACAATCCACCGTCATCAGCGCGGGTCAGGTTCGATTCCGTCAGGCAATCAAAAAGGCCTCAGTTGATCGCTGAGGCCTTTGTTTTCCACCAGTTCGCTCGCTGTTTATGCAGCCGCAGAACTCTTTTTGCTGCTCGGCAATTTATCGTCGACACGATTGCCAGTCTCATCAAGGAGAATCGGCCATTTGTTGTCGATAACCGTGTCTTCACCGACGATGCACTTCGCGACATTGTCCATCGAAGGCAATTCATACATAACATCGACCAGCAGTTCTTCCACAATGGCTCTCAGGCCACGGGCACCGGCCTTGCGGTCGCGCGATAGCATGGCCGTTGCATTGAGCGCCGGCTTGTCGAATTTAAGCTCTATTCCGTCCATTTTGAACAACGCTTCGTACTGGCGAATCAACGCGTTCTTGGGTTCGGTGAGTACCTGGATCAGCTCCTCGTGGTTCAGGTCCGACAGACCAACTACGAGAGGCACTCGACCAACGAATTCTGGAATAAACCCGAACTTGAGAAGGTCTTGAGACTCAACTGCGGTGTAGTCCGCCATCTGTTCTTGCTGACTCCGACCGATCGACTTGAAGCCAATATTGGTCGAGTCTTTGGTTTGTCGCGCCTGGATTATCTCTTCCAGACCGTCAAACGCTCCACCCAGGATGAACAAAATGTTCGATGTGTCGATCTGGATGAATTCCTGGTGCGGATGCTTTCGGCCACCCTGCGGCGGCACGTTTACAACGGCACCCTCTAGAATTTTCAGGAGGGCCTGCTGCACGCCTTCGCCAGATACATCCCGGGTGATAGACGGATTTGCGGATTTGCGCGCAATTTTGTCGATTTCATCGATATAGATAATGCCCTGCTCGGCTCGTGGGATGTCGAACTGAGCGTCCTGGATAAGGCGAAGAAGAATATTTTCTACGTCCTCACCGACGTAACCGGCCTCCGTCAACGAGGTCGCGTCCGTGATGGCGAATGGCACATCCAGGATGCGCGCCAAGGTTTGTGCCAGGTACGTTTTGCCACAACCTGTCGGCCCCACCAACATGACATTAGTTTTCTGTAGCTCCACATCGGGGTCTTCAGTGCCGAACCAGATTCGCTTGTAGTGGTTGTAGACGCCTACCGAAATGACTCGCTTGGCTCGTTCCTGTCCAATTACATACTCGTTGAGCAGCTTGAACATTTCGCGCGGCGTAGTCGGCTTCATGTGGGGCTTAACAATCGGTTGATCGTCCGCAATGATCTGCTGACATCTGCCAACGCACTCGTTGCAGATGAAGATCTTCGAGGGTCCGGCGATTAGCCTGCGAACACTTTCCTGTGGCTTTCCGCAGAACGAACATGAATATGCGTCACCGGTCGAGTTCCCGCCACCGCCGTTTTTCTTGTCAGTCGTCATTTGTCGCGTGCCTGCCATGTAACGAGTTTATCGAATTTCTATACGCCGAGAAGGCACTATTTGGAAGCTGGTGAATCAGGCGTCAGAACCTCGTCGATGAGTCCGTATTCGGCCGCCTGCTCTGCATTCAACCAGAAATCACGATCGGAATCACGAGCGATGCGCTCATAAGATTGACCCGTATGGTCAGCGATAATTTGACGCAGCCGATCCTGGATTCGCAGGGTCTCCCTTGCGTGAATCTCAATATCGGATGCCTGGCCCTGGGTCCCGCTTAGTGGCTGGTGCATGTGAATCGTTGAATTCGGCATCGCGTATCGCTTCCCTGCTGTGCCTGCAGTTAGAAGCACCGTTCCCATACTTGCACACAGGCCCACCGAGAACGTTGCCACATCGCACGGCACCCACTGCATCGTATCGTAAATGGCCATACCTGAGTAAACCTCACCGCCGGGCGAGTTGATATACAGGTTAATGTCTTTATCCGAGTCTTCCCGAGCCAGGAAAAGGAGTTGGGCCACAATCAGATTCGCAACCTGAGCATTGATCGGTGTGCCAAGGAAAACGATTCGTTCCTTCAGCAACAAGGAGTAGATGTCGTAGGCACGCTCGCCCCGGGCACCGGTCTCAATCACCATCGGGACGACGCTTTCGGGAAGATGCAGCATCGAGTTCTCCTTATTCATTGAGTTTTCAAACATATCGGTGCCAGCTGAGTTCGAGCCGGCTGTTGTGAATCCAAAGTCCATTACTGATGCCTTTTACGCTTTATTTGTCGCTCGTGGTCGCTCTACGCGGGGTCTTGGTTCTTTCTCTGGCGGTCGGTTTTTTCGTGGCAGTTTCCGGCGTGCTTGCATCCGCACTTGACGCCGTCTTTTTCACCTTCGAATTAGATGTGGACGAACCATTGGCAATTTCGATCACATTGTCTATCGCAGCGCGGCGTCGAAGAACACGCCGAATAGCATCGCGGGTTTCGTCTTTATCCAGATCTTCGTTCGCATACTGAGGCTGCTCCTTCATGAGCGCGATCTCCTCAGCAATTTGTTCATCGGTAATCGTTGTATTGTCTGCATCCGCAAGCGTGTCGATCACCAGTGAACGCTTCAAGCGTAACTCAGCGGAATCTTTCGCCTCAGATACTACTTCCTCGGTTGTCTTACCCATGCCCTGGATGTATTGCCGGAAATCAATGTTGTACCGGGCTAATTGTTGTTGCTGATCTTCGAGGACGTGTTCCGCCTCGTGGTCGATAATCATCGGTGAGATCTCGAACACCGCACCGTCTACCAGAGCATCGACGATTTTTTGCTCTAGCGATCTTCGCAGATCGTTTTTTGCCTGCGCTTCGAGGTTTTCACTAATCCGTGTTCGCAATTCCGCAACGGTTTTAAAGTTTTCACCGAGTGACGCCGCCAGTTCGTCGTTCAATTCCGGCAGGTTCTTTTTCTTCACGGTTATGACATCAACACTGAACGTGGCAGTTTTACCGGCATATTCCTCGTTCGGATAGTCTTCGGGAATCGGGAGATCGAATTCCTTCGTGTCACCCTCTTTCAGATCCGTCAGTTGCTCTGCAAACCCCGGAACCGGATTCATGCTGCCAGATGTGACAAGGTAATCGCCGCCATCGACGTTTGCGAAATCCTTACCCTCAACCAGGCCTTTCGCGTTGATCGTCAGCAAATCGTCCATTTTGGACGCCCGTGTCACCGGCTCCCATGTGGCTTGCGACTCAAGAATCTGAGCGATCTGGTCTTCTATCTTGTCTTCAGTAACCTGTTCGAGCTGCTGGTCAAATTTGAGCTTGGTATAGTCACCAAGTTTGGCAACTGGAGGTAAGGCCACGGTCGCGTCGATTTTGACAACCGGGTGGCGCTCGACAACGTTCACCCTGGGTGGAGTGTGGGTGCTCTCGATATCCGACTCTTTCACTGCCACTCCGACGGCCTCCGGAACAAGCGTTTCCATCGCCTCATCCAGCAGGTATTCCCTGCCGACGAACTGTTCGACGATTCGCCTCGGGGCTTTGCCCTTTCGAAATCCCGGAATGTTTACTCTTGCGGCAACTTTTTGGTGCGCTCGCTGTAGATGGCGCTCGACACGGTCGTCTTCGACTTCAATGTGGAGGATGGCCTGCCGATTTTCTGCATCGTCGCGCGTAACTTTCAACGTGGACTCCGAAACACTCAACTGGAATACCCGGCACTGCCGTGCAATATAAGGAGCGCCACAGGGCGCTCCTCAACTACCTTCAATTGTAACTCAGAGTGGCGAATTCGGGCCGTCAGTCTCCAAGAGTAAGTACACGTTTGCGTGAGGTTATGACCTGGGCATAACGACACGCACGTGAAGTTCTTCAAGCTGTTGATCCGTTATTGGCGACGGAGCCTCGAATAGCGGATCGACGGCCGACTGGGTTTTCGGAAATGCGATTACTTCTCTGATCGCCTGCTCCCCCACCAGGATTGCAACCAACCTGTCCAGTCCAAGTCCCATGCCACCGTGAGGCGGTGCCCCGTAACTGAACGCAGTGAGCAGCTGCCCGAACCGCTCACTGATCTGGTCCTCGGTGTACCCGATGATGCTAAACATCCTTGCCTGCAGGTCCCTGTCGTGGATACGAATGCTTCCCGATCCCATTTCTGAACCGTTGCAGACGAGGTCGAAAAGGTTGGCCAGCACCTTTCCAGGATCGGTATCGAGGTACTGCATATGTTCTGGTTTTGGCGACGAGAATACGTGGTGGGCAGGTTCCCATTTCTTCAGGTCTTCATCCCAATCGAATAGCGGAAAATCGTAAATCCAGGCAAAGGCAAAATGTTTTTCGTCGACAAACTCTAACCGTCGAGCCATTTCGTTGCGCAGATTCGAAAGAACGGTATTTACCAGCCTGTTCGCACCGGCAACGATCAGCATCAGGTCGCCCGGCCCTGCTCCCATTTTCGTGGCGAGTTCCCGAACAATTTCTACCGACAGGAACTTTTTCAGCGGTGACTTGATATGGTCGTCTTCGAGCTTCTCGATCGATTCGGCGCTTTCGTCAAGCGCGATAAATACCAGACCCTGGGCGCCACTTTGTTTGGCGAATTCAGTCAACTCGTCCGTTTGACGCCGTCCGTAATTCCCGCAACCAGGCGCAATAAAACCCCTGATTGACCCACCTGAACTCGCAACCGACTGGAATACACGTGCATCCGAGCGTGCAGCGATCTCCGTCACGGTCGACAACTCCATTCCAAACCTGAGATCCGGTTTGTCGGTGCCAAAACGATCCATTGACTCGGCATAAGTCAGCCGGACGAATGGTGCAGAAATCGTCCCGTCCGGAACAGTTTCATGGACGATCCGTGAGTACAGCTCTTCAACTATCGCCATCACGTCGTCCTGGTGGACAAACGACATCTCAAAGTCGAGCTGCGTGTGCTCGGGTTGGCGGTCCGCTCTGAGGTCTTCATCTCGGAAACAACGAGCGATCTGAAAGTATCGCTCGAGGCCGGAGACCATCAACAGTTGCTTCAGTTGCTGGGGCGACTGAGGAAGCGCATAGAACTCACCGGGGTGGATCCGACTCGGAACCACATAGTCTCGTGCACCTTCAGGCGTGCTTTTAATGAGAATCGGTGTTTCAACCTGAGTGAAACCTTTAGCGGTTAGAAAGTCCCACATGATGTGGGTGACTTCGTGGCGCAGCTTCAGGGCCCTTTGCATTCGCGGGCGACGAAGGTCGATGAATCGATACTTGAGTCGAGTGTTCTCGTCGACTTCAATGTCGTCAGCAATCTCGAACGGCGGAGTCAAAGCGCGATTGAGCACAACAAGATCGGTTGCTGAAAGCTCGACTGCACCCGTTGGCAGGTCCGGATTCTCTGCGCCAGGCAGCCTCCTTACAACTTTGCCGGTAATCTGTACGACCCACTCGGAGCGCAGGCTACCGGCCAAATCGTGGGCGGTCTGCGAGTACTCAGGATTGAACACAATCTGAAGTAGTCCACTGCGGTCGCGCAGATCAATAAAAATCAGGTTCCCGTGATCGCGACGCCGATGAACCCAACCGGCGACGGTGATTTGTGAGCCAACCGCCGATTCACGCGGCTCGCCGCAGTTTGTGTCTTTGTACAACGCTAGCTTCCTGTCAGTTCAGCTGGGTATAACGGCCATTGGTGCGGCCGGAGGAGAGCGGGACTACCGCCTCCTATCCACTATGCGCCACAGTGCACCGGTAGCTGCAGCAGCAGCCATCAGCTTCACAACATCACCCGGAATGAACGGATACATCGCCGCGGTGAACAGTTCGCCTTCAGCCGGCCAGGGAAAATCGAATACGGAGAGCCAGATCAGAGCTGGCAGGTAAATCAGCAAAGAGCCGATCAGCATCGGCCACAGCCCACGACCACGGTTCCAACCACGTTGCGACAAATACCCAACAACCCCGGCCGAAACTACGAATCCCAACAGGTAACCGCCGGTCACACCGTGAATGACATAGTTCCAGCCCTCATTGCCGTTGGCAAAGACCGGGAGTCCGGCCATGCCTGCAAGGTGGTAACCAACCGCCGTTACAAGACCGAGCCGCCAGCCCAGGACGCCACCGATCATCAACACCCCTAACCCCTGAAGGGTGATGGGGACAGGGTTACCTGGCAAATAAAATCGTGCCTGTGCAAGCAGCGAAACCAACAAAATACCGGCGAGGACCGCCGCCGTTTTTTGCCAGATGCTGATTCCCGGCATCAGGTTTTCAAGCAGCGACGGCTCCGACGGTCCCAGCAAGATCAATGAGTTCGACGAGCGCTCAGTCGCCGCAGTTTGTTGCATCGTGTTCTCCGCGAATCGTTGGAGAGCCTCAGTCGGCCCTCGCCTCTAATTGTTCGCACAGTTGTGCATTCCGTCGTCGCCTTTTTTTTCCGGCGTCCGATCTTGATTATATTTCGAACGGCAGGAAAGGGCTTAACAGAAACGAGGCACCTCTGGAGGTACCTCGATATTTCTTCCTGCGCCTGGGTCCCCGCTTATGCTGGAATCCCGAACTCGCGCTTCATCACCTGGAGGTTTACGAAGGTCTCGGTGCGACGAACACCATCAATCGCGCCCACTTTGTCTCTCAGAAAGCGTCCGAGAGCCTCGGCATTTGGGAGTGTGGCCCAGGCAAACACGTCGTATGTGCCCGTGGTGATGGTCACCCACCGGGTGTGTTCCAGGTTCGCCATCTTGGCCGCTACAACGTCGATCTTGTCGGGATCGACCTGCACGCCGATCAGGGCTTCAGATTCGTACCCCAGCTTTCGTGGGTCGGGAAGGGCAATTACGTTAATGATCTGTTCGCTGATCAGACGCTTGAGGCGTCGGCGGACCGTGCCCTCGCTTACACCGACATCACGAGCAATACGAGCATTAGACGCGCGCCCGTTCCGTTCAAGCAAGGCGATAATTTTTCGATCAAGTTCATCCATTCGAGGTTATTCCAGTTTTCTTAGCGAGGTTCTTGGTACTACACTGAACGCGTAAACGTTCGAGCAGAACATTTCCATAAATGGTCGGGGGCCGATCTCTATTCGCAGCGTAGCGTCCGGCTCAATCGCTGGCGAACAATATTCGACCCGTCAGATGATACCGCCGAATATCGCTTGATGGGATGGCGGAGATGTGTGGTTTTCATAAGTAATTTGCCTGAATCGGTACGTATTCGTAAATTTCACATTTCACCGCAAACGCGCGTAAAGTAGTTAGTATGGTTCGACTATGCACAGAAGCGAACAATCTGGAGTAAGTAATGGTCATTGCAAAGACCGTTGTAGAGTTCACCGATGCAGCGACGACAAAGTTGCTTGCAGTTCTAAAAGAACAGGATGCGGAAGGTCAGTACCTTCGTATCGCCGTGACTACAGGCGCCCACGGTGGGATTGAGTACGTATTTGGCCTCGAAGAAACCCCGTCGGAAGACGACAGGATCATCGAGGGTACAGTCAAAGCGCTGGTCGATGATGAAAGTGCCCCAATGCTCGAAGGATCACGCATCGACTACGTTGAAGGCTTTGAGCGCTCAGGGTTCGTCATTTCAAATCCGAATTTTTCATCTGGCTGCGCATGCGGCGGTGGGGGTTGCGGCGGCGGTGGCGGCGGTTGTGGTGGTGGCGGTGGCGGTGGCTGCGGTTGTGGTGGTGGCGGTGGCGGTGGCTGCGGCGGGCACTAATAACTCCTCCGCTTACGTAGCGACAACAATTAGCACTTAACGACCAACAGGCTGTCACCACCGTGCAAGTACGGTGCTGACAGTCTTTTCACTGTGAGTTTTGGGAACGTATACTCCGCGGTGTATTCGCAATAGAAACGGCCAGATTGGAACTGGTCGTAGCTTTACAGGAGCTCCAACGGATGACCTACATCATCGCCAAGGATTGTGTTGACGTAATGGATGGCGCGTGCGTCGATGTCTGCCCGGTCGACTGTATTTATTCGAAGCCGGGCGACAACCAGTTGTTCATCAGCCCGGATGAGTGCATTGACTGCGCAGCCTGCGAACCTGTTTGCCCTGTGAACGCTATATTCCCGGAAGACCAGGTTCCCAAGGATCAGCAGGAATTCATCAAGTTGAACTACGAGTATGACTACGCATCTTCGGAACCCGGCGCCAACGCCTAGTTCCTGATGAGAACACTAAAACGCCCAGATGTCCGTAAGCTGGGCGTTTTTTAGTTTGGATCGGTGAGCGCGTACCAGGGGTGCCGGGCTACTAGACCATCGCGTCGAGCGCCTCAGCAATCGGCATACGAATACTGGTGAAAATCGGTATTTCAGTGGCTGTGTACTGGGCGGCGGGCACCTCTCGCAGGTCCATCACAAGCGAAACGAAGTCCGACGGATCGTCCATTTCGAACCCCAGTACAAACTCGGTGTCGTCCAGGCCGAATGCGTAGGTGGTGTTGATCTTCACCATCGGGTATTTTTTCCCGACCCTGAAGTGATCATTCATCATTTTCTGGCGATCTTCCATCGATTGCGCGTACCAGGGCCTGGTCTTCGTCATCGGGTAGATCACCAGGTACTTATATTCTGTCTTGAGCTCAGGTGCGCCACCGCCATGCTTGTATCGGCTCTTTCGCCTGATCGACAGGTACGAATACGGTTGCTCCAGATACCGTCCCATCAATGTGCCGTTCAGTCGCTTTGACACTTCGTGAAACGTCCCAATCGACGGAGAATTTTGGACGAGCATGAAGTCAGCGTCGGCACGTGTTCCGACCGTGCTGTAGCTCAAGATCTCGTTCTCTGCCGAAAGCTCTTCGATCACGGCAGTGAAGTCTCGTTTGCCACGTTCACGCTCATCGGCATCGAGCATTCGAAAGCCCGGGCTCAACTTATACAGGTTGATCTTAACAAAGTTGTCGTATTCGATATCTGGCATGAATTCGTTTGAAAGTACTACAGAAGAGTGGGGTTGTGCGCGATCATTACCGAGGTGACCGATGATGATTTCGGCGTTTCGAGTATAGCAGCGTGATTTCTTCTTATCAGTCTGTTGTCGACAATGCCCAACAAATCAAAATTTGAGCGCGAAATAGACGAAATCCTGGAAAAGTCCGAGAACGGCCCGGAATCGCCTGTCCCCAAAAAGCGCAATTTCGAACCATTTTCACCGACGGTCTCCAGGCGGGTACCGCCCCGACATCCCCTCCCGTCGTCCATTAACCCGGGCAACCTGGTCATCGTTGGAGTGCTCATTCTCACCGTTGCTGCCTTCGTTCCAACCGGCACGCTGCCGCTGGCCATTGTCGGTTTCGCCATTGGCGCAGCGGGATATGTGTTGTGGTTTCGCACAGGCGGTCGGGGACCGAATGTCGCCGGATGGCGCGGGAGATCGAGCGGTTCTAGTGGCGCTCAGGACAAGGCAGAGCCCGAGGTCAAATACTGGCGTGGTCGACGGATAGAAGAGAAGCCAACTCCCCGGAGAAGTAAATCGGCCAATCGTGAAAAAGGCAAAATAATCGAATTTGGCCCTCCCGTCGACGATCAAAACACCGATAAGAAGTAATCTTTCACCGGGTCACATGGGTGATAGCAAAAAGGGCGGCCACATCTCTGCAGCCACCCTTTTTTAGTATCTGGTAATCAAGGTATAGGACTCAGCCTAAACTGCGCACTCACCTTCACCGCGTTCCAGCTTGTAGACCACCGTTTTGCCCCAGTCCATGTACGTCTGGATGTGGTCTCGATCAAGCGGACCGACCTCGTCCTTCAACTTTTTGAACTCGGTTTCAAACTGCTCCACTCCAACCCGTTCGATGTACTGGCTGAATTCTTCGCCTTCATTACGGTTGGTGGTGTAGTTATCCAGCACTGTCTTCAAGGCTGCCGGAGCAAGTTTCGCGGGGATTCGTGCCTTGACCCGCTCACCGATCTTTGTGCCTCCGGCTTCTGTCGAACGCCCGCCGAGGAACAGTTCATATGCCGGGACCTGACCGCTGGGGCCCTTCATTACTGCACCGTGGAATCCAATGCTGGCAATGTGGTGCTGCCCGCAGGAGTTCGGGCAACCGCTCGCCTTAATGTGCATTTTCTCAACCAGCGGGTCGATATCCTGCATCTGATCAATTGCCTCACCGAGGGCCTTGTTGAGGCCCATCGACGAAGTTATTCCAAGTTTGCAGGAGTCAGTTCCGGGGCAGGTGACGATATCTCGAATGGTCTCGCGACCGGCAACACTGAACCCTATGTCGCCCAGCGCCAGGTAGGTGTCGTAGATCGACTCTGTCCGGACCCAGCGGAACACAATATTCTGCTGCTGGTCTATCCGGGCCCGCCCCCCGCCGAACTTCCTGGCGATAGTGGCGAGTTGGGACCACTGGTTTGCGTACACATCGCCACGTTCAATACGAACGTAGACCATGTTGAATCCTGTCTGCCTCTGCTCGACAACGTTTGTTCGTTTCCAGTTGTCATATGCAGCATCATTTGTAGGCTCCGGGGTTGCACCGGTTGGAACCGCAGGAGCGTCGGCAAGTTCGTCTTCGATAAACATTAGAGAATCGAGATCGATCTCTTTTTTCGCCCAGTCGCCCTGCAACTCTTCATCGACCATTTCACGGAATTTCTCGATTCCAAGCCGCTCAATCGTGAATTTGATGCGGGCTTTCATGATGCTCTTACGCTCTTCGTCCTGTCGGTTGAAAATACGGAGCACCGCTTCGCAATGTTTGATGAAATCTTCGGCGGGTACAAACTCGGATAAAGTCTTCGCCATTAACGGGTTGGTCGATAGCCCGCCACCGACAACAATTTTGAACCCACGTTTTCCGTCACGTACACGAGCGACAAGTCCGACGTCGTGCATCAGGACCATCGCTTCGTCTTTTTCCGAACCGCTAAACGCTACCTTCGACTTACGTGGCATGTTCTGTGTGGTTGGATGACGCAGGAAGTAGCGTGCGTAGGCTGCGGAATAAGGGGTCACATCGAAGACTTCGTCTGGGGATACACCAGCCGACGGATGTGCGACTACGTTGCGTACTACGTTGCCACAGGCCTCACGCGTCGACATTCCGGCGTCGCCAAGCATTCGAAGAAGCTCGGCGGTTTCAGCAAGGGGAACGTGGTGTAACTGAACGTTCTCCCTGGTTGTGAAGTGCCCTTTTTTTAGCGGTGTGTACTTTTCGACCACGTCGCCCAGCACATCCATCTGAACTGCAGTCAGGCCGCCAAATGGCAGCTTAATCCGGATCATCTGGCGATCGGGTTGCCGTTGCCCGTACACACCCTGCCGGAGCCGGAAGCGTAAAAATTCTATCTCGCCCTTTTCACCGGCCTGGAACAGCTTTACCTGATCCTCGAAGTCTGCGATTTCAGGACCGTCGATCTTTAGAACGCGAGCGTTTGCCGGGTTTGGAACCCAGTTCGTCGCACTAGCACTTCCTGTGGTCACTGGTCGGAACCTCTTTTTCTGTGAATCATCTCGGAATCAGTCGATTGTTGGCGGGTCAGCGAGTAATAAAAAGACCCTGCCAGATCATTTGCGGGCAGGGTTAAAACATACGAGCACCAACACCCAGCCCACTTCAGTAGCGTGGACAGGAGCAGTCGTTTGCTGAATATATGAAGACCATTGCCGGATATTTTAGCAAATTACAGCGGACGGCTGGAGCAACAGGGGTATCTGGATTGATCCGAGAGCGATTCGACGATCACTTGCACGGGAACAAATACGAGATCACCATACGAGAAAGTCACACGCTTGCACGAACAGTCAGGAGCATCTCGATTTGGCAGCGAATAGAAATCTCGACGGTATTCACTTTATGCTGCCGACCCCGTTCGATTCGAACGGTGAGGTCGATACTTCTTCGTTTGCCCGTTTGGTCAACTGTGCACGAAATGCCGGTTGCACCGGCGTGGTGACCCTCGGTGTGATGGGTGAAGCACACCGGCTGACTGACACTGAGCGAGGACCGATCATCGACGCTGTGGTTGCAGCATGTGGAGACGATTTGACCGTGACCGTCGGAGTCAGCGCGGAAAGTGGACGGGCGCTCGGCTCCCGGGTCAAAGAAGCTCAGACGGCCGGAGCTACAGCCGTCATGGCCGCACCCGCCAAAATGGCAAAGCCGAATTCGGCTTCAACGTTCGCCTACTATGCCTCCGCACAGGAAGTAACCCGGATTCCGATCGTGGTCCAGGACTTGCCCGAGCAGACAGGGGTGCACCTCGATCCTGCATTTATCGGGAAGTTGCACAAAGAACTCCCCGATGCCAGATATCTGAAACTGGAAGATCCGCCAACACCGCAAAAAATATCGCGCGTAATTGAAGCTACTGGCGGCACCATGGGTATTTTTGGTGGACTTGGAGGAGCATTCCTTTTCGAAGAACTTCGCAGAGGTGCGGTCGGCACAATGACGGGCTTCGCCTATCCTGAAGTGCTGGTCGCTATTCATAAATATCTGGGCGGCGGCGACATCGAAAAGGCCCGAGGGATTTTTTATTCGTGGTTACCACTGATCCGGTATGAGAACTCGGCGGGCATAGGTCTCGCCATCCGGAAGGAAATCATGAAGCGCAGAGGTCTGGTAGAAACCGCCGACGTCAGACCGCCAAGCCCCTCCATTGACGACCTCACCAGAGCCGAACTGGACGACCTGATGCACGCGCTCGATCTCAACGTCTCAAATCTGTAACAATACAATCGGGATCGGTCCCGCTCTCGAAAAGTCGTGTACATGCGCGTTGGCGTGTACGTTTGTGCAGCGCGGAGATTCGAACACCTCTACACTTATACAGGCATGGCTGACCAAACAGATCAATCGATTGCAGACGATCACGTCTTCTGCGCTCACTGCGGAATTGAAAACGCAAAGGGCGGGTATGCGTGTAACCGTTGCGGTGAACGGCTAATCGAGGTAAACACCGAAACAGCTTCATCGTTCGGTCTGGTGTCCTGTGCAAGGTGTGGCGGTGCGAACAACACACGCGCCGCGTATTGCTGGGTCTGCGGCACCGAAATGAACGATGCCGTGCGTCTCTCGCCGGCAGCTCAACCTCAGAGACAACGTAGTTCGTCGTCGCGACCCACCGCCCAAGCCTACAGGCCCGATCTTAACCCGGTTTCCGTGCCTTCAGGCAAGCCGAAGGATGATCGGTCCGATTTGCGGGGATCGTCGCCCATGCCTGACGCCAGCATCGAGTCGTCACGAGGGAACCCTCAGTTCAGAGATGAACCGGAGGCGAATAATTCCGGCACAAAAGATGCCGAGGTCCCGGCAGAAGTAAAGGGATGGAACTGGGCAGCGTTTTTGGTACCGGCAATCTGGGGACTGTTCTCCGGAGTTCCGCTTACCGCACTGCTGTTTGGGGCGGTATTTTTACCGCCACTCGTCCAGTATCCAGTCATGATCGGTGCCAGCCTGTTTCTCGGAATTCGGGGGAATGAACTGGCATGGCGTGGTAAAAAGTGGCGGTCGGTCAGGCACTTCACCGCGTTCCAGAAGCAATGGGGTAACTGGAGCATCAAATTCACAGCTGCAGTTTTTGCCCTGTTTATCGTCTACGCACTGATCATTTCGGGCGGTTAGCCCACCGGTGACACATGGCGACAGGCGTCGGCCTTTTCAACGGTGGTATTCTCAGCAATCAGTGAGTTTCGTGGAGCAGTTAGGCGGGGCGTTTCACCTCGCCCCATTTCGCGGCATGTAAATCTCGAAGGGTGTTGAAATGCTCCAGGTAATCGTCGCTGTGTATGGGCGGCGTTGTCATGATCAAAGCGTCCTCACCGTTGTCGGAGTAGTACCTGCGACGTAAGCCGACTTCCTGGAATCCGTACTTCCTGTACAACTCGATTGCCGGCCTGTTCGATCGCCGCACTTCAAGTGTGACCACTCGAGATCCGTTCTCAAGCGCGTGTTCCAGGCCGTTTATCAACAGTAGCTCACCGATACCCTTTCGCCGGTCGATTTCCCGAAGGCCGATAATTACGACGTGAGCTTCGTCCAGCACAAGCCAGAGACCGATGAATCCTGCAATGTAGTCGGCGGGTAGAGTGGGTGTGTGGATGCGATCGAGCAGGTATTTGTCGACGCTTCGCTTCAGCCGCGCGACAAGTCCGTCTGCCTCTTTCTCGGCCCTCGTGGCAATTGCGAATCGTGCGCCAAGCTCGAGTTCGTCCGGATGCCATTGCCGGGCCGCAACAAGATAAATTCCATTTTCGCGAGTCAGGTCACGCGAAATTTGCGTAACCGGGGTCATCCCAGGAAACGCTTCCCGTTCGATTTTCTCCAGCATCGTGGAGTCGTCGAGAGTCGCCCTGCGGATCAGGAGTTCGTTTAGGGGCAGGCCGTTCAACTGCTCACTCAGGTGCGTATCGCCATGAGTGGAGCCGGATTCAATATCGGCGAGTAGTCTGGCAGTCTGGTTTCCAGGATTGGGGAAGCTCATAAAATTCGGTCGTCGTACCCGCCTGCATCCCAATTAGTATTCTTCCAGTCGGGTCTACACGGCGATGATACGAGACAATACGATTATCGCGGATCAGCGAATTCAATGCACACTTATGAAAATTCATGGTTGAAATAATGAGCAGAACCCGTGAGCCTGCGCGATCCTTACAGGCTGTGAATAATTAGTGCGGAGGAATTGTTACGGCTATCGGCCAAGTGGCCCCGGTGGGCAAAGCGGCAGGAACATCATCGAGACCCATTGAAGGGTCGAACTCTGTCGAAATATTCATGCGCATCACGCGCATGGCGTTGCGGTACCGGGCTCGACTGACTATCGGGACACTGGCGATTTTTCTCGCTGCAGCTTTCCAACTTTGGATTCCAATCCTGATTGGCAATGCCGTTGACGCTGCCAGCAACCTCCTCGATGGGGTCGAATCGACCGACGAAAAAGCCAGGGCCGCACTGGTTTTGACAGCCATCTTGCTGTTATTCGCATCCGTGGGCCGTGGATTTAGTTCCATGATGCAGAGCTACATGGGTGAGTCGATCGGTCAGGGTATCGGTTATGAACTACGGATGCTGTACTACGAAAAATTGCAGAGACTTTCGTTCAGCTACCACGCTGGCGTCCACACCGGAGATCTGATCACCCGCGGAATTCTCGACGTCGAAGGCGTGCGTATGTTCGTGCAGACAGCACTCCTACGGACGGTATTCCTTGTGGTCCTGATCGGCACCGGGATGTACTTGATGCTCAGCAGAGACCTGACTCTGGGCCTAGTTAGCCTCAGCTTCGTGCCCTTTGTTGCGTGGCGTGCCACGAGATCACAACTCCGACTACGTGCTAACTGGTATTCACTGCAGGAAAAACTGTCGGCATTGACCAAAGTTATGGACGAAAACCTGGGTGGAATTCGGGTAGTTCGTTCATTTGCATCTCAAAAATACGAAATGAATAAGTTCGACGACGCGTCGAACGAGGCATTTGCTCTTGCCAATACACAGGTCGGCATTCGGGCATCAAATATCGCTCAAATGGGCGCGGCATTCCTGCTGTCGATGGGCGGGGTGCTGTGGATAGGCGGTCAACAAGTTATTGAAGGTGAGATGACTCCAGGCGAGTTGACTCAATTCCTGGCTTTCATGAGCATATTGTTGGAACCGGTTCGGCAAATTGGAATGCTGGTAAACGGCTTCGCCCGCGGTTCGGCCTCGGGCGGGCGCCTGTTCTCTGTCCTCGATCTTGTGCCAGCAATCCACGACAAGCCCGATGCCAAAGATCTAGAAATAAGTAAGGGTATTCTGGAGTTTCACAACGTAAGTTTTGGCTACGAAGACGACCACACTTTGAAAGGTGTCTCCTTTAAAGTTGAACCCGGTCATACCGTCGGGATAGTGGGCCCCCCGGGCAGCGGAAAATCGACGATCGCACACCTCGTTCCGCGTTTTTATGATCCGAACGAAGGCTACATAACGATCGACGGCCAAGACCTGCGCGACGTGACACTCGATTCGATACGCAAGGCTGTGGGCGTCGTCGAGCAAGACACATTCCTGTTTACCGCCTCAGTCGAGCAAAATGTCGCCTACGGAAATCCCTGGGCGCCAGACAACCTTGTAACAAGCGCTACGAAAAGTGCACAACTTGGTGAATACATCGAACGACTACCTGGCGGTTACGACACGATGGTCGGCGAACGAGGAGTGTCGCTTTCCGGGGGTCAGCGGCAGCGGCTGTCAATTGCTCGCTCGATCATGTTGCGGCCTCAGTTGATCGTGTTTGACGACTCTACAGCTGCTATCGATGCAGCGACAGAGCAGCGGATCCGTTCGGCTCTGAAGGACCTGACAAAGGACCGAGCAACGATCATTATTTCTCACCGTCTCAGTTCACTGATGCACGCTGATGAAATCCTGTTTATCGACGCTGGAAAAATAGTGGAACGCGGTACACACGAGGAGTTGCTGGCCCTACACGGGCACTACAACGAACTCTACGAGCTTCAAATTCGGCCCAGCGATGAAAATCGCTCTGGCGAAGACCATGGGAGCGCATCGTAGTGGCAACCGGCGCGAACCATGAACGCAGTCACGAGATCCCGCCGAAAGCGTCAATTCGTCTCGGTCCGACCATCGATGAGGAAGTGTTCGGTGAGGCGTTTAATGGCCAGATAATCGGGCGTTTTATCAAATACGTGGCCGCGTATAAGGCCCTTCTTGCAGTCGCAATTGTCGCCGTGACTGTATTCACACTCTCTTCCATCGCCATTCCGTTGATCGTCCGCAATGTCTACGACCACGCTCTGGACGCGAGTTCCCCGGACCGAGCTACGCTCGGACTAATGGTGATTATCTTCATGGCCGCCGTCGGATTCAATTTCGTAGCGAACTACCTGCAGGAACTGATCGTCGGGCGAGTAGCAGAACGCATTCTTGTCGATATGCGCCGGGCAATGTATGAACACCTGCAGCGCATTTCACTCTCATTCATGGACAAGACTGAAATTGGCAAATTGATGTCGCGACTCCAGGGTGATGTCGGCTCTCTGCAAGAGTTCCTTCAAACCGCCGTTTTCGCTATCGGTGATCTTGTATTGCTAGTCGGAATCACAGCGGCGATGCTCTGGCTAGATTGGCGACTCGGGCTGATGACGCTGGCAGTATTGCCGGTGCTGCTGATCGTCCGGATCATCTGGTTGCCATACGCCAGGCAGTCGTTCCTGAGAGCACGGGTTACGTCTTCAATCGTCAGCGGGGCACTGGCCGAAAACATCAACGGTATCCGAGCGGTTCAAGGCATGTCCCGTGAGTACGTGAACTACGACCTGTTTGACATCCGAGCCACAGACAACCTCCGCGCTGCAAACCGAGCCACCAAATTCGGTGTGATCATGTTGCCGATAGTCGACTCTCTAACCGGCGCTGCAATGGCAATAATTGTGATCGTCGGTGGATTTTTCGTGCTGGGCGGAACGATCGAGACCGGTGTGATGGTTGCTTTCGTGTTGTTTGTACAGCGGTTCTTCGACCCGATCCGAGCACTGACCATCCACTACAACGTGTTACAGCGCGCTATGGCCTCCGGCGAGCGAATTTTCGAGGTTATCGATGTGCCGGTCGACATCGCGGACAAACCGGATGCGGTCGACCTGGAAACCATCGATGGTTCAATCGAATTTGATCACGTGACGTTCGGATACTTGCCGAACCAGCCGATTTTAAAGGACATCAATTTCAAAGTTAAGCCGGGAGAAACGGTGGCCCTGGTTGGTCCAACCGGATCCGGGAAGACCTCCACCACCGCTCTTGTCCACCGCTTTTATGACGTGTGGGAAGGATCGGTCAAGGTCGGCGGCCACGATGTCCGAGATGTCACCCAGGAGTCACTCGGCCGACACGTCTCGATGGTGCTTCAGGAACCGTTCCTGTTTTCGGGAACGATTTTCGAAAACATCAAGTACTCGAAAGCAGATGTTACTCGGGAGACCGTGGTCGAAGCAGCGAGGGCCGTCGGTGCGCACGAGTTCATCATGAAGTTGCCCGAAGGCTACGAAACGCAACTCGAGCAGCGGGGTGGCAACCTGTCACTCGGACAGCGTCAATTGATTTCGTTCGCTCGGGCTATCGTTGCCGATTCGAAAATTCTGGTTCTGGACGAAGCAACCGCAAGCATCGACTCGTACACCGAGATGTTGATACAACAGGCCCTCCATCGACTGATGGAAGGTCGCACGGGTATGGTGATTGCCCACCGACTTGCGACCATTCGGGGCGCAGACCGGATAATCGTTCTGCAGGATGGCTCGATCGTCGAAGTGGGCAATCACGACGAACTGATGGAGCTCGGCGGACTTTATGCTCGGCTCTACTCGATGAACTACGCTTCGTTCGACGACATTCCGGACGAGCTAATCCAGCAGGCCATGAAGGCGGCACGGGATTCAGCCACGTAGGAGTTTTATCCGGGTATTCGCTCGGCGCAGACTGCTTCCGATCAGAGACTGTGTCTACGGCATCGTTACGATGCAGCCCTGTTCACCAGGGACCCCCGGGGTAACGCCTAAAGCAGTGTTCCCTGCCCTGCAGGGCCATTGAGCCGCGGCGGAAGGCCGAGGTGCTCAAAACCTTCGAGCGTTGTGCGTCGCCCCTGTGGGGTGCGGACAATAAAGCCAATCTTCAGTAAAAATGGCTCAACGACATCTTCGAGTGTTTGCTGATCTTCGTTGATCGTCGCCGCCAGGGCCTGTATGCCAGCTGGGCCACCGTTGTAGTTCTTGGAAAGAGTCGTCAGGTACAGTCGGTCGAGGCGATCGAGCCCCAACGAATCGACTCCCTCGATCTCGAGAGCCACGGAGGCGATGCTCTGATTTACTCTGCCGTCATGACGGACTTCCGAGAAGTCCCTCACTCTCCTGAGTAGGCGGTTCGATATTCTCGGGGTACCGCGCGAGCGCTTCGCGATTTCCAGCGCGCCGTCTTTGTCAATCTCAACCTTGAGTATGCCAGACGATCGGGTAACGACCTGGGCCAGTTCTTCGGTGGAATAAAAATCCAGGTGATATGCGAGCCCAAATCGCTCGCGGAGCGGCGCGCTCAGCATCCCCGCACGTGTGGTGGAACCGATCAGCGTGAAGGGTTGAAGCGGAAGATTAATACTCTTCGCGAATGCCCCCGATCCGGTCATGAAGTCGACTCGGAAATCCTCCATAGCCGAGTAGAGGTACTCCTCGACCGCATGCGAAAGTCGATGAATCTCGTCGATAAAGAGGACATCACCCGCCTTGAGATTCGACAGCAGTCCAACAACGTCCGCGGGGCGCTCGAGCGCTGGGCCTGAAGTGTGAATCAACTGGGAGTCAAGCTCCCTGGCAATGATGTGCGCAATGGTAGTCTTGCCGAGTCCGGGAGGACCGTGAAATAGCGCATGGTCGAGCGTGTCACCGCGTTGCCTGGAGGCCATGACCGCTATCGAGATGCTGTCAACTACTGGCTTCTGACCCACATATTCACGAAACTCACGGGGACGCAGGTCCTGGGACATCCTGGATTCTGACTCTACCGACGATCGATTCTGTGCAGCAATCTCCAGGGCTTGATCCTCAAGCGACCTGCCTCCTGCGCCGGTCTCAGCCCCGTCGTCAGGTGGATTCGCCTGGACTATCCTCTCGCGCCCATTCTCATCTGATCGAGAAGCCAATCAACCGCTCCGATAATCGTGTGGCGAAAACCTGGACCGCAAATCACCAGGAACCTTTCGGGCTATTCCTGTTGCGAAACGTGCGCTCTGAAAACCTCGCGCATTAAATCCTGCAAATCGTCGACCGCCGTCGGTGAACGGCGAATCGCATCGTCGACTTTGTCCTGCGCCTCTGTCGGACGATACCCGAGTGTAACAAGCGCTTCAACAGCTTCAGATCGTACGTCTGACAGGGGTGTGGTTCGACCCTGTTCTGAAACGCCCAGGTCCTGTAACAACGCGGTTGCAGCAACTTTACCTCGAAGGGTAGCGACGATCTTTTGTGCAGCGCGGCTGCCGATTCCCGGAAGCCGCTGAAGAGATCCCAGGTCTTCGGTTTCGATCGCCGCGGCGATAGTCGACACCGGGAATACAAGCGCTGCGGCAGCCTTCGCCGGACCAATGCCTTCGACCTGAATCAACTGCTCGAAAAAGGCTTTTTCGCTCGGATGTCGGAACCCAACAAGCATCGGCCTGGGTTGCCGCTCCGTTACGTGGTAGTAGATCTCCAGCTCAATTTCTGAACCTGCTTTAATCCCGTCGTTTGCAAGTGACTGGTACACGTAAGCGGGCAGGCTGACCTCGTATCCAACGCCGCCGGCGACGACTACCGCGCGTCCCGGTTCCCGGGTAAGCGAACGTATGGTTCCAGTGAGGTAGTTGATCATCTTCAGAGAGAATTCAGCAGTACGTGATCTAGCCAGCAGCAGCCGCGATTGCCGCTACAGCCGGACTCTCTGCCATGATCGCATGGCAGATGGCGATAGAAAAGGCGTCGGCCACATGCTCATTCTTCGCTGCATCGGGTGATCCCAGATGAGTCGATACGGCCATTTTTATCTGATCTTTTCCAGCTTTACCCGACCCTGTCACGATGTTCTTTGCACGAGTCGGCTGGTAGCTGAAGACTGGTAGACCGGCCTCTCCCGCCGCCATCACGGCCACTCCGCGGGCATGCCCGAGCAAAATCGCCGTTTTTACGAAGCGTGCGTGTGAATGGAGGTCCTCAATTGCCACGGCGTCCGGTTTAAATTCAACTATGACATCCCGGACTGCCGAGTAGATCGTGAACAGGCGTTGTTCCATCGGTATATCTGAACTTGTCCGAACAATCCCGCCTTCAACTGCTCGATATTTCCGGTCGATGATGTCGATCAGGCCGTATCCAGTGTTCGTCAGACCGGGATCGATCCCGAGTATTCGCAAATGGCAGTCCAATCGATAGAGGGCGAGCGAAGCGTATGAAATCTCAAGAGTAAATAGCGTTGATTTCAGTTGCGGAGTTTAGCCCTATCCCCGCAATATCTCGAAAAAAGCATGACACCTGCTCCGCGATCGATTTTACCCTTCGCCGGTGTATCGTTACGAATCAATCTTCAAAGCTTGAACAACCAACAAAGATTCTAGAAAAGGCCCGTTATGCAGCCGTTCTACAACGAACAGCAGACCATGTTGGCGATCACCGTCCGGGATTTTGCAGCCCGAGAACTCGCACCTCGTGCAAACGAGGTAGACGAAACAGAGATGTTCCCGTTCGATCAGTTCCGAGGCCTTGCAGAACTGGGTTTGACAGGCATGACCGTGTCGGAGGAGTACGGTGGCTCTGGTGGCGAGTACCGGGATTTCATGGTGGTACTCGAAGAGGTCGGAGCGGCCTGCGGATCGACCAGCACGGTGCTGATCACCCACGTTTCGCTCGGATCGCAGACCATATTTCACGGTGGCTCAGAGGAACAACGCCAGAGGTGGCTGCCATCCCTGGCTTCAGGCGAAAAAATCGCAGCGTTCGCGCTCACCGAGCCCGGGACCGGATCTGATGCCCTGGCTCTCGAAACATCGCTGACACGTGATGGCGACGAGTACATCCTGAACGGCACAAAGCTGTTCTGCACGAACGGCGCTGTTGCGGATGTCTTCTCTGTTTTCACCAATCACGACAAAAGCGCAGGTCACCGCGGTGTCACCGCTGTCGTGGTCGAAAAAGGAACACCTGGCTTCACGGTCAATCCGCAGCATGGCAAGATGGGTATGAAAGGTTGCGCGACGGCCGAGCTTGTGTTCGACAACTGCCGCATCCCGATCGAAAACCGATTGGGAGAAGAAGGCGAAGGTTATCGGCTGGCCCTGAAAATTCTCGACTCAAGTCGAATCATGATCGCAGCCCAGTGCCTGGGACTTGCAAAAGGCGCGTTCGAAGCCGCCCTCTCATATTCGAAACAACGTCACACGTTCGGTCGGCCGATTGCGACTCGACAGGCAATCCAGTTTTCGCTCGCGGATATGGCGATCGAGCTGGACGCGGCACGGCTATTGACCTACCGCGCTGCTGCCCTCTACGACAAAGGATTGCCCCACGGTAAAGAGGCGGCCATGGCAAAGGTTTTCGCTTCGGAATCGGCTGGCCGAATCGCAAGCAAGGCCCTTCAAATTCACGGCGGAGTAGGCTACTTCAAACCATCAGCCGTGGAACGGATATACCGGGATCAGAGAGTGACCGAGATTTACGAAGGCACATCGGAGATTCAGCGCCTGGTGATATCGAGAGCATTAATCGGCGATTTGTGAATCGACAGCAGCAGCTCCGGCAGCGGACAATTCTCGAGTCAATTCAGATTCAGTATGGGATTCAAAATGAAGTACACCCTGAGTTCCCGTAATTTCGCAGAAACAATCCCGATGCCCTGGGGGCTGATGGCGATTTTCTACGGGTCCACGCTGGCGATGGTGATTGGTCTAGTCCTTCCTGCATTCCTCGGGGACGAGGATGTCACGGGTTGGGTGATCTGGGTGTACTACCCCGGAATGGCGGTCGGCCTTATCGTCATCAGCGCCGTCTCAATCTGGTTTCGTAAACTCGTGGTGTTCGTCGACGAAAGGTATCTGGCGTTCGGCTACGGCAGGTTCCGCAAGCGCTTCGAGTTCGCACAGATCGCCTCTGTAAAGGTGACGCCCTACTCGTTCTACAAGTACGGCGGTGCAGGGATTCGATACGCTCGCCACGGTCACCGGGCATGGTCGATCCCGTTCCTTCACACCGGCGTCGAAGTCCAATTACGAGAAGGCACTCACGACCGCACCTATTACATCAGTTCACGCCGGGCGGATGAGCTGGCAGAGGCCATTCAAAATCGAATCCCCACCAGCGGGCGCGCCTAGACCGTCTGCAGGTTCGGCGTAAAGCCAAAGCACTCCGGCGCGTATTCAGCAAGTCGCTTCGCCGCGACCTGGACAGCCTCGGGGTTCGAGTCGATCAGCACGTACCGCCGACCATTTTTTGCTGCAGCAACGCCGGTAGTACCTGACCCTGCAAAGAAATCCATCACCAGGTCTCCCCGACTCGAGTGCACATTCACGATCCGCTCGAGAATCGCCAGCGGTTTCTGCGTCGGGTAGCCCGTTCGCTCCTTGCTGTTGGTCGGCACTATCGTCTGCCACCAAACGTCCGTCGGCACTTTACCTCTTGCCGCCTTTTCTTCGCCTACGAGCGATGGTGCCATGTAAGGGATGCGATCGATAGCGTCAATGTTGAACGTGTAGTCCGCCGGATCTCGGGCGTACCAGAAAATCGTGTCGTGTTTGGTCGGCCATTTTTTCTTCGATCGACCACCGTAGTCGTACGACCAGATTATCTCGTTGATGAAAGATCGACGGCCGAATACCCGGTCGAGCAGCACTTTGCAGTAGTGCGATTCTCGTTGGTCGACATGCAAAAATAATGAACCGTTGCCAGCCAGCACTCGGTGCGCCTCGACAATACGCGGGGTAAGGAATCCCACGTAATCGTCAAAACTGTCGAAGTACGAGTTGCTGCCTCGTCGCTCGGTCCGGTACCTGTTGCCACCGAAACCCGTTCGATCGCCGTTTTCGTCACGCACTGTCTTGATCCTTGTAATCGACTGCTGGCTACCGGTGTTAAATGGCGGGTCGACGTAGATCAGGTTTACGGTGTTGTCTGGTACTCCCCGGAGGTACTCGAGATTGTCGGCCAGGTTGATTGAATTGGATTTCATATGGTCAGGCGGTTCGTGACCGGGCAAAAATCACACAAGCGGAAACATCGAAGCCGCGAATACCCGGGAGAAAGTTAACACACCCCCGCGGGTTTGCGTTGTGTGACTGCTCCTTCGACTATCATCTCGAGGGCAAAACTCGGCGGAGTCGAGCACAAAAAAGCGGATAAAACCTGAAAAAATACTCTCATTACGAGATCATCCGGTAAAACTGGATTAGCGACCGTCGCCGAGCTGATCGGGCACGGCTATGGGGTAACGGCGGCCGATCTTGTGAGACCGGTCGCGCCTGACAGTGCGAACACGGTAATCGCCAACTTTACCGATCCTGGCGAGATGGTCGACTGGAAGCCGAGGGCCGAATTTCAGTCGTGACAGAGGGCAGCCGACAAGTTCTACAAGTTCATCCTCAAGGTGAACCGCAGGGGATACGGTGATGGCCGGTGGTAGGACTGAGGTGGATCTCAAGGCAGATGAGCTCATCCAGGTGATTACGAAGAAGCTCATCAGGAACAAGGCGGTTGTCAGGGTTCTGTCAGAACTCAGCGCTCAACCTTGTTTAATGGCATTGAGTCCGCAAGAAACGTCGACTCCTTGAGTATGAAATCGAACATCAGACGGACTTGATCGGGCATCAATTTACGTCAGAGCGCTGAGTTCTGACAGATCCT
>JAQBVG010000105.1 GCA_027623655.1 Chloroflexota bacterium
TCTTTTCCACACAGCAATAACGGAGACCTCTTACATGTCAACAACCTACGTGGGAACTACAACTAGCGGCCGACTTTGATTCTCATAAACTGTTCGGCCAACTCCACGCCGTATTTCTTGCCGGTTTCGGCCAGTCTTGAGCGCGACCTTTCGTCTCGTTCCTCGCTGCGCTCGCCAACCTGGCTCACGTGCGAGTGAAGAGCATTTTGACGCGTCTCGAAATAGTCCGTGACATCGACGAACTCGTCCGGCTCTTCAGGGCGAAATAGCCAGACCTCTTCGACTTTGTGAGGCTCTATCCCCTCCGCTAGGTGTTGCGGGTAAGCCAGGTGATCGCGTGCGTACGGGAAGACTGCGTCAAGGACCACCCGACCTGTGATGCTGTGATCTCGATGCCGAATATATCGGCGGTTAGGATCGATAGTTAGCAATACCCCTGGCCTGTGGATGCGAATTTGACGAACGATCATTTCGCGGAACTCATCGTTGTCTTCCAACTGCTGATCCGGAAGCCTCAGGAACACGACATCGGCGAGGCCGTAAGTCTTCGCAGCGTTGAGGGTTTCGGATTCCCGAGTTTTTGCTAGATCCTCTGGTCTTACCGAACGGTCACTCGTACCTTTATCGCCGTTTGTGCACACCACCAGAACGACTTTTTTACCTTCTGCACACCACCGGGCAATCGTGCCACCGGCTGCCGATTCCGAATCGTCGGGGTGTGGCGTGACGACAAGTATTGAATCTGGTTCGGTTTCGTCCATTTGGGTACCTGTGTACTGGGTGTGGCTGACTGTTCAACGACGAATTAGATGACGGTGAACAGTCCTGTATTGGGGGCGCCCATAGTAGCTCTACCCGCGGACAGTCGCACGGGCTTCTTGAAGATATCTCTGCTGGTACCAGCGGGAGGTCGATATCCGGCGCGATTTTCGCCGGAAATACGCGCCTTCATCACACCATTCTTATAATCTTGTGAAACACATCACAACCAAAACACATAGACCACCCCACACTTGCTTGGTAGAGAGAAAACAGTGGGTTCGGGGCTGGAATAACAGGTGTAGCGGTCGCAAGGCTCGCGAGGGCGACCGCAAGAGTCGAAACCTGCGAGGCATCGATCGAATTCACGGCCGGATACAGGCAAGCAGCTTAGGACATAAGTGGCACACAGCTAGTGAAGTTCTAGGAAGACTGAAGACCGCCCCAATCCTCCTCGGGGCGGTCTTAGTTTAAGGTCGTTTCGAACATATAAACGAGGCGCCTCAGCGTTCGTTCCCGGGTAGTCAAACCGATGTGTCGTATCTCCCTAGTAGTCGCGGAGCGATCCGTCGCGATTAATCACGGGAGCGCGGCCGGATGAGCGGGGAGGGTAGTGTTTGACTGCCTCATCGTTCAACTCGACACCGAGTCCCGGGGTGTCCCGAAGCACCAGGTAACCACTGTCAAACTCAAGTGGATCGGGGACGAGATCGAGCTTTGGCTTCTCCCACTCATCACCCGGGTATTCCTGCACCGGGACGTTATGAAGCGATGCATCCAGGTGAGCGCACGACGCGGTAGCGATAGCTCCCATCGGGTTGTGTGGAATGACGCCGACGTAGTGCGCCTCGGCAATCGCTGCGATCTTTTTTATTCCGCTGATTCCGCCTGCCAGTGAGATGTCCGGTCTGACGAATGCTGCGGCGTTCCTGCTAAGCAGATCACTGAATTGATAGATGGTTTGTAGCCGTTCACCGGTTGCGATCGGCACGGGCGAACGTCGAGTGAATTCGGCCTGTGCCTCCATGCTGTCCGGTTCGATCGGGTCTTCAAAGAAATAGAGGTTGTACGGATCGCAGACGCGAGCGACCAGCAGAGCCTCAGGTGGTGTGAGCCGGTTTACAACGTCGATCATCATGTCTACATCGGGACCAACAGCTTCCCGTACCGCGCTTACTCGTTCCTCGACTATTCGCGCAATCGCCGAGTAGCTTGCACTGCCAAACACACCGCCGTTGAACTGCCCCAGCGGGTAGAAACGTACCGCTGTGTAGCCTTCGGCCACCCGCCGGCGGGCATCATCGGCGAGCTCTCCGGGACTGGCTCCAGTTAGGTGGACGTAGAGCCTGATACGCTCGCGAGTAGGTCCTCCGAGCAGTGCATAAACCGGCAGGCCGGCCGCCTTGCCCTTGATGTCCCAGAGGGCGCAGTCGATCGCTCCGATAGCTGCCATTGGATCAGATCCGCCACGGAAGAGCTGCCGCCTGAACATGTGCTGCAAGTGTTTTTCGATATGGAGCGGGTCTTTGCCGACCAGGTACTCGGCCATGTAGCGAACCGCTCCTGCGACGGTGAACGGCGTGCCGCTCCCTCCCGATCCGCCGTGCAACTCGCCGATACCCGAGAGGCCCTCGTCAGTGCTGACCCGGACCCATCTCCACACATGTGCTTCGATCAGTTCGACATTCGTGATCTTCACGATTTTCCCCCTGGCTATCGATTGCTACCTGTACGTGTCTGGCTCAAATGGCTTTTGCGGGATGGATTGGCGGTGAGGCGCTACCGTTACCAGTTGGTGAAGGCACCATCGTCACGCAGGAGCCGAGGTGCGAATCCGCCTGGCTCGAAGTATGAGTGTTCGGCCTCTTCGATGCTGAATTCGACGCCAAGGCCCGGTCTGTCAGCGCACCATGCGTACCCATCGTCCCATTCGACCTGTTGCGGGAAGAGCTTCGCCGCGTACGTGCCCGGCGCGCCGAATGGCATCTCCTGTACGCCGACGTTTGTCGAGGCCATACAGAGGGCAACACACGCTGCGGCGCTTACAGGACCGAGCGGGTTGTGCGGGGCAATATCTATGTAGTGTGTCTCGGCCCAGTGGGTGATTTTCAACGCCTCGGTGAGTCCCCCGACGTTGCAGAGGTCGATGCGTGCGTAGTCGATCAGATCTTCCTCGATGACCTGGCGAAACGGCCACTTCGACGACCACTGCTCGCCAGCTGCGATGGGCAAGTTTATTTTTTCGCGAACTAACCGGTAGGTGCCCTGGTTTTCAGATCGGACCGGGTCCTCGATGAAAAACGGCTTGAACTCCTCGAGGTCTTTGCACAACTTGATGACGTGATGTGGATCGAGCCGGGTGTGAACGTCGAAACATATGTTTATGTCAGGACCGACCGCGTTTCGGACCTGTGACATTTGTTCGACCGCTATACGATTTGAGGTTTCTGGCTGGAGATGCCCGATCCTTGTTTCGTTCATACTCCGGTTAGCCATTTGACCTGATGACTCGGGCTGCCCCCATCGGACGAACTTCCATCCTTCCTCGACCGCCCTCATCGAGTTGTCCACCAATTCCTGGACCGTCGCACCCTGGGTGTGTGTGTAACAGACGACCCTGTCTCGGACCGCACCACCGAGCAATTTGTAGACAGGCCTGTCGACCGATTTACCCTTGATGTCCCACAGTGCGATATCGATTGCGCTGATTGCGCAGCTGTAGACCCTGTCAGCAGGAAAGAAAGACGACCTGAACATTTCCTGCCAGAGGCGCTCGGTTTCCCAAGGATCGCCTCCGACGACCAGCGTAGCGAGATGGTCGATAGCTTCGCCAATCGCTTTGCCCCACCAGACGATACCAATCTCGCCCAAACCGTGGATCCCGGCGTCGGTGTCGACACGAACCACGAAATATCTGCGGCCTTCTTCGTCCTCAACCGGGAACGAACGTATTTGCGTGACCTTCACTGGTATGGACTTTCTCTACTGCACCGCCGGCTCCCGGGAGTGTGATGGTCCCTGCCGGGTCAGCGCGAGTATAAGTCGAAACCGGTGCCTGTCGGCCCTGGTCAGGTTGTGACGACTGTTGTCGAGGCTTCCAATTTGGAGACGTGGGCCGTTCTGGCGAGAACCTGCTGTAGATCGTCGGAACCGCTACCGCCAGAGCGCCTGGACGGCGTCTGAGCAGGCGGCGATTGTTTCCTCTGCAGCTCCTGCGGCCATGGGGGTGGTGGTCACCTCGTAACCACCCTCTTCGAAGTTGTCCGCCATTGGCATGTATCCCATGTAGCCGTTGGAGTACCCGCCAAACAGCGTCTGGCCGGCTGGCGATGCCTTTTTGACCGCGACGCCAATTTCGGCAAATGGCTCTACCGGGATCGCAACCAGTGCCGCCCGACCTATCCGCATTGCCTGTATCGGCATCGACATTGGCCCGTTGACGGTGCGTGTTGCGTTGCCAAGAACAAAGCCGGCACGCTTGGCGTTTTTAACCGCTTCCTTGATTTCCGCCTCAGAGCCGCTCTTGCGCGTAGCGCTGAGAGTGTTTACCGCGCTGTCGAACCCGGCCTGGGCTTCAGCGATCGTTGGAAACTGACCGACGGGCAATACCACCGAGGTGTTGACAACCCGCAGGGTGTCGTCGGGTTCACCAGTGGGATCGTCTTCATACATCCCGAGATCGGCGCCTGATGGGACGACTTCGACCAGCCGTTCTTTGCGTGGGACCGGATCGATCTCCAGTCGCACTCGAGCAGCCTCCAGGCCGAGTCGGGTGCCGAGCCATTTTGCGACCGCCACTTCACCGATAAATCCGTGAGTCGGTCCGCAGTTTCCGGCCGCACCCTGCAAGAACAGGCAAAGGCCGCCAACATGCTGTTCAACAACCTGGCGTGCGGTCCCGGGGTAGTCGGGTGACAGCAGTTTGTTCGCGGGGCCAAGAATAGTTGGGTGGCAGGTGTAGTTCAGGAGAGTTGCGATAGGAGTGCCATGTGTGTCGTTAATGGCTACGATGCCGACTTCCCGGTCGACGAATCCATCCCAGTTTCGTCCGGTGAAGAGCGTGCCGTCGCTCAGGGCAGGGCGTCGATTGATGTTGATTGAACTGCTTCCTTTGCCAACGCCAACATGGGCTGGTTTCGCAGCCCATCGAGCTGTGTTGACCGACTGAGCCACGCGGGATGGCAGCGAGTCCCAGTACGGTCCCACCAGTT
Organism: Chloroflexota bacterium; assembly: GCA_027623655.1. Classification (GTDB taxonomy): domain Bacteria; phylum Chloroflexota; class Dehalococcoidia; order Lucifugimonadales; family Lucifugimonadaceae; genus Lucifugimonas. Next base: position 4,971 of record JAQBVG010000105.1, read on the forward strand.
CCATACCCTCATCAAGCCACGATTGACGGTTGACCGGCCCGGAGTGCGTGTGTGTGGCAGAAAGTCGGAGATTTTCCGGCTTGATACCGGCGACCTTTTCGACTTCGGCCCTTATCGATGCGTCATCACGGTTGGTCAGCACTCCCATATCCAGGTCGACGATTGCGAGTTCGAGTTCGCCATCGGTCACATAGAGCGTTGTTGCGTAGAACGGCATGTCTACGCCCTCGGCACGCTGGTGGGTTGCGGCCCCCCAGCCTGCATGTGCTATCCCAATCGGTGGGGTGATATCTGTTCGTCCGGCGCCAGCCTTGAGCATTTCTGTGGGATCCAGTTTCTGAATATGAGTGGCAGCATCAATCGACGGAATTTACCACGCCCGATCCGCACGACACCCTCCCTGCATGGTCGGATTCGGGAAGAATGTTAGAAATCTCCGGTTCGGCAGCCCGCAGTGGAGAAATTCGCTCAAGTTGCCGTCGATGCTGCTAGTTGCGGTTTGGAGTGCTCCGCGAGCGCTGCCACAGTGAGGAATGTGGCGCTAAATCAACGACTTCTCTGCCTCGAATCTGGACTCCGGGCAGTATGCGATTGGTAGTAATCCTTGAGATTTCGTTGTGTTCCCCTCCACGATGCCGAAACCTGCACGCGAGACAATTTAGATGGAGAAATTCCCCACGTGACCAGTAACTAGCAGTTCGGTGAGCAGGACGCAGACCTATGGGCCAATCCATTACTCGCAGGGCGATCAATGCCGGGCTTCTGGCAATCTTTGTTGCAGTCGCCATCACGTCGTCGTGTTCGACTGACGCCGCAGTTCAACCATTTCCAGTCCACACAGATCCTGAAACGGGAATCGAATACGTATCTGTAGATCGATTTTCGGACGAAGCTGGCACGGTGATGCGTCGATCTGTGAATTCAAACCTCCCTGCACCGAACGAACCTATCGATTTCGATGCGGACTTCACTTCCCATGCCCTGGGGCCGCAGGGTGAAGACGTTACCTATTACGCCTTCGACGTAGCGTCTCTTCAGTCGGCGCCGGTGTATTCGCTGGTCTTCGCATCCGATCCGACACGCAGGGTAGACGGGCAAGCGCCGATTTTTGACGCGATTCCTGGCGATGCCGGGTACAACGATTTCTGGCAGATGATCCGGGTGCTCGTGCCAGACGATTACGAGCCTAACTCAATCAAGAGTTTCTCGGACATCAATTCTGCTGGCTACCCTCAGCAACGCGCCGGCATGATCATCAACTGCCCTATCGTCCCTTATGGTTCCACCGCGGAACTGGCCGATCGAACGAGCACGGGTTGGTACAAGGGCAAGCATGTAAAGTATTTCTCGTTTGAGACCACAGACACTGGTGTGCTGAACCCGGGCCAGCTTGACGTTCCGTATGCGATCGTACGTGTCATTTTTGAGGACAACGACCCTTCAAAAGGGATGAAAATCGACCCTGTCACCGGGAACACTCGCAACGTTTTCGACACACTACCCGGCGACGATCTTTACCGGGCGTTGTGGCGGCACGATTTTGTCGACGCAGCCGATTTCGATACTGTGCACGACTGGAAATCGTCGCGCGCAGCAGGAACGGCCGACATCGATATGGACAACATCTTGGTGAACTGTCCAATCGTGAGTTGGCCTGGTTCCTGATCGCGCACCAGGGAACAGCATCTTCTGCCTGATAACGTTACTGTGAATTTCGTTGACCTGATCGCGAAGAACATCGCAGGTTGGTCATGGCTCGTTGTTCGCTGAAAACAGATCCTCGGCGCGCTATTTTGGTGCCGAAACTATGGAGCGTACCTACAGACAGATGGACAGTGATCTTCCCCTGAATGCGCGCGTTGCAGTTGTTACCGGTGGTGGGCGCGGAATAGGCCGAGCTATAGCTCTGGGTCTTGCCCGGGCGGGTGCTGACGTAGCTGTTGTAGCCAGAACATCGTCTCAGATTGCCGAAGTCAGCAATCTGATTAAGGACATCGGACGAAGAGGCGTGCCGGTGACGGCCGATCTTACCGAACCGTCGCATGTCGATTCTGCGGCAAACCTGATCAAATACGAATTTGGACGGGTCGACATACTGGTGAACAACGCTGGCGGGTCCACCGATCGGTCCGGAATGACGGTGTCCAGTCGACGTGATTGGCTGCAGGCGATTCGTATCAATATCGACAGCGTTTACATGATGACGACGGCGCTCATCCCGATCATGGGAAGCGGGTCGAAGATCATTAACATCGGTTCTGGTATGGGCCATAGCTCCGGCAATTCAAACTCCTCGTACAGGGTGGGTAAGGCCGGCGCATGGATGCTCACCCGGTGCATGGCCGAGGAGCTCTGGGAACGAGGCATCGAGGTCAATGAGTTGGTTCCGGGTCCTGTGGCAACTGACGCAACGAAGGACATTATGGAGGTTGGTGGTCCACCTCCGTTTGCGCCCAGTGAGCGTGTCAAAACTCCAGAAGAAATTGTCCCGCTGGCGTTGTGGTTGGCGACACAGAAACCGGGTGGTCCGACCGGTCAGTCGTTCAGTCTCGCACGGCGACCGATTTAGACGCCGACGAAACGCACCAGGCAGGCTCGACAACGCTATCGCCGGTGTTCTGAAGTCGGACCTGCGCTGTCGTACATGTTCGCCCGGACCTGAGACAGCGATGTCTCTTCGCCCTGTTCGGGGTACAGGGGGGTTTGCTCCTATAATCTCGGGCGAAACGGAAAACGGCTCCCGGAGTGAGACACGAGCACGTGCTTGAAGAAATCACGATCCTGACGATGAAATGTCAATGGGTAGCGCGTTGTCCCGCACAACGGAGTCGATCATAACCGGACCTAGAAACCAGTTCTTGACGAGTAAACAGGGAATTTCCATGTACGAACTTGATGGCAAAGTAGCGGTTGTTACCGGCGCCGGTGGAAAGGCCGGGATTGGGCGCGGGATTGCGACCAGGCTCGCCAGGGAGGGTGCGGCGGTCGCGGTGTGCGATTTGACCACCGGTGGGGCACCGGACTGGGGCGGTTTGCCAGCGGTTGTCGATGAGATCAACACCTCGGGTGGGCGTGCCATCGGACTTACCGGGAGCGTGGCCGCCTCGTCAGACGTGGCGTCGATAGTCGAGGGGGCCATTTCTGAGTTCGGGCGAATCGACATACTCGTCAATAACGCAGGCGCACCGGCCGGCCCGGACCGTGTCAGTGTGGTCGATCTGGACGAAGACGCATGGGACCTTGTTCTTGACGTGAATCTCAAGGGCACATTTCTGATGTCGCAGGCTGTGGCACGTCACATGATCCACCGGGGCGGTGGCGGCAAGATCATCAACATGTCATCGGTATCAGGCAAGCACGGGGCCGCCCGATTCGCTGCGTACTGTGCTTCTAAATTCGGCGTGATCGGCTTTACGCAGTCACTGGCTCTCGAGCTTGGCCAGCACAGGATAAACGTCAACGCCATATGCCCCGGGTTTGTCGATACAGAACGGATGTATGGCATTGCGTCGGCTCTGAAACCTGATGACGGGACAACTACCGAGGAATGGCGGGATGTCATGGTCGAACGCTCGACTCTGTCTAACCCGTTGGGCCGTGTAGCTCAGGCTAAAGATGTCGCGGATATTGCGGCGTTTCTCGCGTCCTCCGAATCGGACTACCTGACCGGGCTGGCGATAAATGTCGCTGGCGGTTCGTACATGGGCTAGCCGAGGCTGCCTCCCTCTCGTTCGGGCGGTGGACAGTTTTATGAAGAACGGCCGTACTAGAAAGGTTTTCTCGACCAGGTCGATACCTAACCGGGTCCGCGAGCCACTACGCCCTCGTCGGTCTCCTCGCAGTGACAGAGGCGGAATGGGTGCTCGGTCCGATAAAGCAGCCAACTCCATTCCTGTAAGGGAGTGAGAACCGACGCTTGTCGCCGTCAGGTAATTATTCGCTGGTCGCTGAGGTCTTTACCGCCGACCGACCGCGTCAGGCTACCACCCAGGTACTCTTTCACTTCCAGTTCGGCAAAGGCATTTACGATCTGGTAGAACGTCGGGAGGTCTTCCCAGCGCGCGGGATTCCAGCTCAAGGAACCGTTCCCAACGAGTTCTTCGAGGACGACGGTATTTGAGCCCTCGGCCGGGGTGATTACTGCGTACTGTGTATCGGCCGTTCCCCACACGCCGGTCCTCGGCATGGGTTCTGTCAGAACTCAGCGCTCAACCTTGTTTAATGGCATTGAGTC
>JAQBVG010000007.1 GCA_027623655.1 Chloroflexota bacterium
GAGCCACGCCTCGCGATTTTTGATGTAGACATAACCTTCGCCGATGTTTATTCGACCTTCTCGCGCGGACTTTATTTCTGAGCCGCGCAGCACCATGCCCGCTTCGAACGTTTCACTGATGAAGTAGTCGTAGTGGGCGCGTCGATTCGTTGCGAGTGCGCGTTTGATGTCGGTGTCGGCCATATTTCAAGTCTAAGCAATTCACATAGACCAGTCTGCCTGTGTGGCTACTTATATTTGGGGCCTCAGGCTACGGGCGAAGGATATCGCAGGGGATCGCGTCGTTTAACATCTGGCTGGCATTCTCAAGATTGCAGCCGAACCGGTTCACGAGCAAGCGATCGTAGATCCACGCCGTGGGCAAGCCCTTACACGAGCGCTACTTGGCGCTGGCGAGAGCAGCCACCTGGAAGTCGAGTTGTTTGATAGCAGCTTCGATCTGCGGGTCGCCGCCTTCGTTGGTTTGAGGGTTGGCCCCCCCGGTGTCAAGTTTGTACTCAACAACCACATCGGGGTCGATTCCGATGTCCTCGATCGCGCGTCCGTTCGGTGTGTACCATCGGCCGATTGTCAGGTACACGCCACCACCGTTCGAGAGTCCGCGCAACAAATTCACGCTGCCTTTACCGAACGTATTCGTGCCGATAACGACTGAACGGCCGTAGTCCTGCAGGGCGCCGGTCAAAACCTCGGACCCACTGGCAGAGAAATTATCTACAAGCGTAACGAGAGGAATATCGGGGAAGTGTCCGCCTTTTTTCACTTTCCAGTCTTCACGTCGGCCCCGAGAGTTGACTTCATATGTCACCAGTCCTTCGGTCAGGAACTCTGAGGCTACGTCAACGGTGGCCGAGAGCAGGCCACCCGGATTACCACGAAGATCGAGGATTATTCCCTGGGCACCACCGTCGATGAGCTGCTGCACGCCCTCACGGACTTCCTTTGCGGTTTCGGCCGTGAACGTGTCTATCTTCACTCGCCCGTATGGCGTGTCGGCAACCCGTCGAACTTCCACACTGGGATCGTCGATCGTGTCTCGAATAATTGTTATGTCAACTGGATCCAAACTTCCGACGTGCTCGATGGTCAGCACGACCGGAGTGCCCTTTTCGCCTCGAATCTTGTTTACAGCTTCGAGCACGCTCCAGCCCGTTGCATCTTCACCATCAACTGCCAGGATCCTGTCGCCGGCCCTGATACCTGCTTTCTCGGCAGGAGTACCGGGCAATGGCTTGGTGACAATCACGCCTTTTCGGTCAGGTGACGCTTCGACCTGGGCGCCGATACCACCGAAATTACCCTGAAAGCCAGCCTGGTCGATCTTGAAACTGGATGGCGGTATGTAGGCCGTGTACCGGTCGTCCAGAACGTCGAGCATGCCGATAACCGCGGCCTCCGCAAGTACGTCCGGATCGATTTTGTCCCTGACCACATATTCTCTGACCAGGATCGAGTACGTTTCCCAGACGATCTCAAGGCCGTCAGGAACGGCTGCAGGCTGGTCGGCTATAGGTTGGGCCGTCGGAGTCGGTTGCGTGCCGTCTGAGAGGATTATGGGTCCTGCATTTCTCGTCGCAGGAGTTTCTTCGCCGCTGCACGCTGTCAAAGCTACGATCGCGACTGCGGAGACGATCAATAACGAGCGGACTCTAAACAGGTCGAACCGGTTGAGGAAAATCATATTGAACTGGGTGGCCGGGAAGTTGAATCTCACAGTGACTCGTCAGCCAGGAACCACGGTGGTCTTAAATATCTTCTGGTCGAGCATACGCCGATGAAGTATGGGTCGATGTACTGATTTACACGCAAATTTGAAGCAGGCAGGGCAGTCGAGCAATAAATAACGACTTTTCGGCATGCTTCTTACTTTACATAACAATGATAGTGCGACGTTGGATATTGATGATTTCAAACTCTCCGCCTCTGCCCCGCGGTTGGCTGAATCGGGAAGATTTGTCAGAAATCGACTATCGGGTTAGATAGTTACTTCAGCGACGGATCCGAGATCGCCGGTCGCTAGCTCGGCGTCAATAGCATCCCGGAGGTCGCCGATCCCCCAGTTGAGGGTCGCTGACGTTGTGACGACGCGTTTGAACTCTGAAATGTCCGTCTGGTCCAGAATATCCAGTCTAAGCGGTTCGTCCGGCGACTCAACGATAAGGTCCATCTTGTTCAATACAAGTATTCTCGGCGTGTCACCAATGCTCATATCGTTTAGCTGGTCCGAAACTACCCGGGCCTGCTCGGCTGCATATGGACTTGAAATATCAACGACCTGAACGAGCAGGTCGGCTTGCAGGGCCTCATCAAGCGTTGCTCGGAAGGCCGCGACCAACACCGGCGGTAGTTTGTGAACAAAGCCGACGGTGTCGCTGAGCGTAGCGGACCCTCCCGAATGCAGGTACAAACGGCGTGTTGTCGTGTCGAGTGTCGAGAAAAGCTGGTTCCGTTCAATAACGACGCTCGAGGTAATTTTGTTGAAAACGGCTGACTTGCCAGCGTTTGTGTATCCGACCAGCGACACGGTCTTCGATTGTCCGATCGTCCTGGCCTGTCTTTGCTGGTCGCGCTGCAACCGTACCTGATCGATTTCTTTCTTTACTCGGGACAACTTTCGCCTGATCAGCCGGCGGTCAGTTTCAATCTGGCTTTCGCCCGGCCCCCTCGTGCCGACTCCTCCACCAAGGCGTTCGAGGTGCGACCACTGGCCGGCCAGTCTCGGCAGGAGGTATTCGGTTTGCGCCAGATCAATCTGCAGTCGACCTTCACGCGTTCGCGCACGCCTGGCGAATACGTCGATGATCAGCGCAGTGCGATCTATTACTTTTACCTTGAGCTTGTCTTCCAGGGCTTTTTGCTGGCCGGGAGTGAGCTCGTCATCAAAAATGGCCGTGTCGATTCGCTCTCGCCTGATGGCCAACTCAAGTTCCTCGATCTTGCCGCTACCGACGTACGTAGGTGACGGCTTATTCAGGGACTGCTTAAACCTGGCGACTGGATTAGCCCCTGCGGCTCGCGAGAGTTCGGAAAGTTCGGTGAGCGAGTCGTCCAGAGACCAGTAGTCATCCCTCGAGCGCACGCTCACTCCCACGAGGATCGCGCGTTCACGGAACGGTCCTGTGGAATATGTGCTTTTTTTGGGCATATGCAGGTTCAGGTACGGGCGTCGATGCTGAACCTCGAAAGTCTCCGCAATCCTTCATCGATCTGGTCGTCAGCGATTGTCAGTGAGAGTCGAATATATCCCTCTCCCCCGGGACCGTACCCGTTGCCGGGAGTGACCACCACGTTGACTTCGTCCAGAAGTTTTTGTGCGAACTCGGCAGAAGTGTAGCCTTTTGGAACGGGTGTCCAGATGTACAGGGCACCCTTTGGAGCCACCGCCGGAACGCCGATCTCGTTCAATACAGAGACTACCTTGTCACGGCGTTTCCGATATACCTCGTTATTGTTATCGAGCCATTCGGTAGGCATTTCCAGGGCAGCTATACCCATTTCCTGGTTTGCCTGCGAGAGCCCGGAATCAATATTCGACTTGACCCGCATGAGCGCGTTGACCATGTCGGGATTTCCAACTGCCATCCCAACCCGCCAACCAGTCATATTGGCCGTTTTCGACAGCGAATGGAACTCCATGGCCACATCCATTGCGCCATCGACCTGCAAGACACTTGGCGCAACGAAGCCATCGTATGTCACCTCGGTGTATGCGGCGTCGTGCAGCAGTGCGATGTCGAACTCTTTGCAGAAAGCCACCGCTTCTTCGAAGAAGGACAGCGGGGCGATCGCGCCAGTCGGGTTGTTCGGGTAGTTGATCCAGAGTGTCTTGGCTTTCCTAGCCACGTCGGTTGGGATATCGGAAAAGTCGACCAGGTATCCGTTTTCCTCTCTGAGTGTCACATAGTGGGTTGTGCCGCCAGCAAACATAGTTCCGATCGCGTACACCGGGTACGCAGGATCCGGGCTGATCGAAACGTCCCCCGGATCTATGAAGCAAAGGGCCGCGTGCGCAATGCCCTCTTTGGCACCAATCAGGTTGATGACTTCGGTCGCAGGGTCAAGTTTCACCTCGAACCTTCGGTAGAAAAAATCTGCGACTGCCGATCGGAATTCGGGTAGCCCTTCACTCTCAGGGTATCGGTGATTTTCAGGCTTGCGAGAACCTTCGATCAGTGCGTTCAAGACCGGCTCGGGGGTTGGCATGTCAGGGTCGCCGATGCCGAATGAAATGACGTCAATCCCCTGCTTCTTTTTCGCTGCTATGGCACGGGATATACCTACGAAAAGATAGGGTGGAAGATTTTCAACACGATTCGCAAATTTCATTCGTTTGGTTCCGTAGGTTACGCTGTTTTCAGTTGGTTTTGAGTTTTCGTAGCCTCGCCGATCGAGGTGGCACAATCGTAGACCAGTGGGCGTCTTCGGTGCAGGCGATATTCTCCGCCTCGAGGTTCAATCGGGCCAGATACCGGTGAATACTTCTACGGCCGGGCCCTCAAGAAATGCTTCACCTGTTGCGTCCCACGATATTTTTAGCACGCCACCGTCTACAATCACGTCGACGTTGTCGTCTACCAGTCCGTGCGCCCTTGCCGCACTCGCTGCGGCTGTGCTCCCGGTCCCCGAAGACATCGTCTCACCTGCTCCGCGTTCGAAGATGCGCGCACGAATGTTGGATCGATCGATCACGTTTACTATTTCGAAATTGATTCGATTTGGGAACAGTTTGTGATGTTCCACCTTCGGGCCGATCTCAAGGAGTGGGAATGTCTCCACCGATTCTTCCATGATGGCAACCGCGTGGGGATTTCCGACGGATAGACACGTTACGGCGAGGCTACGACCTCCAGCCTGGATCGGGAACGACTTGATTACGTCGAGATCGCCAATCATGGAGGTATCGACCGGGATTTCGGCTGGAACGAACGAAGGCACACCCATCGCGACCTTTGCCGCGATCATTTTGTCACCGCTCATCGTCGGCCATACGGTTCGAATGCCCCCGCCGGTTTCGACCGTGAGGCCATCATCGCCGGATCCTGGAAACGCAATTTTCCTGTCGATGACGAACTTGGAGAATAGCCGAATTCCGTTCCCACTCATCTCGGCTTCAGATCCGTCGGGGTTATATACCCGCATACGGATTTGTGCTTCGCCCGAGTCCTGAACGAGAACGATTCCGTCGGAACCAACGCCAAATGCCAACCTGCTCATGTCGACCGAAAGCGCACCCCAATCCCGATCGATACCTCGCCCGTCAATGGCTATGTAGTCGTTCCCTGCACCATGCAATTTTGCGAACTCTAAGGTCATATTTCTCCCGGACTTCGGCTTCGCGCGGTTCGCCGCGAAACGATTCTATTGATGAATCTGGCAAACTGCGAACACCAGATACCAAAACTAATTTAGCGTTGTGTAATGCCTCGTTTGATGGAACTGTTCAATCTTTCGCGGCTGCACGCCAATCCTGGGCTATTTCAATTATCGACCGGGTCGTAATTGCCGGATCTGTCGTCAGATCAAACCAGCGGATCCTCGGATCGTCACGTTTGAACCAGTTAGCCTGTTGTCGGATCAAACGGTTTGTGGCAACTGCGGTGAGGCGAAACGCTTCATCAAGGTCGATTCGGCCCTCTAGATGATCAACCATTTGCCGGTAGCCTATTCCGCTCATCGCCCTGTCGTCTGTCGTGTGGCCGGCGCTCATTAGTCCCTCGACCTCTTCCTTCCATCCCCTGTGAAGCATCGCAGCTAGTCGTTCGAGAACCCGTCGATGCAGAACGGCGCGTTCGGCTTCAAGTCCGATAATCAACGTGTTATACGGCGGAGTTGCAGCTCTTCGCAGATTCGATTCTGGAGATACGGGTGCGGTTGTGTTCGATCGCACGCGCTCGATCGCCCGGATAACCCGTCTCGGGTTTGAAAGATCCGTGTTTTTCGCAGTTTCCGGCGATATGGATTCGAGTTCCATTGCCAGCACCTCCACACCCTGCCCTGCCAGTCGCTGCTCAAGTTCTGTGCGCAGTTCAATGTCGGGTTCAATCGCAGGCACGTCCCATCCCTCGATGAGCGCCCAGACGTACTGCCCGGAACCGCCGACCAGGATTGGTAACTTTCCACGATCTGCAATTTCGTTAATGACCAGCCGCGCTTCATGAAGGTAGCTGGCAAGATCGAAATGTTCATCGGGTTCGAGAATGTCGATCAGATGGTGCGGGATACCGCTCATTTCGTCCCGGGCTGGCTTCGCAGTGGCGATGTCCATCCCTCGATAAAACAACCTCGAATCGCCGTTGACGATCTCGCCACCAAGCGCCAGTGCCAGTCCAACCGCGAGTGCAGTCTTGCCGGTCGCAGTGGCTCCGACTATCGCCAGGAGGTCCTGTTGTGCTGTTGCGCTCAGTAATCACGCGCCTTCAAGAGCATAGAATCGCACTCGCAGTTACTCGCTTTCACATCGTCGCCGCACTGTGGACGAGCTTAGAAAATTCACTGCCATCCAGGCTCGCCCCGCCTACGAGTGCCCCATCGATGTCCGGTTGTCCGAGTAACTCCACGACGTTACGTGAATTGACACTTCCGCCGTAGAGGACGCACACAGATTCGGCCGCATCGGGAGCCAGTTGTCGGATCACACGTCGACACACAAGCGCCATTTCCTGGGCCTCTGCCGATGTCGCTGCTTCGCCCGTTCCAATAGCCCAGACCGGTTCGTATGCGACGATCAATGAATCCCAGCTGGCGTAACCGACGAGACTTGCACCCAGTTGCTCGGCGACGAATGTCGCCGCGTTTCCCGCTCGTCGGACTTCCAGCGACTCCCCCACACACAGGATTGGCTTGAGGCCAACATTAATGGCTGTGAGTGCTTTTGCTGCCACGTCATCAGAGTCTTCTCCGAACATCGACCGCCGTTCCGAGTGGCCGATTATTACGTGTGTGGTTAGACCGACAAGCATCGACGCTGACACTTCTCCGGTGAACGCGCCGTTGACGTTCGAGTTCACATTCTGGGCGCCTACCTGGATTGAACTTTCGCTGAGCAGCTCGGACACTCTCCCCAGGGCCGTAAACGGAGGGCAAACGATTTTCTCGACGCCCTCGACGTCATCGCACAGCGTGTGAATCCCCAGTGCAAGTTCCGCCGCCGACTTAATGTCGGTGTTCATTTTCCAGTTGCCAGCGATAACCGGCGTCCGTGGTGCCATTTTTTGGATTCCTGTTTTGATTTGGTGATCTGCAATAAACGCAGATCAGTCGGCGTCGTCAAGCGCAGCTATTCCCGGCAGAGATTTACCTTCCAGAAATTCTAACGACGCACCTCCACCGGTAGAAACGTGAGTCACCTGCTCAGTGAGGCCTAGCGAACCCACGATTTCTGCGGTCGAGCCGCCGCCGATGATGGACGTTGCGGCCGCGTTGGAAGCGATAGCCCTTGCCACCGCTTCCGAGCCCGCTGCGAATGCCGGCCATTCGAATACACCCATCGGTCCGTTCCAGATCAGCATCTTTGCGAGAGAAATTATTCGTGAATACTCTGCGGACGTTCGCGGCCCAATGTCGAGAATTATTCCCGTCGCGGGCACACCTGATGATTCGTCCACGCTCGCCTCGGAATCAATTTTGAACTCCACTGCGGTGATGACATCGGCAGGCAAAATAATGTTCGCGTCGGCTGAGTTCAGCAGAGCTCTGGCAGCGGCCACCTCCTCAACCGTAACCGCAGCGGCCCCTCCCGACCTGCCCTGGGCTACGTAGAAGGCTGCCACCATGCCTCCACCTACGAGGATCGTGTCGACCCGGGTTGCCAGGTGTTTGAGGACCTGGATTTTGTCAGCAACCTTGGCGCCACCAACGATCGCAATTGCGGGACTCGAAGCTCCGCTGATAGCGTTCCCCAGCATTGTCAGTTCGCGTTCCATCAGCAGACCGGCTACGGCAGGCAGGTGTTCGGTGACACCGACCGTGGACGCATGTGCCCGATGGGCGGCACCGAAGGCGTCATTGACAAAGATATCTGCGAGGCTCCCGAGGTGTCTGGAAAAAACACGGTCGTTAGTTTCTTCGCCTGGATCGAACCTCAGGTTTTCGAGTAGCGCGAATTGTCCCGGGTCGAGTTTGGAAATAACTTGTCCGGGTAGTTCCCCGGCCGGGCCACCAGCATCTTTCACATCGGCCACCAGCAACTCCGATAACCGCTTCCGCACCGGAGCGAGCTTCATTTCTTCCACTACCTGCCCATTCGGCCTGCCGAAATGCGAACATATCGCAGTCTTCGCACCGGCGCCTCGGAGCAGGTTCAATGTAGGCAGAGCGGCACGAATACGAGAATCGTCGGCAATTTGTCCATCCCGCAACGGCACGTTGAAGTCGACCCTGACAAGAACAGTTTTTCCCTGGATATCTGTATCTCGGATAGAGCGCTTCGTCATGTGATGCTCACTGGGTTCGCCATTTTGGACACTATTTACGCCGAACGGATGATCTGCCTGGCGCTCTGGGTCAGGGCTTCTACGTGCCCGTCGGAGAAACCGGTGTCGGCAAGCGCTGAAATCGCCTGACCGGTGAGGTCGGCGATGCGCTTTTCGGAAAAAGACTTGCTGTCTGTTTCAGCAAGGATTGTCGTCACTTCGTCCAGGTCGGACAGGTCGAGTACCCGTTTCATAAATATCTCCCCGAGTCGACGACGTGTGCTCGGCGACCCGTTCTCTATCGCGTGAGCCGTCGCAATGGATTTCTTCTTCGACTGAAGTCTGCCTCGCTGGACCTCGTCGCGGACGTTTTCCTCGTCAGGCCATAGCGCTTTCAGATCGATGTTCAGATTGCGTGCGGTGCCTACCGCCACGCCAAACGACTCCAGGGCATTGAGGGCAGCTTCTTCGGATCCTGCCGCTATTCCACCTAGTTTGGCGGCAGCTCCCAGCAGCGCACCGTGCTTTCGAGCGACACCAACGATTTCTTCGACCCCAACCGCTGCACGCTCCTGGAACGAAATGTCCAGATATTCACCCTCGCAGACCTCAAGCGTAGCTGCATCCAGCGACTGCAAGGCCATCGATATCCTTCGAGGATCTGATACCGGAGGTGGTGCATTCCGCTGCTCAAAGATCGATATCCGCGCCATGGCATGAATACCGTCGCCTGCATTGATGGCCTGTGCGGGACCCCATGACCACCAGATTGTCGGGCGTTTGTTCCTCTCGGTGTTGGCGTTCTGTACATCTTCGTGAACAAGAATGAAGTTGTGGACGAGTTCGACCGCGATCGCGTACGGCATTGCTGATTCGTTACTTCCACCAGCGGCTCTGCACGTGGCCAACACGAGGTGGCCGTGCGATCGGTCCTGTGCCGCACTACGTTCCGGTTCACCATTCTGGTTGGCCCAGCCAAGGTGATAGGCCATCATTTTGTACAGAGGAAGTTCTCTCGCACCCACGAACGTCATGAGGGCCGATTCGAACTGGTCTGAGTCAGCCGCTGTAATACCGGGAATTGTCCCCGTGAAAGACAATCGAATTCTCCGATGCATTCCTGAAGTGGGAGCTTGCGAGATGGTTGCGAGCCAGATAAGGGTAACGGAGATGGGCTCTGTTGAAAGGTTACGTCGCCACGAAGTCACCGATGATATTTCGAATCGAGGTTTCACTAATCGCACCGGTCCTGAGCAACTTGACGTGTGTCGGGCGATTGTCCGCCATGCTCACGACAGTGCTTGGATCAACATGCTCACCACAGGGTGCGTCCAGGCAGAACGCGATTTTGTCGCGGAACTGCTGAACGATGTCTTGAGAACTTTTCGAGGGAGGTTGGCCGGTGAGATTGCAACTCGTCCCTGTGACAGGAGTTCCGGCAAGCTCGATCAACTCGCAGGCTAACCTGTGATCGGGGACTCTCAGTCCAACAGTGCGGGTCCCGGCGGTGATTGCCTCGGGGACAGCCGACGAGGCAGGCAAAACAATCGTCAGGGCTCCGGGCCAGAACTCCTCGGCGAGCGCACGAAGGGGCTCCGGAAACTCATTGATGAGGTCCTCAGCCATCGCAACGTGACTCAATAGCAGCGGAACCGGGGTCTGTGGATTTCGACCTTTCGCGGCAAACACACTTTCGACCGCCCGCGTGTTAAGACCGTCCGCACCCAGAGCGTAAAAAGTATCGGTTGGGAAAGCGACCAGTTCGCCGCGCTGGATCGCTTTTGCAGCGTCCAACAGGTTCTGGACAGACGGAGTAATCAACATGGATTCATATTAACGACCGGCAGGCAGATTCGACCTGCTTTTGGCCACTTTGCCCGGCTTTCGTCCCGACTGACAACTCAAAACCTGCACATATCCGGAATTGCCGGTGACTCTGTCGGCGGGGAGAGGTAGATTTGTAGCCTGACTTTACAAATGCGACCGGGCGTTACGTGTGTGAAACGCAGTGCTCTGGCATGGTGTCGAGTTTGAGTTGTCACTTCTGCCTGACTTACCGGGGGACACATGACTGAACATTCATCTGGTGAATCGTCACGGCGCGTCGCGACCTCGGACGACATCGAGGTCGGAACCTATCTCGAAATAGCGCAGGCCGACCGAACTATCGGGGTCAACCCACCGATCGGCGTCCGAACCCAAACGATCGTCATCGTAGATTTCGGATCCCAGTATTCGCGTTTGATTGCCCGGAGAGTACGCGAATCAAATACATACTGCGAAATAATCCCACACGACGCAGGCGACGAAATCCTGAACGAGCAGGACGTTATCGGTGTAATCCTTTCCGGCGGACCAAACAGCGTCTACGAACCCGGTGCCCCGATGGCGCCTGCGTGGGTGTATGAGGCCGGTGTTCCCGTCCTGGGCATCTGCTATGGCATGCAACTCATGGCACACCAGTTGGGAGGGAAGGTCCACGCGGGAACTGAGAGAGAGTACGGCCACGCTGTAATCCACAAGGATGGAAAGCACAACATCCTGTTCAATGGACTCGACGATGAGTTGTCCGTCTGGATGAGTCATGGAGACCGTATAGAGCAGCTTCCTCCGGGGTTTCAGTCAAAAGCACACTCGAAAAACTCACCGTTTGCGGTGATGAGCAACGATGAGGGAACGTTTTTCGGAATCCAGTTCCATCCCGAAGTTGCACACACACCACAGGGTCCGGAAATCCTGCGTAATTTCGTGTTCGATGCCTGCAAAGCTAAGGGTGACTGGACACCTGCAAACTTCGTGACAGACGCTATCGACCGGATCAGGGAGAGAGTCGGTGACGGAAAAGTCATATGTGCGCTCTCCGGCGGAGTAGATTCCACCGTCGCCGCGGCGTTAATCCACAGAGCGATCGGTGATCGGTTGACCTGTATTTTTGTAGACAACGGACTGATGCGCCGTGGCGAGGCCGACCGAGTTCAGAACGTTTTCGCCAGTCAACTTGGAGTGAACCTTATTTTCGTGGATGGGACGGAACGATTTCTAAGTGCATTGAAAGGTATTACTGACCCCGAGGTTAAAAGAAAGACGATCGGCGAAGAGTTCATCAAGGTGTTTGAGGAGGTAGCAATCGATATCGGCGAAGTCGATTACCTTGCGCAGGGGACCCTGTACCCGGATGTCATCGAGAGTGTCAGTTCCGAATCGAAGGCGTCGCACAAGATAAAGACGCACCACAACGTCGGGGGACTCCCGGAGCATATGAACCTCAAGCTTGTTGAGCCGCTCCGCTACATGTTCAAGGACGAGGTTCGTCGCGCCGGGGCCCAGTTGGGATTAACCCAGCAAAGTGTTAACCGCCAACCATTCCCTGGACCGGGGCTTGCGATCCGAATCATGGGCGAAGTCACCTACGAAAAACTCGAGATCCTCAGGGCTGCCGATTGGATCGTCATCGATGAAATAAAGGGCGACGATTTATACGACAGGTTATGGCAGTCTTTCGCCGTGTTGACCAATACACAGACGGTCGGTGTGATGGGTGATCAGCGTACATACCAGTACGTTGTCGCCATTCGTGCGGTCACAAGCGAGGACGCTATGACGGCCGACTGGGCGAGGCTTCCGTACGAGACACTTGCGAGGATTTCGAACCGCATAGTGAACGAAGTTCCGGAGGTTAACCGCGTTGTTCTGGATATCACCAGTAAGCCGCCGGGGACGATTGAGTGGGAATAGTGCCTGACCAGAAGTCTCGGCCACTTCAGTCCGGCGATCATCCCCCGGAATTCCTCCAATCTGATTTGACCTTCAAAGGGTTACCTGGTTGAAAGTGCTGTTGATCGGATCGGGAGGGCGAGAGCACGCAATTGCGTGGAAGCTGGCGCAGAGCCCGGGAGTCTCCGAACTGATCATAGCCCCCGGCAATGCCGGGACCGCTGAACTGGGCGAAAATGTCGCCGTAGCGGTCGACGATTTTGACGGCATGTTGGAGTTGGCCCGCCTCCGCGACATTGATCTTGCCATAGTCGCTCCCGATCAGCCCATAGTCGACGGATTGTGCAATCGATTTACCGATGTGGGAATCAAAGTCTTTGGGCCGTCGGCTGCGGCTGCGCGCATCGAGGGATCGAAGGTCTGGTCAGACGACCTGATGGCAAAATATGGCGTTCCAACTGCGGAATCTCTGGCGTTCACCGAATCCAGATTGGCGATCGAGTATGGCCGCTCCCGAACGGAAGGTTCGCTTGTCGTTAAAGCAGACGGTCTCGCAGCTGGTAAAGGTGTGCTTATTCCCGAAACCTACGACGATCTTGATGCGGCGATAGTCGGGATGCTCGACCATGCGGCGTTTGGATCCTCTTCGGCCAGAATTTTGCTGGCGGAAAGACTGACAGGGCCAGAGGTAAGCGTCTTCGCGTTCGTCGACGGTGAGTTCGTTTCGTCCGAGATCGCGACGTGCGACTACAAGCGAGTTGGAGACGCCGACGTCGGCCTGAACACCGGTGGGATGGGCGCCTACGGGCCTCCGGAGTTCTGGACGGAAGAACTTGCCGGTCGAGTGCGCGAGGTAATTCTGGAGCCGGTGGCAAAGGCACTGGTGAGCGAAAATAGTTCATTTTCAGGGATGCTCTACGCCGGATTGATGATCACCGCTGAGGGGCCCAAAGTTATCGAATTCAACTGTCGATTTGGTGATCCCGAAACCCAGATATTGATGCCGATGCTCAAGACTGACTTGCTTGATATCTGCCTTGCGGTTGCCGAGGGGCGCCTGTCCGAGCAGGCTGTCGAGTGGTCAGATATTCCTCATACGTTCGTCGTGATGGTCTCGGAGGGATATCCGGGATCATTTGAGACCGGAAAGATAATCACCGGTGTCGACGAGGCTTCGGAGCACGGCCTGGTAATCCACGCAGGGACTACGCGGAATGAATCAGGCGAGTTATTCACGTCAGGCGGCCGTGTGCTGGGTGTCGCTGGGTCAGGTGAGTCAATCAGGGCAGCCCGAGATTCTGCATACGCCGGTGTCGAGCGAATATCGTTCGAAGGTGCACGTTACAGGCACGACATCGCCGCCCGTGCGGTCAAAGGCTGACGTGAAAGTTCCCGACATTGACCCCGCAGACTTTCCCAATCTGTTTCGGCCAATCCACTGGGCATGGGGTCCTATCGACGCCCAGTTCGAACTCATCGATGGTGGTCTGGACGAATCGCTAATCTCGAACGTCCGCATTGCCGCGTTTTCAGGCAAATTTGCTGTTGCAATTCGACACAGTAATGGAGATTGGGATCACCCGGGAGGAGCCCTTGAACCCGGCGAATCGTACATGGCTGCTGCCGAACGCGAGCTAGGTGAGGAAGCGGGAGCAGAATTACGCAGGTTTACCCCGTTCGGTGTGTTCAAATGCCGGTCAGAACGAGTATCGCCATATCGTCCCCACTCACCTCACCCGTATTTTTATCAGCTGGTCGGATTCTCCGAAGTTGAAATCAATTACCGACCGACCAATCCCCCCGAAGCTGAGAATATTGCGGAGGTGAGGTTGGTGGACGTAAGTGCACTGCGGGATTTATTTGCCAGTCGGGCTGGCGATGACGGACAGGTGTGGGCGGAAATGTACGAACTGGCGGATTTAATCAGGAGTCGATCGTAGTGACTCCGATTCACCTGGTGTGTGATTTCGACAGCACACTGGCAACATCTTTCGTGGCTGGTGACATGTACCGCGATCACGCGCCGCCGGAGCAAGTCGCCAAGCTACGCATGTGGTTTTTGGACGGTGAAATTTCATTCAGGGCATACCAGGAGGAAGTATTTGATCTGGTTGACCAATCGACCGCTGAAATGTCAGCGAGAGCGATGTCAGGCACTTCTGTACGGAATCTTGCCGGGGAACTGTTCGCTGAGATTTGGAAGCACGGAGGGACGGTCACAGTCGCCTCCGCAGGGTTGAATTTCTATATCGAACCTGTGCTGGAAAATGCCGGGTTTGAACATGTTGATATCGCCTGTGGAATCGTCCTATCCGATCCAGCGGAACTTCCTCCATTTCGGTACGATTACCCTTCTGCCGGAAAATCGTGCATAGGTGATTGGGTTACCTGTAAGTGCGAGGTGATCCGCGATCGAAGACAGGGTTGCGATCAGAGCGAGATTATTTTCGTCGGAGACGGCCTGTTGTCAGACTCCTGCGCCGCTCGTAACGAGGCGGACACGGTCTTCGCGACCGGCAGGCTGCTTGAGTTCTGCAACGAGAACGGTATCGAAGCAATCGAGTTCGATAAGGATTTTGGCCCGGTGCTGGAGTACTTGGTAAAGAAAACGTCGACGAACGGAGATCACTGAAGCGATGATCCCTCGATACTCGCGACCCGAGATGAGCGCCATATGGTCGGACGACAACAACTTCGATCTCTGGCTCAAAGTCGAAATCGCTGCCGCCCAAGCGTGGACCGATCAGGGTGTGATTCCTGAAGACGACATGGTGAAGATCAGGGCGGCCAGCTTTGATCGTTCGGCTTACGACCGCTGGTTCGACGAAACCAAGCACGACCTTGTTTCTTTTACCAGGGCTGTAGGTGAAAGTCTTGGCCCAGAGGGTCGCTGGCTACATCACGGACTGACGTCGAACGATGTGAAAGACACTGCGCTTAGCATGCAGATGGCACAGTCCTGCGATCTTCTCGACCGAGGGCTGGTCGAACTTTTGAACGCACTGCGTATCCGGGCGATTGAGTTCAAAAATACACCATGCATTGGGCGATCTCACGGAATTCATGCCGAACCGATGAGCTTCGGGATGAAGCTTGCCCTCTGGTTCGCTGAAATGAAGCGGAACCGTACGCGCCTCGCGGCCGTCAGGACACGGGTCGCCGTGGGAATGATTTCCGGTCCGGTCGGGACATTCGCATCGGTACCACCGGTTATCGAAGAGTCCGTTTGCCGTCAACTGGGTCTGTCGCCCGCGGAAGTTTCCAACCAGATAATCCAGAGGGATCGACACGCCGAATATGTCCAGGTAATGGCCCTGATCGCCGCCACCCTCGAAAAAATGGCGACTGAGACCAGGGGACTCCAGCGGACCGAGATCCGAGAAGTTGAAGAACCGTTTGGCACACCCGGGTATGTCACCAAGGGCTCGTCGTCGATGCCCCACAAACGAAATCCCGAGTTGGCCGAGCGTATATGCGGGCTCGCCCGTCTAATACGGGGTCATTCGGTCACAGCACTTGAAAATGTGGCTTTATGGCATGAGCGCGATATCTCTCATTCGTCGGCCGAGCGGATGATCCTCCCGGACGCCACACTTGGGACCGACTACATGCTGAGCCTTATGACCGGGATTATTGCGGGCATGACGGTTCATGTAGACCGAATGATGGTGAACCTTGAGTCGACCCGGGGACTGGTGTTTTCGCCGCGTGTCATGTTGCTGCTGATCGAAAAGGGAGTCGAACGGACTGAAGCCTACGACGCAGTCCAGCGAAACTCGATGCGATCGTGGGATGAAGAGCTCGACTTCCGGGATTTGATCAAAACCGACCCCACGGTGTCTGCGAAAGTCAGCGCGAGGGACCTCGACGACCTGTTCGACTACAACTTCTATCTTCAATATGTCGATCACATATATCAACGAGTCGGGATCTCGGAGACAGCCGTTGGTTGAAGCTGTCTTTGAGACAAATCTCCCCGGATTGCTTCACAGGGGAAAGGTTCGAGACACGTACGACCTCGGTCACGGCCTGTTGTTAATGGTCGCATCCGATCGGATTTCGGCTTTCGACGTGGTCATGGATCAGCCGATTCCCGGGAAGGGTGTGATCCTCACCCAGATGTCATCTTTCTGGTTTGGAGTCATCGATCAGGTGATGCCGAATCATATGGTCGCCACGGCCGATGACGATGCAGCGATGGCCAATATCGAAAAAACAGGCGCATTGAGAAAACTGACTCCCGAGCTTGCCCGTAGATCAATGGTGATAAAAAAGGCTGACCGATTTGATATCGAGTGCGTCGTCAGAAACTATATTGCTGGTTCTGCGTGGGCCGAATATGAACGCTCGGGAACGATGAACGGTGAACCCTTGCCAGCGGGTTTGAGAGCGGCCGAAAAATTCTCGGAGCCGGTGTTCACACCGTCGACGAAAGCATCTTCCGGGCACGATGAACCGTTGACTCGGGCGGAGGCACAGGATCTCATTGGAGTCGAAATGCACCGACTGCTCGAAGAGAAGAGTATTCGGGTATTCGAGGTCGCACACGAGCACGCCAGGGAACGCGGCATGATTCTCGTGGACACAAAATTTGAATTTGGTCTCGTTGACGGACAACTGACGCTAATTGACGAGGTGTTGACGCCCGACTCGAGTCGGTACTGGGACATAGACGATTGGGAGCCCGGGAATTTCCCGCCTGCGTTCGACAAACAATTTTTACGCGCCTGGCTGCTCGACACCGACTGGAATCGTGAACCTCCTCCTCCAACCCTTCCGGGCCGGATAATTGAGCAAACGAGGGAACGATATCTTCAGGCGTATCAGCGACTGTCAGGCAAGTCGCTGATACTGTAGATAGCTATTGAAATTACTGGCGCACCTGATGGTGCGACATCCGAGATTGCATGGCAGAACAAAAGCGAAAAGCATCCACCCGTCCAGATAGTCGCCGTGGCATGACCAAGGGTCAGATTCGCGAAGAACGTCGCAGCCGCAGCAAGACTCGGGCTCGGCGAAAGCGGTCGCTCTACATGTTTGGTGGAATAACTTTCGCCATCGTGTTTATTGCTGCTCTTGTCGTTTCTCCGAACCTCAATCCCCAGAATTCTGGAGGGAGTGGAGGTGTCAACACAGGCGGGCACATAGAGCTCGACCCCGATGACGGCCGGACTCACCTTGAAGGGAATATACCCAACCTGGATCCGTACTCGGTCACACCGGCAACCTCGGGGCCGCACTGGTTTGGAACAAGCACGCCTGCCGGAGTTCCTTCCCCCGCCAGATGGGGTCGTTACGAACAATTCTTACCTGACGAGGTCCTGATTCACAATCTGGAGCACGGTGGAATTGGGCTCCATTACGATTGCCCTGACGGCTGCCCGGAAATTGTGAAGGCTCTCGACGACATCATTCCGCGCAGCCCTTCCCTGTACATCATGTCCCCGTACCCGAATTTGCCGAGCAAAATCGCCATCACCGCATGGCGGCATCACCTGTATCTGGACGAAGTTGACGAGGACGCAATCAGGCGTTTCATTGATGAGTACCAGGACCGCGCACCCGAAAGTGTGCCGCAGAATTCGTTCTAGGAATTCGCCGATGTTTCTCGCAAAAGTCCACGTCATGCTCAAGCCGACGGTAAACGATCCACAGGGTCTTACGATCGCACGCGCACTTGGACGTCTGGGATTCGACTCTGTGAATTCGTTGAGAGCAGGGAAATACTTCGAACTTAAGATCGAAGGAGACGACATCGTTGCTGCCGAGGTCGATGTTAAGTCGATGTGCGAGAAACTGCTCGCCAATCCGGTGATCGAAACGTTCACGTACGAACTGCGCGCTTTGTAGGACCGCCCTATCGCTGCACGATAGTTTTTGCCGCCTGGGCGATGGCCTAATCGGTCAGGGTGCCTTTTGTGCTTGGCACAGCGTCAGGATTTCGCTCGTCAATACGCGTTGCGTCTCGTAGACACCGCGCGAATGCCTTGAACGCAGATTCGATCACGTGATGCTCGTTCTGCCCTGCCAACACTCTGATGTGAAGGCAAAACCTACCTTCCACAGCCAGCGCCTCGAAGAAGTGGCGCGCAAGGTCGGCAGGGAATTCACCGACATTGTTATCGATCCCCATGTTGACTACTGCGTAACCGCGGCCGGAAAGGTCCAGCACTGCCTGGGTCAATGCCTCATCCAGGGGGCATGTCCGATCGGCCATGCGAACGATACCTTTTCGGTCGCCAAGGGCCTGGTCGATGGCTCGACCGAGCACAATCGCCGTGTCTTCGACCGTGTGGTGTGCGCCTGTCTCAAGATCGCCGTTCGCCTCGACTTTAAGATCGATCAGGCCGTGCCTAGCGATCTGGCTCAGCATGTGCTTGAGAAAGCCGACAGGAGTGTCGATCTCTGCAATACCCGTTCCATCAAGATTGACGGTCACAGCGATTTTGCTTTCACCAGTCTCGCGGGCAATTGTCGCCACGCGAGCTTCGTTGTCTGCCATTCATGTGCCCTTGATACAGATTCAATCCGACTGCTAGATCGATGCTAACCGTGGCAGTGGTTACTAAACAACGCTTCTGAGGGCGTCGATCAACCGGTCTGTCTGTTCGGGGGTCCCTGAACTGATCCTCAAAGAGTTGCTAAGGACCGTCTGCGGAAACTTCCGCACGAAGATCCCGTGTCGAGCCAGCCCAACGTAAGCCTCCTCGGCGGTGAGTCGTTCAAACCGACAGAGTAAGAAATTGCCCCTTGATGGATAGTACGAAACGCCATCGGTGTCATCCAGAACAGATTCGAGCCGCTGGCGTTGTTCGATCAAGATCGCCGCACGTTCGAGCAGTTCGCCCTGGTGCCTGAGAGCAGCAAGCACAGCTGCCTCGCCTGCAATATTTATGTTGTACGGCTGCTTGATGTCCATAAGGTGGCTGATCAGCCTGGCCGACGCCAGCGCGTAACCGACTCGCAGACCCGCAATCCCGGCCCACTTGCTGAACGATCGCAGTATCACAAGGTTTTCGTACTCTTCGAGCAGCGGGGCGAGTGTGCTGTTCGAGAATTCGTAGTAAGTCTCGTCGACACACACGACCAGACCTGTTTCGAGCAGAGCTCGAGCGTCTTCCTCCGTAAGCAAATTTCCTGTTGGATTGTTCGGCGATGCCAGGAAAACTATTCGGGCCGAATCGTCGATGGCTTCGAGCATCGCCTTGATGTCGATGTCCCAGGTTTCGTTTCTCGGTACCGACGCTATGACTGCATCGGCCTGGCGCGCCGAGAATGCGTACATTCCGAAAGTTGGCTCGCAGTCGAGCACTTTCTGACCGCGCTCAACGAAAAGACGCATCAGAAGATCAATTATCTCGTCACCACCGGCTCCCGCGATAATCCGCTCGGCTGGCTGTCCCGTGTA
The DNA here is from genome assembly GCA_027623655.1 of Chloroflexota bacterium. Taxonomy (GTDB): domain Bacteria; phylum Chloroflexota; class Dehalococcoidia; order Lucifugimonadales; family Lucifugimonadaceae; genus Lucifugimonas. Next base: position 19,534 of record JAQBVG010000007.1, read on the forward strand.
CTCACTTAGCGCCGACCGCAATTTGCGCTGGTTGGGATCGGGGTAAAGGTGTAACGGCAGACCAGAGAGGGCTGCTGAGATTTTGTCCAGAGGGCCGTACGGATTTTCGTTCGCGTTCAGGCGGATTACATCTTCCGGTTTGATCCCCGCAGATCGAGCCAACTCCTCCGAAGGATCAACCCCGTGATATGTCGCGATCTCGGCCATGTGGGGCCGCATGAGTTTTTCGAGTCGTGATTCTGGAGGCATGGTTGGAAAATTTGAACTGTTTAGTTGTTATTCGCCAATTATCTGACGCCGTCGATATTCCGATGCAGAGGCATGTCCCTGGAGACCTTCGATTTTTGCCAGCGATTCCGCGTGCACTGAAAGTTCAAGGAACGTTTCGGAATCGAAGTTAAGAACGGGTGTTACGCGAACAAAGTTCCTGACCGAAAGCGCGGACGAAAACCGGGCTGTGCCAGCCGTCGGCATGACATGTGAGGGACCGGCAACATAATCGGCCATTACTTCCGCCGACCACTCTCCAATGAACAGTCCCCCGGCGTTACGTACCATTTCCGCAAGCTCAGCGGCATCGGAGGTGATAATACACATGTGCTCGGGTGAAGCTGCGTTCGCGACGTCGATCGCTTCCGCGGTGTTGTTCACAACCACCGCTACCCCGCGATTATCGATTGCGGCACTCGCGATATGACCGCGAGGCAGACTTTCCAGCTGGCGTTCGATCTCCACTTCAATTCTGTCCACGATCTCTTCCGACAGCGCGATCAGGATCGGCAGGGCAACCACATCGTGCTCTGCCTGCGCGATCAAATCGGATGCAGCAAATTGCGGGTTTGCCGATTCGTCGGCGATCACCAGGGTTTCAGTTGGACCGTACAGGCCGTCAATACCGACATCGCCGTAAACCTGTTTCTTTGCAGCAGTTACCCAGGCGTTACCCGGTCCACAGATGAGATCGACTGCAGGGACTGATTCCGTTCCGTATGCGAGCGCGGCGATTGCCTGGGCACCGCCGATTTTAAACACCCGGGAGGCGCCAGCGATTTTTGCGGCGGCCAGGATGGCATCGTGAGGCATCGATTCGCCTGCCGCAGGGGTCGCCACAATGATTTCACTGACGCCGGCGACTACCGCCGGTACAACCGTCATTATGACCGTTGACGCAAGCGGTGCGGTGCCACCCGGCACGTAGGCCGCCACCGAGTGTAGCGGTGTGACTTTTTCGCCGAATTCTCCGGTACCGTCACTCCAGCTCTTCGGGAGTCCCCTGATCTGGAATTTTCGGACTCTATCAGCGGCCAGTTCCAATGCTGTACGGGTAGCGGGATCGAGGTCTTCGAGTGCCGAATCGATTTCAGATTGGGGAACTTCCAATATGCCGGGTGAAGTTCCGTCGAGAGCCGCACTGATCCGGCGTAGTCCGCGGTCACCCTCGCTGCGGACGATCTGAATAACCCTGGCGGCGAATTCATCGGGAGGAACTTTATCGGCGAACAGCCCATTCCCGTCCGATAAAACCGTCGCTGTCGGCACTTTGCGTTCGCGGCGGAAGTATTCGATACCCCTGGCGGCTCCAATGACACGTTTCACTGCTGGCCACTCAACGCCATTTCAGGAAACCGTTGCAAATTTTCGACCAGCTGATCGTACGAATCGCACGTATCTCGGTAGACGTACTGCACATCGTTCGCTGCGATCCCGATGCCACCAAGATCACGAAAGTGACTGACAACCTCGGCGAGATCAGTTTTTCGCACCAACACCTGAACCGTGAACCAATTGCTGGATTTTCCGGTGTGCACCGCTGAAATTGTTGGTCCATCAAGGCCACCGAGTTCGCGTCTTGTCATCACCTGGCGTGCGACTTCAGCTTCAGATTCACCCTTCAAGTCGCCGGTCACTCGCTGGTATTTGTCTGCCCGCAGGTTGGCCTCGATTTTTTCAAGCATCTGCCTGGTGAGGCTCAACTTTTCCGGGTCGGCAGCCAGCGCTCGACCATTTCCGACGATAACCGCCTGGGACTCCGCCACAATCCCATCGACCAGGATGCGCAGGCCATTCTCACGGAGTGTTGCTCCAGTCGCCGTAATGTCAGCGATGACATCGGCGTAACCCATAACGGGAGCAGCTTCGAGACCGCCCGAAACTGAAACCATTGAGACGTAGTTCACGCCATTTTGATTCAGGAACCGTTTTACCAATCGCGGGTATTTCGACGCGATTCGCAGGTCGTGGCCTTTACCTCTGAACTCCAGGGCGATGTCCGCCAGGTCCGACATACTGGTTACGTCGAGCCACGAGTCAGGAACTGCGATCACGAGCTTTGATTCACCAAACCCGAGCCCGCTGTGGACCAGTACAGTGTCGCCGCGTTCAAGGCGAGATTCGGCATAGCGGTCGAGACCAACTATTCCGATATCGGCGCTTCCGCCATCGAGTTCGACTGTGATATCAGACTGCCGTTGAAACAGGACATCGACTCCCGGCAGAGACGGAATATCGGCCGTGTATCGCCTGGAGTTTGCACGTCGGACACCAAGCCCACAATTAGATAGCAGTGAGGCCGTCCCATCGAACAGTGCTCCCGTTGACGGAAGCGCGAGGCGAAGACTGCTCATTTCGCCCCCTTGCCTTTTGCTCGCGTCCGTTTTGACGAGGCTGGATCCTCAAAATTCACAGCCGCCCGCTTGCCCTGCGCTCGAAGCTCTCGCGCCGACTCCACTGCAGCCCTTACAGAGCCGGAATCGGACGGTGAGATAAGTTCAAGGTGACTGATCCCGTCGCCGCCACGTGCAAGGAGCGCCGTCACCGCGTCGAGGTTGTAGGCAAATCCAAGTGCTGGCACATCGCGATCGTATCCGAGTGCCCTCGTGAGACCGTCGTACCGTCCACCGCCGCCAAGCGTTTGCTCGCTGGCGTCGTCGGCGTAGATGTCGAACAACATTCCCGTGTAGTAGGCAATCCCGCGCGCACGACCAAAATCGACGGACATCCGACCGGGCTTCACACCTTCTATTTCTGCCGCTGAAAGAACATCGGTTAAATTGGATACAAGTTCGACCGAAATTCCGCTTTTCGAAAGAACGTTCCTGGCTGCACCGACAGCAGATTCAACCGACCCGCTGACGTTCGATAACAGGGTCAGCATGTCCAGTGCACGCCTGAACTCCTCTGGACTATCGACCTGAGACATCTTTCTTGACAGGCGGTCAATGATTTCCTCTGGTGTGCGTGATCCAGTGTTTTGCCCGAGTTGCACGCCAATACCTGCGGCCATGACCTGCCTGATCGTTGCAGCTAGTCGTTCTCGGTCGGCACTTTCCGGGGTGCCAAGAGTAGTGGCATCGCTCAAAAAACCCAGTGTTGCGGCCTGCTGAGAAACTTCTTCAACCTGGCCACGTTTGAGTTCTTCGATGCGTTTGACGAGAAAGAGCCTGGCCCGTTCAGAGAGCTGGTATTCAGCAAGAGCTGCAAGTACAACACCAACGTGGCCGACGACGACCCTGGCACTGGCAATTCCTGATTCGCGGAGGCCTTCCAGCGCCATCGCGATGATTTCGCCATCAGCCGATGGCGCAGGCGGCCCGATCAACTCCGCGCCGAGCTGGGTGAACTGGCGAGTCTTGTCACCGTCTTCTTCATCGGGACCGGCATATCTAAAAACCGGACCGTCGTACATCAATCTGATTGATTTGCCGGGTCTGTCGAGATCGAGGGCGTACCGGACTATTGCCGAGGTGAACTCCGGGCGAAGACTTACCTCATATCCACCTGGTTCAACGAATCCATACAGGCGGGACGAAAGCGCACCGCCCGATTTCCTTAGATATAGCTCTGTCTGTTCGAGGAACGGAGTTTCCGCGCGATCGTACCCTCTCAGGCGGAAGATCTCGCGCAATCTCGCAGTGACAGAGTCACGTGCAGCGAGCTCCGCAGGACCGGAGTCTTGCATGTTTGGGAGCCTCGGGACAGGCTCGAACTGAGAATTCATCTTGAAATGGCTATATATCGACTTGAAAACCGATCTTATTTGATCGAATGGACATCCACCGGTGAACGATCAATTCTAATCGAGTTTGCGGCAACTACCCCAGTACTGTAACCGTGTAATCATTGAACCTGGCGGTGGTCTTACTCATAATCCACCTGGGGCTACTGGATTTATGACTGTCGAAAATACGCTAGTTAGTGTTGTGACCGACTCGGCTGCTGCGTTGTCACCGGAGTTGATAGCCGAACTCGGAATTTTCGTGTCGCGTATGGAAATCACGATAAACGGCAGGACATACGCGGATGGTGCTGGCGGCGACATTGATGACTTCTACTCCGAACTGAAGAGGTCGACCGAGACTCCAACAACATCCGCTCCGAAACCGGCTGAATACCTGGAACAGTACCGGGCGGCAGCCGATCGAGCCCCAAACATTTTTTGCGTTAGCCTGTCAGCGAGGCTCAGCGCCGCATACGACTCTGCGAAAGTGGCCGCCGAAATGCTTGAGCTTGAACGTCCCGGTACGAAAATTACCGTGTTCGATTCAGAAACCGCTGCCGGGTCGCAGGCACTTATTGCGCTCGCCGCTGCCCGTGCCGCGTGCGCCGGAAAATCTTTTTTCGATGTCGAACAGAGTGCCCGCGAGGTCGCCGGCAAAGTCAGGTTACTGGCGATCCTCGACACACTTCGTTTTATCCATCGCAGCGGTCGGGTACCGAAAATCGCATTGTGGGCGACCTCTGCGCTAAACATCAAGCCGGTGATGGAGTACTCCGTGGAGAAGATCGGCGCAATCGCCCGTCCAAGGTCGATCAACAAGGCGCTCAGGAGACTTCAAGTTGAGATGCTCAAGGATATCGATGGTCGGGTTGCACACGTCAATGTGATGCACGCAGGGTCAGCCGAACGGGCGGCTGAACTGGAGCACTGGGCCTCGCAGAATCTTCAATGTGCGGAGTTGTTCGTCACCCAGTTTCACCCATTCATGGGAGCGCACACCGGACCCGGCCTCGTTGGTGCCTCCTGGTGGGCCGAGTAGAACCGGTACCTATTTGTTCGAAGGCCCTGGCTAGTCGTCGAACCCCCAGACACGGGCGGCAGTTTTTCCCAGTACCCAGTCGATATCGTCGCCGTTTGAGAATGCTGGATGACTTCGGACACCCTCAAGGGTGTTCCAGTAGCCCTCGCGACCGGCACTTGGTGGAAAGTCGCTCCCCCACATCATCCGGTCGGCCCCGAAAGCCTCGTAGGCCATCTCGAAAAGTGGAGGAATATTTTCAAACCGGAACTGTGGCAACAGTCGTGGAGGCCGGACCGTAATCTCGCCAAGACCGGGAACTTTGATCGTCGTGTTTGGCCGGCATGCGCACTCAAGCGCCGACCTGTAATCGGTGTATGGCTCGTCGGCAATGCCAACGCCAGCCAGGTGTTCGATCACGATCTGGGTTTCCGGACAATCATCGATAATTCGTTTGAAACTGGCATTCGAAAATCTTTTGGCGTCGCCGAGCGAGCTTACGACCAAACCTAACTCACCTGCCCTGCGCCAGATGTCGGTAACGTCCGACAGTGCGCTAAACCGACCATCGGGAGCTATTCGAATCCCGGCAGCTCCTTGTTGAGCCAACTGTTCCAACTTTCCCAGCGGATCGGGGCTTTCCGGGTCGACCAGTACGACTACTTTGAAACGGCCGGGCCTCTTGCCTGCTTCCGTGAACAGGTACTCGTTGTCATATGTTCCGCCGTGCTGGATCAGGACGGCAGCATCGACACCGGCCTGGTTCATTTCGAACTCAAGGGTTTCGATGGGTTGGAACCAGTTTCTACCGGCGTGGCAATGGGTATCGATGATCATCTGTTTTCTCGGTTACTTTCTCTTGAAGGGAAAAATCGTGCGCCACTACGTAGCGATTGCCATGCCCGGGGTGCCCACGCCCGATCCCTCGCCCAGGACGAGGTCATCGATCTGTTTTTTGAGTTCGGGTGACATTTGCCAGTCACCACCGAGGTTCTCTGTGGCTTCGGCGGGTGTCACCGAACCAGCGAGTGCAACACTGACCGTTTCATTGGCCAGCACCCAGGCAATTGCGAGTTGCGGGATTGTTTTTCCGTGATCGGCTGCAATCACCCTCAGTTTCTCAACCACCGCGACATTGGCGGCAAGGTTCTCAGGACCCCACGACTTGATCCCAAAATTCGCTCCACCGCGGCGCCAGTCATCATCACCGAAGGTCTTGTCCGGTCCCCATGTGCCGGTGAGCAATCCGTGCGACAGCGAACCGTATGCCATGATCCCCATACCGTTACTCTTCACGAACGGCATCACCTCTGCTTCCGGTCGTCGATCAAAGATGTGATAGCCGATCTGGTTCGTCACAATCGGACTTGACTGGCGGCACTCCTCCATCATTTTCACTGAGAAATTAGAAACACCCGAGTTGCGGATTTTTCCCGCCTTTTTTGCCTGTTCAAGCGCCTCCATTGGCTCCGAGAAGGCGCGGTTGTGATCGGGCCAGTGGATCAGGAACAGATCAATGTAGTCGGTCTGCAATCGTTGAAGCGATTCATCGATCGATTCCAGCAGCCGCTTCGGGTCGGAATTAGAAACCGTTGCTGCGCGGCGATCGGGATTGTCTCGGACCCACTCGCGGGCACCCTTGGTTACGAGGACCACATTTTCACGGATGCCCTTGAGTGCCTTTCCCATCAACTCTTCGCCATAGCCCCAGCCGTAAACGGCAGCTGTGTCGAACAGCGTTATCCCGTTCTCGTAAGACGTTCGGGCTGCCGCGACCGCTTCGTCGTCGTCGAAATCGCCGTACATGCCCCGGCCCATCGGCCATCCACCGTACCCGATGACCGAGGTCTCAAGTCCAGATGTGCCAAACATTCTTTTTCGCATTGTTGATCCTATTCCAGGTGTTTGCGTTGACGTTGATATGAATCGTTACTCGACCAGGACGGAGGGCTCTTCGAGCGTCACATTACCCTGTGGGTCGACGCGCGTGACGGTTCCGTGGCCGGTAAACGGGCCGGCTTTGATCGACACCGATACCGCCTGCCCTGCACGTATGTTGAACGCAGTACCGTTTTCCTGGGCCTGGGCGATGCCCCCGTTGCCGAAACTGGTGCACGGTTCAAGTCCGGCGTTGTAACACCTGCCGTACCACGGGTAGCCATAACCACCACCAAAGTTCCGCCAGTACCAGAGATACTTGAACACATCGACCGGGTAACTGACTGCCCAGCCGAGATTTGTCTCCTCGTTCAACAACGCGTACCAACCCTCCGACATGCCGGTCATGTAGGCCATGTCGAGCGATCGGTCTTCTTTCGCAGGTACATATGTGAAATCCAGGACCGAGCCGTCGATTGCGTTTACGTTCGGCCACTCTCCTTCGAAACTCGGCTCCAGTTTCGAGTTCTGGTCGATGCTCTCAGGATGGCTCAACACGCGTGACGCTGGCACGAATAATCGAGACTTGCCGGAAAGAACCGGAGGCCCGATCGCAATATGCTCAAGCCATACGAAATCGAGGTCCTGCTCACCTTCGTTCATGACCGTTTCTTCGACGCTGAGAATCGCTGAGCCAGCTGCCAGCGATAGCGTTTTCGTGACGGTCATCGGCATGCGAACACTTTTTGCCTTGAACATGGCGCTGACACGCTCTGGGGCGTCTTCCACGATTGCCGCGTCCCAGGGAATCGTGTTCACGTCACCGTGAATCCCGAAGTCGGCACCGTAAACCCTGTCAGCGTATCCGCCGTGTGGGACAACTGTTTGCCAGCCACCTTCGTAATGATCCAGCCAGACCGAAGCTGCGTCTCCGGTTGGCGACTCCGCAAGCCTGGGATCGCGAACGCCCCAGGGAGTACGCCACATAAAATCCGTGTCGGTTGGCTTGTGGACGAAACTGTAGATATCGGCGCCCTTGTCAGCCAGTACCGTGACGCGGACCAACTCGTTCTCAAGGACGATCGTTTTCAGACCGCGGTATCCCCATGAGTCGGAAATTCGACATCCGCTGGTCCGCTCTTCCTGGTATTGCATTCGATATTCGAGTCCTTGTCGGCGGTTACCCGGTCAACTACGTACCGGGTTGGATAACTATGCGGAAAACGTCCTTGTTGGGATCCAGCATTCGGTTGAATCCATCTTCGATCGCACGGCTCAGCGGCACGACTTTTGATATCAACGGTTTCACGTTGATCTTTCCCTGCGCCATGAGCCTTACAGTAGCTTCCATGTCGCCAGGCGAGGTCGCTACTGAACCCAGCACTGTGACCTCGGGCCCAACAACGCTGTTGAAATCGATTTCGGGTTTCGCCGAGTAGATCCCGATTAGCAACACCGTACCACCTCGGCGTACCCACTCGATCGCCATCCGGGGAGTCTCTCTGGCTCCCGCTGATTCGACTACGATATCGGGACCTATGCCGTCGGTGAGTTCGCGAAGTTTCGTGGCGGCAGCCTGTTCATCAAGCGAATTCAGAACCTCGTCTGCACCGAGTTGCAGGGCGAGATCCAGGCTCTGTTCGCGGACGTCGATCGCTATGACACGCGCTCCGGCAGCCTTGAACGCCTGGAGCGTGAGCAGACCGACCGTCCCGCAACCGATCACCGCAACGTTGTCGCCAGGCCTAACACCCGAGCGGCGTACGCCGTGCACGGCGACGGTGGCCGGTTCAATCAACGGACCCTCGACGTCGGAAATGCTTTCGGGCAACACGATGACATGATCGCCAGGCCAGACCATGTATTCCTGCAGTCCGCCATCGGTCATGAACCCCGCCACAGCCATGTTCGGGCACACGGCTTGCTGGCCTTTCTGACACCAGAAACACGTTCCGCAGGTGATGACGTTGTTGACTACCACCCTGTCACCGACCTTCACAGAATCGACATTCCGGCCGAGTTCAACGACGTGTCCCGATATTTCGTGACCCAGAACCAGTGGAGTCTGCCTGCCGGTAAGCGCGTTGGGTGAGCCGTGCTGTACCCAGAGCGGACCGAACTGCCACTCTTCAATGTCCGTCGCACAGATGGAGGCATTCGTGATTCGGAGTTTGACTTCATTCGGCCCCGGCACGGGTTCTGGAATGTCTTCGAGCCGTATGTCCTTGTTGTCGTGATAGACGATAGCTTTCATTCGGCGGCCGGACTCACTTCGGAATGTTGTTGAATTTCGTCGGGATTCTACACTCCGTGTAATTGTGTGCAATCGCTCTTTGCGGGTCCAGTTAGCACCCACTTGCGTGCTAACATCTCACCGTGAATTCGATTCAAATCGGGCGTTTCCTGTATGCGCCTGAACCTCAAATGGACCTTTTGAAGCCTCCTGGAGCCAGCGATGAAAGCAAGCCCGAAGATCACTAAAGTCTCTGTGACCACGTTTGAGCACGAACTCGAGAACGTTGGCAAGGACTACAACACGTTCAATATGGTCTACAAGGCCGGTTCGAAACTGAAGCAAAAAGGCACGGTCCTGCAGATTCATACCGATCAGGGGATCGTCGGTGAGTACCCGGAGATCGGGCGGGCGATTGGCGATGTCCAGACCGTCGCAGAGTACTTGATTGGGAAAGACGCCCTGGCACGGGAGTCGATTTATAACGACACCAAGCGAGGTCTACGTCACGGTGCGCAACTTGGCGTCGGCGTGATCGACATCTGCCTCTGGGACATCGCGGGGAAACTCTACGACGAGCCTCTCTATCGGTTGTTAGGCGGCGAGAGAAAGCCGCTCCCTGCGTACGCGTCGACGTTGCACGGTGATGAAAACGGCGGACTACAAACTCCGCATGATTTTGCCGATTTCGCCGAGCAGTGCTACGGAATGGGCTACAGGTCGTTCAAAGTCCACGGCTGGGGTCTTGCTCGGGACAACATCAAAAGAGAAGTCGACAACGTCCTAAATCTTGGAAAACAGTTCGAAGGAAGGATGGACCTCCTGATTGACCCCGCCTGTGAGATAAAAAATTTCGGCGATGCTCTCAGACTTGGCAAGGCATGTGACGAGGCCGGGTTCTTCTGGTGGGAAGACCCTTACCAGGACGGAGGCGTATCCCAGTTTGCCCACAGGAAACTTCGCCAGATGGTCAAGACCCCGGTGTTGCAAACCGAACACATTCGCCTGCTCGAACAACACGTCGATTTCATAGTTGCTGAAGGCACGGACTACGTTCGTGCAGGAGCACACGAGGATGGCGGTGTGACGGGCGCAATGAAGATAGCGCACGCCTCTGAAGGGTTTGGACTCGATATGGAGTTGCACGGCCCCGGACCCGTACACCGACACATAATGTCGTCGATCCGCAACACGAACTTTTTCGAGCTTGGTCTGGTACACCCGAAGGTAAAAACGACGAAAGCGCCGGTCTACCTGGGCTACAACGACAACCTGGACGGAATCGATAAAGACGGCAATGTCTACGCACCCGAGGGCCCGGGAATAGGTGTACCACTCGACTGGGACTGGATCCGCGCGCATCAGACCGACGCGGGAGTTCTCGCAGAGGCGTGAGTTTCGTTCAGTGCAGGTCCTGCGGCTCACCTGGCCGCAGGACCGACGGTCAATGCGGGAATTACCCGACCGGCTGGTTACGCGGCACGATGGTCGTAACCTTCCCGTCCCTGGTGATACGAGATACGCCTGTCGTGCTTTCGTAAACGACAGCCTTAACAGTTGCCGTCTTTGTTTCCCCGGCCTTGAAGATCATCGAAGTACGCCGGTCGCTGCCCTGTTCAGGTTTTCCGGCTGGCAGACTTGTAAATGGTTCGAGGCCGATGTTGTATGTCCGGCCGTACCACGGGTAGCCCATACCTCCACCAAATACTTGCCAGTACCAGAGGTATTTGAAGATATCGGTCGGATAGGTGACGCCAAACCCGATTCCTACATCCGGGTTTGTGACTGCGTACCAGCCATCTTTCTGGTTCTTGAACGCTGCAAAACCCTGTACTCGGTCGGATTTCGGGGGGAATGTCCGGAGATCGGCCCCATGGTTATCGTTGCCAAGAGCCGTTGGCCACGAACCGACCTGCCCCGGCTTTAGCCAGGAAGATTCACCGCCGGCTGGCACCATGAAATCGGATTCTGGCATGTCGAGACGGCAGTTCGGAGTGAGAAATGGCTCACCCAGGGCGATGTGCTGCCCCCACTGTGCTTCCGCCTGCTCCTCTGCCTGGTTGGTCAGCGAATCCGTGACAGTGACGATCGGACTGTTCGTTTCGAGGGTCACAACTTTTTCAATCCAGAAAGGTGTTCGGATAGTTCTGACAGTGAACTTGGCGCTGACCCGCTCAGGAGTATCCTCGATTATCACTGCGTCCCAGGGCATCAGGGTCGCTTCCGTGTGTTGACCAATATCGGCGTTTGCATATTTTTGTGGAGGCCCGCCGGTTGGGGCGATCGTCTGCCATCCGCCGATGTATGCATCATGCCAAGTGTTGTCACCATCTCCAGTCGACGGGGTGTACAGACTGGGATTTCTGACGGACCAGGGTGTCCTCCACATGAACTCGGTGTCAGTCCGTTTGTGAGTCAACTCAAAAACATCTGCGCCTTTGTCCGCGATTATCGATACCCGAAGAAGTTCGTTTTCTAAAACCACTGTCTTCAAACCGCGGTATGTCCATGAATCGGAGATCCGGCAACCGTTGGTCCGTTCATCTTGATAGTGCAAAGAGGTTCTCCACCTGGGCTGGGAAAAAGTTGTTTTTTATTTTAATGCGACGACGATTATGCTGACCCGTAGCGAATAATGTATCTGGATACATATCCTGGGTGCAAAGTAAACCAAATTGTGGAAGAATCAGTTTGATGGCTCCGAAAGTCGTCGAATTAGCTTCCGACTTGCGAATCCTAAATCTGTAGGGGTGTTGGTTAATTGGCTCGAATACTTGTGGTCGACGACAGCTCTGACGTACGGCTGGCCCTCGCAACCATCTTGGAAGATGCGGGCCACGACGTAGTTGAAGCGGAAGATGGCGACCAGGTATTCGATCTGGCTGTTTCCGAGTCTCCTGACCTAGTGCTTCTGGACGTCATGATGCCCAGGGTCAACGGATTTGACGCACTCGCAACCCTGAAGGCGGATACACGCACCAGTCCCATCCCCGTCATCATGGTCACTGCAAAGGGTCGCCCTGAAGATATGGCGATGGCTCGCTCACTGGGGGCCGTCGAGTACATCACGAAACCCTGGGCAGATGGTGATGTTGAGCTTCGAGTCGACTGGGCCCTGGCGGCCGATCACGAACAGAAGAGCCGCTAATTCTTAGTCTTCCCGGGCTGCTGCAATGACCGGTCTTGCGATTGTACTGGTAGTCATTTCCGCGTTCGCGCACGCTTCCTGGAACCTGATGGTCCGGCGTTCAGGCAAACCTGAGCTTACCAACTGGATGATGGCGGGTGCGGGAGCTCTGCTTGCCTCACCGATCGCGATTTACCTGTGGATCACAGACCCCCCCGATCCGGTCGGTTGGTGGTTCATCGCGGGAACAATCAATCTGCATATCGCTTATTTTTTTACCCTGGGACGTGCGTACAAATACGGCGATTTGTCGGTCGTTTATCCCGTCGCTCGTGGGCTTGGACTGGCACTTATTCCAATTATCGGAGTCACAGTGCTGGCTGAATCGGTATCACTCCTCGGAGCGCTCGGGATCGCTGCGATATTCATCGGAGTTGTCACCGTCGGCTCATCATCAGGTGGTGGTTTGAGAGTTTTTCTGAATTTCAGATCACTGCTCGCGGACAAGGGTGTGCTTTTTGGAGTGATGACCGGCCTAGTGATCGCCGCCTATTCAACCCTCGATAAGCGAGGGGTCGATCACGTTCAGCCGATCTTCTACATGTTCATGCTGCAAATAGGTGGGGCGATAGGTGTATTGCCATTTTTGAAGCAGAGTTACAGCAGACAAGAGTTTGCTCAAGAAATTCGCCTCAACTGGAGACTGGGATTGCTCGGCGGAGCGCTCCAGTTCGTGGCATATACCCTGGTCCTAAGTGCGTTCAGGCTCTCACCGGTCAGTTACGTCGGGCCGTTCAGAGAAATTGGCATTGTGTTCGGTGTGGCCATGGCCGCGCTGGTCCTGAAGGAGTCGGTCACACGAAACCGGGCTATCGGTGCCGCCGCAATAGGAGCAGGTGCCGTACTGGTTGCGCTCGCACCTTGACCCTGCGCGGTTGGCCACAACCGATGCAACCCGAGCTTTGCTGGACTAAAACCCGAGGAGGCCCTGCAGGTTTCCACCTTTGACCTTTGCCCTGTCGGCTTCGCTCCAGTGCGAAAGGTGAGCGTCGACTATCCGGGGCGATCCGCTCCCCCATACCATTCGTTCCGGTCCAAAGCAGTCGGCAATCCATCGGCTGAACGGGATCACGCTCTCGTACAGAGGTCCGTCGTCTGCATAGTGATTGAGGCCGGAGAGCTTCATGTAGACGTTCGGCAACTCGCTCATGCGTACAACGTCGGAAAAGCCGGGGCCGGAACTGTATTTCGCCTCCGCCATGTGATCGATCAACACTTTGAAGTCGGGATACTGACGCGCAAGGACCGCAGCCTGAGCTGCGTAATCTGGACCGATGTGCAGTTCAATTATCAGTCCCAACTCACCGGCGGTCTTCCAGAGTTTGCACACATTCGCATCGGAGAACGAGTCGAGATATGTACGTTTTCCCTCATGCGCGTGGAACCGGAACGCTACTATCGCCCCCGAATTGTTAGCCACGAGTTTTTTGAGCCGCTGAGGTGCATCGCTATCGCCGGGATAGTAAAGCGCAGTAGTTTTGAACAGATCCGGTCGTGCCGCAACGCAATCGAGCACCAGGCGGTGATCGTCCCCATACGGTTCAGGATGCACAAGTACTGCGCGGTCGATCCCTTCCTGTTTCATCCTGGTGATGTACTCATCCAGCGGATCGTCAGAACGCATTTCGGGGTGAGGAACGTACGCAGCCCTAGGGTGGAACGGGAATCGCGCTGTGTCGGAACTGAACATGTGAGCGTTCCATTCAATAATCAATATTTTCGCTCCTCGATCAGGCTGGCTCAGGTTGTTTTCGGTATGCTGGAATTATTCTGCACGCGACGGGTTCGAATTGTCGGCATTATGGGATTATTCGAGTTCGCAAACTGAGAGGGCGCTCTGCGAATCTAAACCATCTTCCATTCAGTTGTGGGAAGTAATCGGACACATTCGGCTGTCTGCTGGTCGTGTTCGAACTGGTTTAGATCATGTTGCAAATTAACGGGATTACCAAGTCACTTGGCCCCAATGTTGTCCTCAAAGATCTTTCGTTCCACGTAAATCCCGGCGAGCCGCTAAACCATCTCGACATCCGTCGAGAGCGGTTCGAGGAGGCTCTTCAGCAATATCCGGGCACCATGATCACGGCCACCCACGACCGAACCTTCGTCGATAACTTTGCAACCTCGATATTGTGGATTGACGTCGATGACCGTAAACAGGGCGAACGATCAAGCCGGCTGACAACGTTTTTAGATCGGCGAGGATTGATTTCGAGAGGCGTATCGATGTAATCGCGGGTACGACGGGATTTCGCATACTCCCGAGTAGGAGAGTAGTCATTTTTGGTACCCGCGAGTGCGCTGTCAGATTGACGGTTCCGACTCTCAGTCCTAATATGGTTCTTAGTTCTACTCCCTGTTCAGTTTCAGATCTACCAAGTGAAACGGACAGGTTGTCGGTGAATCAGCGAGCTTCGGATCAAGAGCTGCTGCTGTCACTCCCGGCTGGACTGCCGGAAGTGATATTAGTAACTCTTTCCGTCGAGAGGTCCAGCAAAGAAATTGCCAAACGTCCAGTCCCTGCGCTGCAAAGAGTGTGGTCGTGACTACCCCCTGGAACCGATCTACGTCTGCGACTTTTGTTTCGGGCCATTGGAAGTTGCCTACGACTACGATGCCGTAGCCAAAAACATGAGCCGCGAGTCTATCCAGGACGGTCCACTCACCATATGGCGATATGACCAGCTCCTGCCAGCCAGTCGAGAAAACGCCGTAGACATTGGCGCGGGAATGACGCCACTGCTAAAGGCAGACAATCTTGGTCGTGAGCTGGGCCTCAACAATCTCTGGATAAAGAACGATTCGGCCAACCCAACACATTCATTCAAAGACCGTGTGGTATCGGTTGCGACCACCAAGGCGCTTGAGTTCGAATTCGATACGATCGCATGTGCTTCAACAGGAAATCTTGCAGGCGCAACCGCTGCTCATGGAGCCAAA
The DNA here is from genome assembly GCA_027623655.1 of Chloroflexota bacterium. Lineage (GTDB taxonomy): Bacteria > Chloroflexota > Dehalococcoidia > Lucifugimonadales > Lucifugimonadaceae > Lucifugimonas. Next base: position 34,787 of record JAQBVG010000007.1, read on the forward strand.
GCTGGCATGAGAACGATAGTGTTCCTTCCCGCCGATCTCGAACGAGGCAAGATACTCGGCGCTGCTATATTCGGTTCTGTGGTGCTCGTAAATGGGAACTACGACGACGTGAACAGACTCTGCTCGGAACTCGGTGATGACCGTCGGTGGGCGTTCGTAAATATCAACATGCGCCCTTATTACTCCGAGGGGAGTAAATCGCTGGGTTTTGAACTGGCCGAACAACTTGGATGGCGTGCGCCTGAACACGTCATCGTCCCGGTTGCGTCGGGGTCGCTGTTTACGAAGGTGTACAAAGGCCTGCAAGAGTTTGCACAAATAGGAATCATCGACAGCGCCGATACAAAGATGCACATTGCTCAACCTGCAGGTTGTTCGCCAGTTGCGACCGCCTTCATAGACGGCCAAACGCATCCAAAACCCGTAGTTCCCAACACTGTTGCCAAGTCCCTCGCAATCGGCAGTCCGGCAGACGGCTACTACTCTGTCGGCATTGCCAACAAGACCGGCGGGTCCGCGACCATCGTACCGGAGAGTGAAGTCGCTGAAGGAATGAAACTCCTTGCACAGACCGAGGGAATATTCACCGAGACCGCTGGTGGGGTGGTTATCTCGGCATTACGCCGCCTGGCACGAGATGGCGTGATTGGCCGTGACGAAAAAACGGTGGCGCTGATAACCGGCACCGGCCTCAAGACCCTTGAGGCTATTGCCGACTCTGTTGAAACCAAAACGATTGAGCCGACCGTCAGATCGTTCGACGAGATCGTGATGGAAACGGTGGTCAACTAATGCCTCTTCGCAGAGTTACATTTGTGTTCAAGACCGAACTCATTCGACGACCGGTTATCTACGAGCTCGGTAAGAAGTTCGAGATCGTAACCAATATTCGCCGTGCGGAAGTTGGACAGGAAGACGGCTGGGTAGTTCTGGAACTGGAGGGAACACTCGATGAAATCGATCGCGGCCTGGAGTGGGTCACCGCACAGGGTGTAGGGGTCAGTTCAATCGACGGCGATATCCTCGCCGGGTGAGTTTCGTTGATATGTGTTCAGTAATGATCTACTGATAACGTATCGCCAGAAAACGCAGCACCGCACCGCCCGTATTTGCGTCTAACATAACTGCAGAAACTTGACGTTGTGACTTTTCAACGAACCGCTGAGCTTCACCAGTCATACCGTGAGAAACAGGAAACTTGATGTCCGTAACCGTAAAAATTCCAACACCGCTCAGGAAACTGACGAACGGCGAAACCAGCGTCGATGTAGACGGAGCGACCGTAAAAGCTGTCGTCGAGTCGCTTGAAAGTTCGTTTCCAGGGATGCGTGATCGGCTTATCGACGAATCGGGCGGCCTTCGTCACTTCGTCAACATCTACCTGAACGGTGAAGACGTTCGATACCTCGAAGGTCTCAACAGCCCTGTGGGTGATCGTGACGAACTGAGCATCGTTCCCGCGGTGGCCGGTGGTCTGAGATAAGCAACCCGCGGTCGTAGTTTCGACTACTTGGAACAAAAATAACGCACCCTTCTCAGGTCATCCGAGCAGGGTGTTTTTATATATCGACTCCAATGAGAACACTACTCGCTTCGATAAATTGCCAGAAGGCCGAGATCGATGTGAACATTGCCGCCCACAGGGCAGTCATTCTTGAAGCTCGGAGTTTGCGGAGCGATCTGGTTGTGTTCCCTGAAATGTCGCTGACCGGGTACCTCAGCCCAGCTGTGCATGGCGACCATTTCCTCGACCTCGACTCGTCGTATATCAGCGAATTAATTGAATTCGGTTCTGCTAACTCGGTCGATTTACTGTTCGGGATCGTTGAGCGTAATCCGACAGGCCAGCCGTTTATCACCCAGGTCCATGCATTGAATGGTTCGATAGCAGGTGTGTACCGAAAGCGGCACCTGGCGGAAGATGAGACATTGTTCTCTCCCGGAGCACATTCATATCAGGGAAGCGTCGCCGGAAGTTTTTTCGGCGTTGCAGTATGTGCTGATCGATCAGTCGCAGACGAATTCGTCGCCGCGTCTGAATCAGGCGCCAGAGTATTATTCCATCCGTCGGCACCCGGACTCTACGGCCCTCGCAGGTTTGACGACGCCAGTTGGAAACGCGGATTCGATTGGTGGAGAGAATCCTGTATCGAGCTCCACAGTCAGCGGGCCGTCCAATACGGTGTGAGCATCGCCGTGTGTACCCAGGCAGGCGCGACGATTGATGAAGACTTCCCCGGTTGGGCTGCGTTATTTGGCCCAGATGGCAAGATTGTGGTCGAACTGCCGGACTGGAACGAAGGTACGTTGCTGATCGAAGTTTAGGCCGAGCCAGAAAAAGGCTACCTGAGAATCGCTTCGACAGCATCCAGAACCATGTCGTCTGGGACATCGCGTCGGGTAGTCGCCTGACCGGGGCCATCGAGCAGCACCCAGCGAATCGTTCCACCGCGTGACTTTTTGTCGCTCTTTGTTGCGTTGATCAGATCTTCAGCCCGTAAACCGCTTGCCGTGACCGGCAGGTTGTAACTTTCAAGCACTTTTCGCTGTCGACCGACCAGTTCGGAATCGATCATCCCCAGGCGCTCGGCGATTCCCGCCGCAGCCATCATCCCGATAGAGACCGCTTCACCGTGCAGGTATTTTCCGTACCCGGAAACCGTCTCGATTGCGTGGCCTACTGTGTGTCCGTAGTTCAACAGAACCCGACGATCACCTGTCTCGTACTCGTCCTCTGAGACGATCTCAGCTTTGATCGCGACGCTTCTTCGTATCGCTTCGACCGGGGCATCACCTTCGAGTTTGATCAGCTGCGGCGTAAACCGCTCGAACTTGTCCAGCAGGTCAGCGTCGAGAATCAGGCCGTGTTTCACGGCCTCGGCCCATCCGGCTGCCATTTCACGCGGTGGAAGCGTAGACAGGTGTCCGATGTCCTGTACTACCAGTTTCGGCTGGTGAAACGCGCCCAGCAGATTCTTGCCTTTAGGTATGTTCACACCGGTCTTTCCGCCGATAGAGGAATCGACCATTGCCGCAAGACTGGTCGGTACGTGTACGACTGGAACTCCCCTCAGCCACGTTGCCGCCGCAAAGCCAACCAGATCACCGGTGACACCTCCCCCCATGGCTACAAGGATGTCGCCTCGCTCTGCACGTTGATCCGCGAGCCAGGAATAAACGATTTCGACCGTCTGCAGGTTCTTGTTTGATTCGCCGATTTCAAGCGCGAGGACATGTGTTTCGTACCCCCCACGCTCAAGAGCTTCCTGCGCCCTTCGAATCGGGTTGGGGAACATCACTTCGTCGGCGACCAGAAAAACTCTGCCGCGTAGTCCAGTGGACCGGAGCTCGAATCCGAGATCGTCCACGATATCCCGGCCGACGAGTACCCGGTAGCTACCCTGGCTGGTGTTTACTACAGCGGCGAGGTTTGTGTCCTGCATGCTCTCAGGCACCCGAAGCCGTCATTTCACTTGCTCTCCAGGCGTCGGCGACCGCCTGTGCGACATCGTCGTGGGATTTCCCTTCAGTATCCACGGCGATATCCGCTATGGCGTAGAACTCTTCACGTTCAAGCAGCATTTCGCGGATCTTTTCCAGCGGTGCGTCGTCACCCAGGAGTGGTCGAAGGATGCGACCTCGCTGTGGTGCTGCGCTTACGAGTCGACGGTGGATAACTTCGGGTCTGGCGTTCAATCGAATTACCAGCCCCGATCTCGTCATGATATTACGGTTCTGCTCCCGCACTGGTGTACCGCCGCCAGTTGAAACTACCCGTCCGCCCCGTGCAGCAACTTCTTCAAGGATTTGAGATTCAAGATCGCGGAAGTACGACTCGCCATTCTCTTCAAATATGCGTGGTATCGGTTTCCCGGCTCGGTCTTCAATGACGCCGTCGAGTTCAACAAACGGCCATTCGAGAATTTCTGCGGCGCGCCTGCCCGACCTGGTCTTTCCGGTGCCGGAAAGACCAATCAGGTAGATATTTGGTTTCGAAGAAGCCAATCCGGTCGATTCTCCCGCCAGGACGTTTGCATTTGACCGCTTCTGCTATCGCGGTCCGAATTGTTGATGTGACTCCACATACCCGGCATAGTTGCGTTTGATTTCATCCAACGAATCGCCGCCGAATTTCTCGAGGAACGCATCGGTGAGTACCAGCGCCATCATTGCTTCACCCACCGGGCAAGCTCGGGCAACCTGGCAAATGTCACTTCGATTGTAGGCCGCTTCGACAACTTCGCCCGTATTGATGTCGACTGACGGCAACGGCCTGGTCATGGTGGCGATAGGTTTGATAGCCACGTTTGTGACGATTGGCTGCCCATTCGACATCCCGCCTTCGATTCCGCCAGCATGATTGGATGTCTGGCTGAACTTCCGCGGATCAGCGGGGTTGGGAACAATTACATCATGTACTTCCCTCCCCGGCTTTCGAGTGTTGGCGAAGCCGGTGCCGATCTCGACGCCTTTGACGGCGTTTATGCTCATCATTGCCTGCGCCAGTCGTGCGTCTAGCTTTCGATCCCAGTGAACGTAACTCCCAAGCCCCACCGGTGCTCCAAACGCCACGACCTCGAATACCCCGCCGATAGTCGTACGGTCATCTTTCGATTTGTCGATAGCAGCTTTGAATCGCGCATCGGCATCCGCATCGGAGGCTCGAACTTCCGACGCCTCGACTGCTTCCCAGTCGACATCTTCAGTCGCCACCGAGCGTCCATCTTCACTGCCGGTCGCAACCGCCCGCGAGTGGATCGAGATCCCGAACTCGTCTAGCAGACGCCGGGCCACGGACGCGGCCGCGACACGGGCTGCGGTTTCGCGCGCACTCGCCCGTTCAAGCACATTTCTCAGATCGTGCTGTACATATTTCAACGCTCCGGGGAAGTCGGCGTGCCCGGGAACGACCCTGGTTTGAACTTTCTTGTCGATATCGTCAGCGACCGGAGCGACCGACATCGCATCGGTCCAGTTGGCGAAATCGCGGTTCTCGATCCACATGGCGATCGGTGAGCCAAGGGTTATGCCATGCCGGACGCCCGACCTGATGTCGGCACGATCCTTCTCGATCTTCATCCGGCCGCCAGAGCCGTAGCCCTTCTGACGACGAGACATTTCTGCCTCGATGTACTTTTCGGTCAGTGCGAGGCCAGCCGGCATGCCTTCCACGATCACAGTCAGGCCGGGCCCGTGTGATTCCCCTGCGGTCAGGTAGCGGAATACTGTCATTTGTCCTGTTTCTTGTTACGCCCAGCAGACCGATTACCCCGGTCAGTGGAATCGAATCCCGACACCGGGGATGAATTTCGAACCTCGATTATAGGCAGTTACAGCCAGCTAACCAGATTTAAGCGCCTGCTCGATTGCCGAAAACATTGTTTCGACCGGTGCTTTTTGCCCGGTTGCCATCTCAAACCCCTCAATTCCCTGGAACACGAGCATTGTGATTCCGCCCGCGCTACGGCCTCCGGCGTTTTCTACTTCGGTCAGGAACGGGGTCATGGGCGGAGCATAGACAGCGTCGTAACCGACTGCATCGGCAGAAATCATGTCCGCCGTGATCGGAGTGGCGAATTCTGCGGGGCCACCGGCCATACCAAGCGATGTTGTGTTCACGAGAAGTGTCGCGTACGGAACGTAATCGACCAACTCGTCACGACTCATCCCGATGGCATTTGGTTTGAACCGACCTTCTGAAAAATGGGACGCGAGGGCCTGTGCCTTTTCGAGGGTCCTGTTCGCTATTGTGAGACGGCCAACGCCCGCTGTCTTCAGCGCGTAGACGATCGCCCTCGCCGCACCGCCGGAGCCGAAAACGACAGCGTCGACACCCCCGGGGTCGAACCCAGCTTTTTCACGTAGAGCCCTGATAAACCCGGTTCCGTCGGTGTTGTGCCCAACGAGTTTTCCGTTTCGGTTAAATATCCAGTTGACGGCTCCGACAGCCTGGGCAGCCTCGGTGAGCTCATCGACCAGCGGAATCACTGCCTGCTTATGAGGCAAGGTCACGCAGGCGGCAAGAAAACCTTCGGCCCTGAAGGTTTTGACTTTTTCTTCCAGCTCATCGGGAAGTACGTCCCAGGCCTCGAACTTCTCATCAATGCCAAGTTCGTCCAGGCCCGCCTGCTGGAACACCGGCGATTTCGTGTGTCCGATCGGATGGCCCATCACGCCAATATTGCTACTCATTCATCTCCAATTGCAGCCGGTCCGGCCACGGGTCATTTGACTAAATTCGCACCGAATGCATGTACGCATTAAGAATTATCGCGGCGGAAGCTGAATCGATCTTTCCGCGATCCGCGCCACGTGCTTTCGTGGGAGATTTCCCTGCTGCCCTCAGCAGCGACTGCGCCTCGAGAGTGGTCATGCGTTCGTCCCACAGAGCCACTGGTATGTCGGTAACCGCTCGAAGTCGACTGCAGAACGCATTCACTTTCTTTGACGCGGGCCCGTGGGTTCCGTCGAGCGATAGCGGAAGTCCGACCACGATCTTGATTACACCGTTCTCAGTCGCGATTCGTGCGACGCGTAGTGCATCATCTTTTCCGGCCGCCGGTATCGCACTGATCGGAGTTGCAATCGTGCCGGTAGGATCACTCAGCGCGAGTCCAATCCTTACTTCACCGTAATCGACACCGAGCATTCGTCTATTTTCAGGTGAATGGTGTTCCGATTCCCGGCGACCGTCTGATATTGATGGGGGCGCGGCGATTACTTACTCCCGGATCCATTTTTCAGGGAAGAACGAATGATTTCCTCGGCCGAGTTCAGTGCGGCGGTCAGTTGATCTGCATGCTTGCCACCGGCCTGCGCAACGGCTGGGCTGCCACCACCACCGCCACCCATCCTGCCAGCGATATCCCTGGCGATATTGCCGGCGTGAATACCAGCTTTGACACTGTCCTCTGTCGCCATGACGACAACCATTGGGCGGCTCTCGATGACACTTCCCAGTATCACCACGCCGTTGCCGATCCGGTTCTTGAGATGGTCGCCCGTTTTTCTCAGAGCATTTACGTTCGACGCCGGTATTTCGCTGACTTCGATGTGGATGGTAGCGCCGTTCGACTCGATATCGAATCCGACGGTCTTACCGCTCGAACTGCCGCCGCCGACGCTCGAGTCGAGCAGTTGTTGCTCCAATTGCGAAACCTGTTTGCGGGCTCGCTCAAGTTCCTTCGACAGTACATCAACCCGGCTACTCACTTCGGAAACAGGAATGCGTAACCTCGAAGCAACTTCGTCGAGCGTGCCAAAGCGTTCGAAAATCGCCTGTTCAGAGGCCAGTCCCGTGATTGCCTCCATCCGTCGCATGCCAGAGCCAATCCCGGTTTCAGAAACGATCACGAATGTCCCGATCCCGCCCGTGTAGTCCATGTGGGTACCGCCGCAAAGTTCGTAACTCCACGGTGCATCGATTTTGATCGTGCGGACTTCGTTGTCGTAGGTGTCACCGAAGAAGGCGAGAGCTCCCTCTTCGACAGCCTCTCCGTAGGTGGTGAAATGGACTTCGACGGGACGGTTAAGTCGAATTTTCTCGTTCACGCGGTCCTGAACAGCCCTGATCTGTTGCGGGGTCAGGGCTTGCATGTGCGTGTAGTCGAACCGGAGTCGGTCTGCGTCAACAACCGAGCCCGCCTGTCGAACGTGGCTGCCGACAATTTCACGCAGCGCGGCGTGCACGAGGTGAGTTGCAGTGTGGTTCCGGCGGATACGCTCGCGCCGTTGTCCATCGACCGTGGCAGTCACTGAGGCGTTTGTGGAAACGGTACCAGACGTGACAGTGCCGAAATGAACGTTTACATGACCGTAAGGCGCCTGGGTGTCTGTCACATTGAACACGGATCCGTCACCTGAAATTACGCCGGTGTCACCAACCTGCCCCCCCCGGGCCGCATAAAAAGGCGTCTCGGCAAGGACGATCTCGATTTCGTCGCCTTCGCTGGCTGATTCAACAGCTTTGCCGCTTTTTACGATCGCGGTAACGGAAGTTTCTGAGCTCAGCGTTTCATATCCAAAAAAGGGGGTGTCCTCCAGGCTCAGTTCCTCGTAGACACGGGTTCCGTTTTTGTTTCCGCCGAAACCGCCAGCAGAACGACCACGCTCCCGCTGGGCCTCCATTTCTCGTACAAACCCGTCGCGGTCAATGGCGAGGTCGGCTTCACCTGCGACCTCTTCCGTAACCTCTATTGGGTAGCCGTACGTGTCATACAGCACGAAAGCCTCTGAGCCTGAAACACGATTACGCCAGGCATCGGAATTTTGTGTGTCTCCGGCCAACACCAATCGTTCGATTTCCTCGATTGCCAGCCGCGTACCGACGGAGTGACCGTCATCGCCATTGGGCAGAGCGGGAGGATCACCAGTTCTGAACTTTTCTCCTGCGTCAGGATTACCCACTCGGTAGTCAATCATCCCGGAGAGAACAGACGCCCCGAATTCGAGTGTGCGTGAGAAGCTATTTTCTTCCTGCTCGAGGACGTCTTTGATAAATCCCTGATTGCTGATCAACTCGGGGTAAACATGCCCCATCCGGTCGGTCACCGATTGAGCGACAGCCGACAGCATAGGCGTTTCCATTCCAAGTTCACGGCCGAACAACATGCCCCGGCGTATTAGTCGTCTGAGGACGTAGCCACGACCAGAATTGCCGGGTATGACGCCATCACCGATCAGGAATGAGGCAGAGCGGGCGTGTTCAGCGACTACGCGAATAGCTGTGTCGGTCTGTTTATCCTGTCCCCACTCTTTTCCACATAGTTGTTCGACTCGTGCAATTATCGGACGGAACGCATCGGTTTCGTAGATGTTTGACACTCCCTGTAATACCGCCAGCATGCGCTCGAAACCCATGCCCGTATCGATGTTTTTTGCGGGAAGCACCGTGTCGTTGCCGTCGAGGTCCCGGTAGTACTGTGTGAATACCAGGTTGTAAAGTTCCACGAAATCGTCGTGGTAGTTGGGACCCCACCTGTCAGTTCGGACCGGGTCGTGGACGGCAGGTACATCGTCGAGCGAACCACGATAGTAGTTGATCTCGGAACTGGGCCCACATACGCCTTCGTCTCCGGCGGGGCCCCACCAGTTGTCTTCGTCGCCGAACCTGTAGATTCTTTCAGGTGGAATTCCGAGATCGAGCCATATCTGTTCGGCCTCGTCGTCGGTGTCGTAAACGGTGTAGTAAAGGCGTTCAGGATTAAGGCCGAATTCATTGACCAGGAGATCGAGTGCCCAGGCGCAGGCCTCCCGCTTGAAGTAATCGCCGAAGCTGAAATTACCCAACATTTCGAACATCGTAAGGTGGGTATCGTCCCCGACTTCTTCGATATCCGTCGTACGGAAACACTTTTGTGACGTCGTTATCCGTGGGTGTGGCGGCTCCTTCTCTCCCGAAAAATATGGCTTGAACTGAGCCATGCCCGAGTTCGTTAGCAGAAGAGTCGGGTCGGCCGCCGGTATCAGCGATGCGGATGGCATTCGCAGGTGGTCGTGACGTTCAAAGTACGCTAAAAACGCCTCGCGTAAATCGTCAGCAGTCTTCGGTGGACTCGAACTCATTTTTCTCCGAACAGTGAGGTAGCCGGTGTCTGGATTGAATCAAACGACTGATTTTAATTAGCGTTCAATTTATGTGTCAAAGCTGAAATACAGTCATACAGTTTTGACGCTGCACCTGCCGGGTGATTGAATTTAGACAACAAACCGTCGGTACCAGGTGACCACTGTTACAACATTATCTTGTTAAGCAGGGTAAGGATCAACGGCAGGACGCATTCCATGGCTCAACTGAGCGGTGATTCTACTTCACGATTACCCGGCCATTCACAGAGTTCGGAAATTTTCGACCTCGCTCAGGAACTGACTGCAGGGCGCAAAGTAATAGTCGCCTCAAACCGCGGTCCGCTCAGTTTCACCATGGAGCATGCCGGAATCGGTGAGAATCCGGGACAGCTCAACGCCCGTCAGGAAAGCAATCGAACAGTCGAAATATTCAGTACGCTTGCCGATTTCCCAGTTACGTGGATTTCAGCCTCGGCAAACGCTGCCGATAGAGCTGCCATGGAGTCGCTCGCCGGGGAAAATGGGATTCACAGCGAGGTGTTGCCCGTCGGCTGGTCGGTTCGTTTTGTGTCTACCGCGCGGAGAGTGCCGCACAGGTTCTACAACGTAATCTGCAATCCGTTGTTGTGGTTTTTGCTTCACCGTTCGTGGAGTCCGACGTTCACCCCGGCAATGGGGCCGCATGAACACGATGCCTGGGACCGCGGGTACGTCACGGTGAACCGAATGTTCGCAGATGAGATCGCTCATGCTGCGAGGATCAGCGAGTCCCCGCCGACCGATCAAACGAACCCAGGGCGACCCATCGCTCTCGTAGTTCGCGACTACCAGTTGATGCTGGTGGCCGGAATGGTACGGAAGGATCACCCCAAAGCCATTATTCACCAGTCATTTGAGACTCCCTGGCCCTGGCCATCCGATCTCGAGATCCTGCCCGAGGAGTGGCGAACTTCGATCTTCGACAGTTTGTTGAGCGCTGACGTCGTAGCATTCCCGACAGCACGTGACATCAGGGCATTTGTCAGCGGACTCGGCGAGTATGTCGACAACGCGGTGATTAGCGCTGACGGGCGTCAAATTGCTCATATGGGCAGGATTGTTCGACTGGTTATCTCAGGACCGACCGTACGCACAGAGCAGATCCTGCGCGTGAGGGAGTTCAGTTCGACACAGCGGCTGATTGCCGAGCTTGGTTCCGGTGGTGATCCTCATGTGTTCGTGACTGTCGACCGGGCTGAACCAAATAAGAACATCATCCGATCGATAGAGGCGTTTGATGAGCTGCTCAAACAAAACGCCGATCTCGCAGGTCACGCCCGTTTCCTGCTGGTGCTTACGCCGGGCCCGTCTCATATATCCGGTTATCGGAGACTCTCGGACGAGATTGAGCGGGCCGCCAGAAGGGTCAATGATCGAATATCCGGCGACAGCCCGGTGCGAGTATTTTTAGAGAACAATTTTTATCGAACCGTCGCTGCGCTGGCCGTCTACGACACTCTGGTTTCGGTGCCGGTTGTCGATGGTCTCGGAAGATCGGCGATGGACGGACCTGTAATTAACTCGGTCTCGGGCAACCTGATACTTAGCGACACCAATCCAGCGGCGGAACTTTTCGGCGACAGCGTTTTTCTAGTGGCTTTCGCCGATACCGTCGCAATTCGTGACGCGATGGCTGCAGCAATAGCGCAAACGGATGCCGATCGAAGGCGATCTGCCGGCGAGTTGAAGGCAATCGTCGATGCCCTGAAGATCGAAAACGCAGCTCAGCAACTACTCGGCGAGATGCTGGCAATCGACAGCTCGACAGGCGTCAGCTAATCGTTGTCGGCGGTTTCCATCAACAATGAGCGTGAACGGGTGCTGGAACCAACGTCACTCATCCTGGCCTGTGTAGCCATAGCGATTACCGCAAGCATCTCTTCCCGCATCGCTGGTGTTATGGGGATACTGAGTTCAGACCCGCCACCAGGCAAACCCGGTGCCACACCTTCGGGTTGCACAGGAGTTGTGACGCGTGTTTGAACTTGATCTGCATCGCGTGGCTGTCCTGTCGTCTCCGGAGGGCCTACGACACTTGCCATCTGCGCAGGGGTGTGGTCAGTTCGGAACGGCGGTTGAGCTTCGCCCCAGTAAATCGTCTGATGGGGGAACGGGATTTCGATGCCTTCTGCGTCGAACCTGATTTTGATGCGTTTTCGCATCTCACCCATTATTTCCCACTGTTTCATCGGCTTGCAATCGCCCAGCATCTTGAACGTTACTGCCGAATCGTCGAATGAATTCAGTCTTAGCACCTGCGGTGGGGTTATCAACATCAGGCCGTAGTACGGATCGCCTGCAATCTCGTTGCCGACATCGTTGAGCACCTCCCTGACCCTGACAACATCCTCTTTATAAGCAACACCGATGTCCAGATTGATTCTTGACCAGTACTTGGTCTTGTTGGCGGCAACTGTGATTTCGCCATTCGGGATCACGTGTACCTGTCCGTCGAGATCTCGAAGGACTGTGCGGCGAAGGTTGATCGACTCGACAAGTCCTGATACTCCAGCGATCGTAACCACATCACCGGTCCGGTACTGATTCTCAGCAAGAATGAATACACCGGAGATAAGGTCCCGCACAAGGTGCTGTGCTCCGAAACCTACTGCAATACCCGCAATCCCAAATCCACCGATGACGGGTCCGATCGGCACTGCAAGCACGCTCAATACCGTGAAGAGCGCAAGAATGTAGATAAGCGCGACAACCGCACCAACAAAGACACTCGACAGTGTCTGTGAACGCTTCAGAATCTCGTCATGGTCAGCGGTCGATGCCTGACCAAGCATGACCGATGACAGAACCCTCGGGATGACTCGTCGGGAAACCCTTGTAGCTACCCAGCTAAGAAACAGGATAAGCAAGATGCGCAGTCCATCTGTCGCAAGCCACGTCCCTATCGATTTACCAACGGTCTTCAGATAATCGATCGCGGGATCGATGTTGTTTCCGAGTACCCACAGAATGGAAAGTGCTGCTACAGCGACGAATACTCCGGCCAACAGAAATGTCGTTACCCAGGAATCGGCAGCCTGTACAGCCATTCCCACATCGGCGGTCGCCTCGTGTTGATCGAGTCCCCTGATCGCCTGTTTGAGTCCGCGCCGCATGGCCCTGCGAACGAACCACCACCCAAGGACAGCGCCAAGCGCGATCAATAGAGCCCAAATACCGCCGTCTGCGGCCCAGTCTAGAAAACTGCCGTCGGCGGGATTGCCTAATATCGTGTGGAAAAAATTGTCGCCCATATGTTGTGGTTCGGCTCACCTGATCCGACTTCGACAGTTCCAGAGTTGAAACGGGCGGGACGACTGGCCCGCGACCGTGATTACTCAGAAAGCTGCGGCAATACGATACAGTTCGGTCGAGACGGCGAACTTAGAGGGCTTTAGTTCCCGCTACTTTCCCAGATAGTGACGTACTGGGCGCCCTTACCTGAGATCAACCCCGCGATGTCCTGTCGGGTTGTGTCTGTGGTCATTCGGCGCTCTTGAGTCGTAAGCTCGACAATCCGGTCAGTAAGTAGCTCTAGCGTCTTCGGACCGAGCTTGTTGCTGAACAGCTCGCGAATCGCTTCACGTAGATGTGAGTCGTCCATGCTGATGAGTGATCCCGAGAAGAACAGGGTGAATTCAATCGGTCGTCGCAACACCTTAGAGATGGAGGTGTTT
>JAQBVG010000008.1 GCA_027623655.1 Chloroflexota bacterium
TTGTCCCTCCAGCTCCCCCGCCCGTCCATGCTGATCTGGATCCCGTGATCTTTCAGCAGGCCGGTGAAGACCTCGCTCGTGAACTGGCTCCCCTGGTCCGTGTTGAAGATGTCTGGTGCGCCATAACGCCCCAGCGCTTCTTCGACCGCTTCCACGCAGAAGGCCGTGTCCATCGTGATCGATACCCGCCAGGTCAGCACCTTGCGGCTGAACCAGTCCATTACCGCGGCGAGGTACACGAACCCCCTGGCCATTGGTATGTACGTGATGTCCATGGCCCACACCTGGTTAGGCCCGGTTACCGAGAGCCCGCGTAACAGGTACGGATACACACGATGAAGAGGGTGCCGCCTACTGGTGTTGGGTTTTCGGTATAGCGCGCTGATGCCCATTCGCCGCATCAGCGTGGAAACGTGTCTGCGACCGGAGTGGATATCTTCATGGCACAACAAATCCCGCATCATCCTGCCGCCCGCAAACGGGTGATCGAGGTGAATCTCGTCGATGCGTCGCATCAAGCTGAGATCGGCATCGTTCATCGGCCGGGGTTGGTAATAGACGCGTGAGCGACTTATGCCGACCGCCTTTGCCTGGCAGGCGAGGGGCAGCCTGTGACCGCGATCAATCATCGTTTTGCGCTCAGTAAACCGGCTTTTACGAGCGCACCCTCTAAAAAATCGTTCTCCAGCGCAAGCTCACCGATCTTGGCGTGCAGGGTTTTCATGTCCACAGGCTTCTCAGTTGGATTTACTCCGGCACCAAACACCTGTGCCGCCCGATCGAGTAGTTGGGTCTTCCACTGTGTGATCTGGTTCGGGTGGACATCGAACTGGCTCGCCAGCTCCGCCAGCGTCCTTTCGCCACGGAAAGCGGCAAGCGCCACTTTCGCCTTGAAGTCTGCCGAGTGGTTACGGCGGGGTCGTCTCGTCATTTTCTCGCTCCTGTTTCTAGAGGCATTATCATGCCTCAATCAGGCAGCGATTCCACTTATCCCACTGTGCAGATTTCCGGGACCATCTCTGTCCGCCTACTCGTCCCGATCCTAAACGCAGGGGCTACGGCACTCTTGACCGGCGGATGGTTACGCCCACAGTCGGCGCATTGCGGACAGCGCCTGGTTTACGGAGAGTTACTTCCGCGTAGTCGACCCGGGGATCCTCAAAACAAATTTCTGCGACACGCGACGCCAGCGCTTCAATCAACCCGTAACTCGATCCCTGGACCTCGTTAGTGACCGCCTCTGCAATCGACGTGTAGTCGATCGTATCTCCTATCGCGTCGGACTCCCCGGCTGCTGATAGATCAGTATCGATCGAGATATCAAGCGTAATACGCTGAGGGACAAGTCTTTCCCATGGATTGATACCGATCACGCAGTCGAGTACCAGTCCCTCGATCAACACAGTGTCTTGTTTTCTTCCTCGGTTCATCGGGTGAATGCCAGGTACCGGATGCTCGCATAGAGGACGGTAAATGTGAGGCCCCGGTCAGACAAGGTGGCGTCCTCCGTCAACGTTGATCGTTTCGCCAGTAATGAAGTCGTTCTGGATGAGCATCAACATAGCGCTCGCAACTTCGTTCAGCGTACCCATGCGGTCTGCGGGGCCGAGATTGGTCTTTATCTCCTCACGCGGGCGATCAAGTGGAATATCTTCTGGCGGCAATACTGCACCGAGGGCAATTTCATTGACCTGAACACCCGGAGCCATCGTAACCGCGAGCGAGCGAGTTAACCCCGAAAGTGCCGTTTTCGATACACCATAAGCGAACCTGGTCGGTCGGGCCGTCCGCCAGTCGTTGAGATTGACAATTTTGCCGTTCGCACCCTCCGTGAGCTGGCTGTTCATCGCTTTTGCCAGTAGAAACGGTGCACGCACGTTGATGGCGAAGTGGCGGTCCCAGGATTCGGTGGTTACGTCGGCGAGCCCTGTTCTGTCGAAAATCGATGCGTTGTTGACAAGTATTTGTACTGGGCCGAAGCGTTCGAGCACCGAATTCGCGAGAGATTCGACCTCGGTTGGATGTTCGAGGTCCGCTTTGAATACCGCTGCTTCGCTTCCGGGTTTGAGAGAGTTGATGAGATCGGCGGTCTCCTGGGCATCCTTGCCCGAGGTATCGTAGTGGACCGCGACGCGGCAGCCCGCGTCACCAAGTGCCAGCGCGAGGGCTCGCCCCACTCTCCTGCCCGCGCCTGTAACAAGTGCTACTTTTCTGTTTGGGTCCATCGAGGAATCTGCCGTCGCGGCCTATCCGCCCCTGACGTGGCTCATGAACTCGTCGCGGGTAGAGGAGTTATTTTTGAACAGGCCTCGCAGCGCGCTCGTCTTCATCACGGTGTTGGGCTTTTTCACGCCTCTCATCGCAGTACAGAGGTGCTGGGCCTCGATCACGACACCGACGCCGATCGGTTCGATCAACTCGTCCATCACCGCGGCAATCTGCTGAGTCATACGCTCTTGTACCTGTAAACGTCGGGCGAACATTTCCACCAGTCGGGGGATTTTCGAAAGACCGACAACCCTCGTGCTGGGCAGGTAACCAACGTGCACCATGCCGTAGAACGGCAAAAGGTGGTGCTCGCACAACGAGTAAAATTCGATGCCTTTGACCACGACCATCTCATCGTATTCGACATCGAACATTGCACCATTTAGCAGGTCAACAGGATCTGTTGAGTAGCCGGTCAGCAATTCGTCGTACATGTTGGCGACGCGTTTTGGTGTATCGGCGGTGCCATTCCGGTCCACACCATCACCTATGGCAGCAAGCATCATGGAAATGCCGTCGGCTATTTTTTGCTTGCACTTTGCGTCGAGGAGAGTGCCCTGTTCAAATTCGAACGTGGCGAACGTGCTATCAGCCGTATCCTCGGAGGTAGTCATTTCGAGATGTCTCAACCCTGTGATTCGCAAAATCGAACACAAATTGGATGCGCAATGTTATAGAACTGGCGCGTTAATCGCAGCAAGGAGGGGCCATATAAAGGTTGCGCCGAGAGGTTTTAGAACTCAGTGTCGGGATCGGTCGGTGAGGGACGCTCCACCCGAGATAGCGGTAATAAAGTGAACCTCGACATCGTCATCCAGCTTTTGCAGAAGGCCCCGTCTCGTGGCCACAAGACCGACTATGGCCGCCAACCCCGGCTTTAGTGCGTCGTCTTGAATAAGATGACGTTTTGTGCCGGGGTAAGCGGCTTCAAGATTTTCAATCAGTTCACCGAGCGTGCTCGCTGGCACAACCACACGCTCTGCGCCGTCTGCATACTTGCGCAGAGCGAAGGGGAGGAAGACCGTCGCCATTATTAACTCCTCCGCCGAGTGGTATGTATGTCCAGTTAGATGCCGTTCGCCGCTTCCAGGATACGTCCGGGTTTCACAGGCAGTTCGTAGTAACTCCTGCCTGTAGCCTGTTTTATAGCCTGGGTGGCTGCCGAAAGCGGTGGGCAGATCGGAACTTCACCGACACCACGTACGCCGTACGGGTGAAGTGGGTTCGGAACTTCGACCATGATCGTATCGATCATCGGCATGTCGAGCGATGTCGGCATTCGGTAATCGAGGAACGACTTGTTGGCCATGGCCCCATCTTCGGTTATGAAGTACTCCTCGTTGAGTGCCCAACCCAAACCCTGAACAACTCCGCCCTGGATCTGTCCTTCGGCATACTGTGGGTGGACAGCTTTGCCAACATCCTGAACTGCGGTGTACCTGATGACATCGGTCTTGCCGGTGGCAAGATCGACTTCGAGGTCGCAGATCTGAACACCATACGCGTTGCCGGCCTGGGCCAGGTTGACCGAAGCCGTAGCAGTTGCGGGACCACCGGTGGGATCGAGCTTGCCAGCAAGCTCCTGGATGCCTATTGAATCACCATTTGCAGTGAAGACACCGTCCGCAAATTGGATCTTGTCCACCTCGGTCTCCCACAGGTCGGCGAGACGCTCTTTTAGCTCATCGACCAGCTTGTGAGCTGCGTTGTAGGCGGCAAGTCCGGTGGTGTACGTCGTACGGGAACCGCCCGTCACGCCAGTAAAGCCGATCGAATCGGTGTCGGGAATACTGGGGTGGAAATCTTCGACCGGGATGCCGAGAACTTCGGCTGCCTGCATTGCAATAGATGTCCGGGTGCCGCCGATATCGGCAGAACCTTCGTTCAGCATCACCGTGCCATCGTCCTGGAGCATCAGGTCACAGGTTGACTTGCCGCCACCGTTCATCCAGTAGGCGGAGGCGATGCCTCGTCCGCGCGCCTTGCCTGCAGGAGCCTTGCCAAGTGGCGACTTCCAGTGGTCAGACTCTTTCGCGGCGATGAGACACTCCTCAAGACCGACCCGGCTGAATTTGACACCATCGCCACGGCGCGTGCCTTCGTGTGCGGCGTTGTCGAGGCGGAACTGGATTTTATCGACGCCGAGTTCATCGCAAATTTCATCGATTACGGTCTCGACAGCGAACGAAGCCTGCGGCGAGCCAGGTGCCCTGTAGGCGGCAGACTTCGGCTTATTGACAAGGATGTCGTATCCAGTGATCCGTGAAGAGGGCAGGTTGTAACAGGCGAATACACAAATTGCTGCTGCACCGACCGCGGAGCCGGGGTACCCACCGGATTCAAGCATCAAGTCGGTGTCAGCTGCGGTGAGCTTGCCGTTGGTAACACCGATCTTCATTCGGACCTTGCCACCGGGTGCCGGACCGGTCGCCTCGAAAACCGAGGTTCGGTCCATAACAAGCTTTACAGGGCGGCCACCAGATTTTTTCGAAAGAAGCGCCGCGATAGGAGCGAAGTAGACCTTGGTCTTGCCTCCGAACCCGCCGCCGATCTCGACGTAGTTGACCTTCACCCGCGACTCGGGGATACCAAGCATACCCGCCGTCTGTGATCGGACGCCGAACGAACCCTGCGTGCTGGACCAGACCGTTAGATTGCCATCCTGCGCCCAGATGGCGGTGGCATTGTGAGGTTCGATGTAACCCTGGTGGATCATCGACATTGTGACTGTTCGTTCGATCACCAGATCTGATGCTGCAAACGCGGCATCGACATCGCCAAACTCGTGCCGGAAAATCCTGGCGACGTTCGTATTCGGAACACGTTCACCGAGATGATCACCAACAAGACTTTCGAGGATAATCGGGGCGTCTTTGGACATCGCCGCATCGACACTGGACACGGGTTTCAGGACTTCGTATTTGACCTTTATTGCGTTCGCAGCTTGCTGTGCAGTGTTGCGATCGACAGCGGCCACCGCGGCCACAACGTGGCCCTTGTAGTGCACCTTGTCGTCGGCCATGACGTTGGCCTGGTCGCGTTTCAGATTAACCGTATCTTCGCCAGCCGAGATCTCACGCTCTTCGGCAGCCGGGAAGTCGGCGTGTGTCAACACGGCGAAAACGCCGTCCATCGCCTCGGCAGCAGAAGTGTCGATGCTCTTGATCCGGGCGTGGGCATGCGGACTGCGGAGAACGTCGCCCCAGATTAGCCCGGGTGCCTTTACATCTCCCCCGTATATTGCCCGGCCAGTTACTTTGTCCAGACCATCGTGCCGGATTGGGTTTGTACCGATTACTTTATAGTCGGTCTTCGGTTCGTAAGTTGCGACCATTCGAATTCCTCTGTGGATGTAGTCGGGAATTGTCCGACTATCGCGGTGCGTAAAGAAGGTGTTTGGAAAATAAGTCCGGCCGGGAAGCCGATACCAACTCCCGGCCGGTCTTGTCTGTCACCGGTTTTTCAGCCCATTCAACGTATTCAATATTCCTATTTTAGTGCCTCAAGAATGCTTCCGGCATTCATAGGCGTCTTGTAAAGCCTGACACCCACTGCATTCGCTATGGCGTTCGCTATCGCAGGTATCGGTGGACAGATTGGTGTCTCACCGACGCCGCGCACGCCATACGGATGAAGCGGATTCGGCACCTCAACCAGCACCGTGTCGATAGACGGCAAATCGAGGCTGGTGGGCATCCGGTAGTCGAGGAAACTGGAGTTGGCCATTGCGCCATCGTCCGTCATGAAGTATTCCTCGTTGAGTGCCCATCCGATCCCCTGCGCAGCGCCGCCCTGCAACTGGCCTTCAACGTAAGAAGGGTGGATGGCCGTACCGACATCCTGTACCGCAGTGTACCGAACGATGTCAGTTTTACCCGTTTCAGGATCGATGTCGACATCGACAATATGCATGCCGAAACCGTCACCGGCCGATTCAAGGTCGACGCTGCCCGTCGATGTCGCCGGACCACCAAGATCGCCCAGTTTGCCGGCCAACTCCTTGAAGGAGATGGTTTTTTCAGCTTCTGCTTTTGAGCTGAATACACCGTCATTGAAGCCGACATCTTCTAAGCTGATGTCCCACAAAATCGCCACACGCTTCTTCAGTTCATCAACAAGATTGTTTGCTGCAATCCAGCAGGCATAGCCGGTGGCATACGTGGTGCGCGAGCCGCCGGTCACATCGGTGTATCCAACTGATTCGGTGTCGCCCACCGTAGGCCGAACGTCGTGAGCACCTATGCCCAGGACCTCTGCCACGTGCATCGCCATTGCCGCACGAGAACCACCGATGTCGGTCGAGCCTTCGACCAGCGAGACCGTCCCGTCGCTAACCACTGCGAGGTTTGCCGACGATTTGAGCCCGATATTAAACCAGTAACCGCTGGCAATCCCGCGTCCGCGCTTTTTGCCAGCTGGCGGCTGGCCCAGGGGAGCTTTCCAGTGGGCCGAAGCCTGAGCGGCTTCGAGCACTTCCTCCATGCCGATCTTGCCGAACAGCACACCGTCGCCACGGCGGGTTCCCTCACGCGAAGCATTGTCGGATCGGAACTTCATAGAGTCCCATCCCACTTCCTTACAGAGTTCATCGATCGCGGATTCCATTGCGAAGGCGACCTGCGGCGAGCCGGGCGCCCGGTAAGGAGCGGTCTTTGGCTTGTTCACGACGACATCCCAGCCATCGATTCGAGTGTTAGGGATCTCGTAAGGAGCGTATACGCACATGGCAGCAGGCCCAATGAGCGCTCCGGGGTTTGCGCCGGCTTCGAACCAGATGTCGGCCGTCGCGGCGGTCAACTTGCCATTTGCGTCGGCACCAAGTTTGATTACCATCCGCCCGCCGGGCGTCGGCCCCGTCGTCTCAAATACGGCAGTGCGTTCCATGACCATCTTCACCGGTCGGTGAGACTTCTTCGAAAGCAGCGCAGCGATCGGTTCAAAGTAAACGGGGATTTTTCCGCCGAAGCCGCCACCGATTTCCAGCGGCGTGACCTTCACTCTTGAGACATCAACCTGGAGAATTCCAGCGATCTGGGTCCGTGCAGGGAATGCCCCCTGCGTGCTGGTCCAGATCTTGATCCGATCCTCTTCATCCCACACTGCAGTTGCGTTGTGCGGCTCGATGTATCCCTGGTGAACCATCTCCATGTTGTACTCACGCTCGATAGTGTGAGCAGCGGCCGCCATAGCACCTTCAACATCGCCGAACTCGTGGCGAATGTGTTCTGCCATGTTTGTGTTTGTGACGTCTTCTCCAAGATCGTCACCAACGAGGTCTTCGAGGATGATCGGAGCATCGGCGGCGAGTGCATCGACAACGTTGGTTACCGATTTGAGTTTTTCGTATTTAACAACTACTTTGCGAGCGGCCTCTTCGGCGGTGTATCGGTCAACGGCGGCGATCGCGGCGACCGGTTGCCCCTTGTAGATCACTTTTTTGTCGGCCATGAGCTTGTTTGACGCCCACTTGAAGTTGACGCTGCCTTCGCCAAGGTCGACCAGTTTGCTGGGGGCCTCTGGCATATCGGCACCGGTGATTACGGCAAACACACCATCCATTGCCTCGGCGGCCGAGGTATCGATCGACTTTATGCGGGCATGCGCATGTGGGCTTCGAACACAAACTCCCCAGATCAACCCGGGCAGTTTCATGTCTGCGCCGTACACGGCTCGACCGGTTACTTTGTCGTATCCGTCGTGTCGAATTGGGCGAGTGCCAACCACTTTGTAGTCGGTCTTTGGCTCAAATGTTGCGACCATGTTGTTTCTCCAGGTCCGTGCCCATCAGGATGATCAGGCTTTCGACATGCTGCCGTCAACCTGCGATTGTTACGTCTTACTTGCTTGCCTTCTGTACAGCTCGGACGATTTTGTCGTAGCCGGTGCATCGGCAGAGGTTGCCGGCAAGCCAGTGACGGATCCGGCCTTCGCTGGGCGATGGTTCGTTGTCCAGCAGACCCTTTGCCGCAACCAGGAAACCGGGGGTACAAATTCCGCACTGGAGGGCAGCCTCTTCGAGGAAAGCCTGCTGTAGCGGATGAAGACCCGCGGGTGTTGCCATGCCTTCGACCGTGTTGACGTTCTTGCCGTTAACTTCAGCGCCGAGCACCAGGCAGGAGTCGACAACTCTGCCGTCTAAGTTCACAGTGCATGCACCGCAGTTGCCGTCGAGGCACCCTTCCTTGGTGCCGGTGAGGCCGATGAGTTCGCGAAGTGTGTCGAGCAGGCTCATGTACGGCGGCACGAGCAATTCGTGCTGCTGACCGTTGATGGTGGTCGTGACGTGAACCTTACTCGGAGATGAAGTGGTCATGTTTATTTCTTAGCCCCTTGCCCGCTCGGCGGCCTTGTTGATCATTCGGCTCGTGAGGACTTCTACAAGATGTCGGCGCTGTTCTATCGTGCCGCGCATATCGGTAATTGGAGACGCAGCTTTACGTGCGAGTGCAGCTGCCGCAGCGATCGATTTGTCGTCTACAGGCTTGCCTGCGAGACTCTCACCGGCCGCTTTGGCAAAAATCGGAACCGGTCCTACAGAAGCCAGAGCGATGCGGGCAGATTTGAATTTCTTCCCCGACGAGTCGAGAACAACAAGAACACCGACGCCAGCCACGGCGATGTCCATTTCGTTCCGCGGGATAAACCGTGTGTATGCCGCGCCCGAGTTGGCCGGTGCCTTAGGAACCTCGATACTCACAAGGAGCTCGCCCGGTTGAAGAACGGTGCGGCCCGGGCCAGTGCAGAAATCTTCTACCGCGACTTCGCGCTTGCCTTTCGGCCCGGCAATGTGGGCTACGGCACTGTGAACAATCAAGGGACAAATGCCGTCACCTGAAGGAGCGGCGTTGCAGAGGTTTCCACCGAGACCAGCGCGTGACTGAATCTGGATTCCACCAATGATCGACGAGCCGTCCACGATCGCCGGGTACTCAGCAGCGATAGTGCTGTTTCCGTACACCTGATAGCACGGCACACCAGCCCCAATGCTGATACCCCCGCCGTTTACGGACAGTGACATAAGTTCGGGAATATTTTTGATGTCTACTACGGCATCCAATTCCCAGACATTGGCTCGGGCCTTTACGAGCAGATCGGTACCACCTGCGAGCGGCCGAGCACGATTACCATGTTTTGTCAAAACGGCGACAGCTTCGTCGACCGTCCCTGGGGCAACGTATGCAAACGGGTGCAAGTGCCCTCTCCTTTCGAGTGTTTAGAGGAATTTTCAAGCTGCCAACACTGGAATTACAACTGGAAAACCGGGGCTCCGGATTGACCATCCAGGAACCGCAACGGGGCCAATCCGGGGTGGGCGCGCTCATTATGCCCAGAGCAAGCACCGTGCCGCAACTAATAAGTTGGATCAGTTGAGCTTCTGAACCGGGTGCCTCGCTGAACGGGGAATGAGATGGAGAACGGGATCGGATTATTCAGACGTTCCCGGTCGACAAGCCCGCCTGTACGTCGGTCTCCGCATCGAGGTTTGCCGGGTTGGTGCCGAAGCCGAAGCTGCGCAGCAAACGCTGTCCAACAAGTACGGTTGCCGCAATGGCGACAGCGCCGCCGAGTGTCATTGCGGTAGGTGCATCGAATCTTTGGGCGAGGATATCCCATCAGCAGGCCACCAAGCGCGGACGCGCCCCACGTGAACTGGTTGATGCTCATTACACGGCCACGGAATTCTTCATCCACGAGAGTTTGCACCACGGTGGAATTCATCGTCCCGAGAACCACCTTGAATCCGCCGATTATTCCGGCGAGAAAAATAGCAACCCCCAGTACTTCGATCCTTGCGAAGGCAAGTTGCGACGCCCCCACTCCGATCCCGGCGACCACCAGGAACAACGCCGGCCGCACTCGATTGCCAATTAGCGTTATCGCAGTTGTTGCCGTTAGTCCGCCGATACCAGCACCAAGCAACAACTGACCGTACACGTCGGTGTCTCCGGCAAATACCTTCCGGGTGAACACCGGCAGCAGTGTTTCGAACGAAGATCCGAACAACCCGAGCGTGACTCCCAGCAGGATTACCGATGCGATAGATTTTTGGTGGCGCAGGTACGAAAAACCCTGGAACAATCCAGCGAGGGCCGACTTGCTGGTAGCCGTGACCTTGTGACCTTCGGTTCGCATCAACATGAGAGTGATGACCGTGAGCAAATACGAAGTGCCGATGATGTAAAACAGACCTTCGAGCCCCCAGGCCGACACCAGCGGATCGAACAGCATCGGACCAACGATTGCCGCCGCGCCAAACACGATTGAGTAAAGTGAAATCGCACCGGCTAAATGCTCCCTGGGGACTATAGCCGCCACCATCGCCGATCTCGAAGGAATGTCGAAAGCCAACAGGGTGCCGGTTAAGGCCGAGATCGCCAGAACGTGCCACGGCTCCACAAATCCACTATGAATCAGAACGCCGGTCCCGAGGGTTACGAACGCGAACATCAACCTGGTGAATCGGACGATCTTCAAGCGATTGATCCGGTCGGCAAGTACGCCACCCCACATCGAAAACAACAGTACGGGAGCAAGGTTCGCCGTTGCGACCAGGCCAAGCATCAATTCCGACTCCGTCAGCGTGCTCATCAACCAGAGTCGACTGTAGACCAGAGTCCACATTCCGATGTTCGAAAATGCCGCGGCTATCCAGAAGAGCCGGTACTCGCGGTATCTAAACGCTGAGTAGCTGGTTCCGGTAAGAATTGGGAATCGCAAAACGCGCGCGGCCTTCTTCGAAAGATTTTTTTGACCGGCGATTTCGTCGACCTTGCGCCGACTAAATCGGGCCGAGCGGTGTCCCGAGCTGGTCGAGTTGACCGCCGCCAAGGACGTGGATGTGCAGATGTTCGACTATTTGACCAGCATCGACACCCTGGTTGACGGCGAGTCGATAACCGGCATCCTCAATTCCAGTTTGGCGTGCGACCCGCGCACCCACGCGCATCAGGTGCCCGATGAGCGGTTCATGTTGTTCGGTCGCCCCGATGAGGTAGGTGACATGCTCTCTGGGAACGATCAGCGCGTGGACGTTCGCAACCGGATTAATGTCATTGAAAGCGACGCACTGCTCATCCTCGTATATCTGCGTCGACGGTAGTTCTCCGTGCACGATTCTGCAGAAAAGACAGTCGGGTTGGCGTAGCTGTTGTTTCTCTTCTTCGGCGGTCCACCACATAAGATGTTTCCTTAGAGTCCCATTGCACCCGCGAGCGTCGCTTTATGGAACGCGGAGTCACCGTAGTCCATTTTCCACGCCAAAGCTCTCCAAGTATAGAGGTGTAGATCGTGCTCCTGCGTAAACCCTACCGCACCGTGGCACTGATGAGCTGTCCAGCACAGAGACGGGATTTTTTCGTTTGCTGCAATTTTCGCCTGTGCCGCCCTCGCGATGGAATAGCCATTTCGTGAGAAACTCCATGCGGCCGAGTGAGCCAGGTGATTGACTTGTTTCGCTGCGATTGCCATTTCCGCGATATGGTGTTGAACTGCTTGGAACGAGCCGACTGGCTGGCCAAACTGTTCTCGGTTGGATGTGTATTCGACTGTCGATTCGACAACCACACGGCCGAGGCCGGCCAACTGCACGGCGCGTGACACGGCGCCAGCCGTGATTAGCTCCCTGGTTGCTTCAATCGCCCTGGCACCTGTGGCAACGACGCACGATAAGGGAACCTCAACTTCGCTGAGCGACAATGAGGAAACCGGGACGCCTGACACGTGATCGAGCGAGATCTGATCGACCCCACGGGCTTTCCAGATCGGAACGACCAACAAGGTCGGTTCGTCGTCGCCGGTCCTGACGAGTGTCAGAGCATGAGTAGCAAGATCGGCGAAAGAAACAAAACGCTTTTCGCCAGTGATCAGGAATCCTGAATCAGTCCGAGTCGCTGCGACCCTGGCACTGGTAGCGTCCCAAGAGGCCTCGCGCTCAAGGAGTGCCGGTGTGATCAGTACGTGCCCGACGGCAATCTGAGGCAGAAGTTCAGACTTTACGGCATCTGGAGCGTACCGCTCAAGCGTGCGTGAGGTTACTGCCGATTCCACAATCGGTGTCGGAGTGAGACTGGCCCCTAATTCCTCCAGCAACACTGCGAAATCGCTAAACGTAAGCCCTGCTCCGCCGTGTTCCTCGGGAATCGTGAGGGCCGGCCAACCCAGCTCGACGACATCAGCCCACAGGCTTCTGAGCGATTCGCTATCGCCATTTGCGACCGCCCTTACTACGAGAGGACCAGAGCGGTCAGCGAGAAATTCCTTCGCGGAAGTTCGGATCAGTTCCTAGGTTTCTGTAAGTCCGAAATCCAACACAAGTCCTTATCTGGTGCGAGCCCGCGGAAGCCCAAGACCTCGCTGAGCGATGATGTTTTTCTGGATTTCGTTGGTACCGGAAAAGATCGTCGTTGCCGTTGAGAGCATTCTCAATTTTAGGAGCCTGCCCTGGAGTTCTGACTGAGGTGAACCGGCTTCAAGTCCTCCATACATTCCCAGGATTTCGAGACCGTAATCGAGTGTTTTCTGATAGATCTCGGTACCGGTGACCTTGCTCATCGAGGCCTCTGAGGATGGCTCCTGGCCCTGGCCGTGGCGCCATGTCACGTCGTAGCACATCAGACGTGCAGCTTCGATCTCGGTGCTCAATTCGGCGAGTCTCAATCGAACATTCGGATCGGATTTTGCAGTGCTGACCGGTGAGTCGTCTTTTTTAAGGTATTTCACGAGTTCTTCGAGCACGGCCCGTGCTCCCGCGGCAAATTCGATCCCCGACCGTTCGTGGTTGAGCACAGTCATTCCGACGCGCCAACCATCGTTCAGGTCACCTACCAGGTTGGCTTTTGGCACGCGCACATCGTCAAACGTGACCTGGTTGAAATGGTGCACATTAGCCATGTTTACGATCGGTCTGACCTCGATCCCGGGCGATTTCATGTCGACCAGCAAAAGACTGATTCCCGCATGGCGAGGTGCGTCAGGATTCGTCCTGACCAGCATGAACATCATGTCGGCTCGGTGACCGAGTGAGGTCCAGATTTTGGCTCCATTGATCACAAACTCGTCGCCAACCAGGACGGCTCGAGTTTGGATCGAAGCTAGATCGGAGCCAGAGTTCGGTTCCGAGTAGCCCTGGCACCACTGAACCTCTCCGCAAGCAATTGCTCCGAGGTGCCGGGCACGTTGCTCATCGTTCCCAAACCTCATCAGGGTCGGCCCGAGCATTCGGGTGCCGAACCCGTCGAGCCCCGGTGCTCTTCGGTACGCCATCTCTTCGGCGAAAATAGTGTTCATCATCGGCGATGAATCTGCGCCGCCGTACTCCGTGGGCCAGCTCATCACCAGCCAACCGCGTTTTACGAGTTCTTTTCGCAGCCGCTGATTCAGCTTCCATTCCTGATCGTCTGATAGACCAGCTGGACCGCCCCAGTCGTCCGGGAGCACTTCGTCAAGGAACGCGCTGACCTGGCGTCTGAACTCGATTTCCTCGGCGGTGAATTCGAATCGCAATGTTCATGTCTGCCCGGCGTATGGAGGACCGAGCGCTCGGTGAGTCAGCTTCCTACTGACAGACAGGTAACGGTTTTGACGATGCCTGGAATATTGTGCATTCCGTTACTGATCAAATCGCCAATGCTTGGAAGATCGTCCGTTTCAGCAACTGCAATGATGTCGAAGGGGCCGGTCACTGTGTCGACGGCCTGCATCGTCGGTATTTTTTTTAGCGCGTCGGCGACATCGCCGGTTTTACCGACTGCGGTTTCGATCAGAATATAAGCACGGGTAGGCAAGTCACCTCTCCAGCGATCTGTGGCGCCAATCCTAATCGGATTGGATCGAGAGTGTCAAAACTGAGTTTGGATTGACGGTCCATGAGTTCGTCACCTTGAGTGATAAACCCGGCCACAAGCGTAACTGCTATCTGGTTATTGCCTCGCCGGTCACATGGGTATCTCGCGTCTCGATATCGCGGCAGACTGACCAGAATCGAATCGTGCGGAACTGTAAGTTCCTGTACGCCGATCTGTCTGGGCTGCTTTTGCGGCTTCGAATGTCAATCGTTGCACTGGAGCGGGTTGTTCTGATCGTCTCTCCACGGGACCAGAATCGGCATAGCGTCGTGGAACGAATCCAGACGACGAAGAGTGCTGTGGAATCAATGGTCTGGCCGACGAGTCGGAATTGTGTTCGGACTCGAACGGGAAATTTGAACTAACTGCGAGGAGTGTGAGGATAGTGACAGAGGCTCCGCGCGGGGCGTACATACCAGTCTCCCACTCGCTGATCGTTTGTTGGCGGATGCCCAACTCACGAGACAGCGCGGTCTGTGAAAGCCCAAGGTGTGTACGTAGCGAGCGGATGTTTTCGGCCTGCCACTTGAAATCGGATGGAGGTGCTTGTCTTGTCAACATGACTAGCAAGCTACGCCGGTTTTTTTGTCGAGACCTAGCGTTTTTTTGACACGCTTAATTGAATTTTTAGAACCTCGCTAAAGTTCTATTGACGGCACGAAGAATATTTTCGATATCGGTCTGTATGTTGTAGCGCCGTAAATCAGTCGAACTTCAACATTTTCTGGAACCGGTCTGCATCCTCGAATGGGCCAACTACAGCCAGGACGAGCCTGTCGCCACTGATTACGCGATTCGCAGCGCGCTTGATGTCGTCCATCGTCACCGCATCGATCTTTTCCAGGACTGCGTCGACCGACTCGACCTTGTTTCGAAGGAGTTCCTGTATTCCGAGAAAGCTCGTTACGGCCCGGCTCTCCTCCATGCGGAGCATCATGCGACCCTTCGTTAGTTCGCGCGCCTGCTTCCACTCCGCACTGGTTACGCCATCTCGCATCTTTCCAAGCTCATTGAGAATTACCGGGATCGCTTCGTCTACGCGCTCCGGGTCGATTCCCGATTCGACAACGAACGCCCCACAGTCGCTGAAGAAGTGCGCACCACTGTGGATATCGTAGGCGAGGCCACGTTTTTCTCGGATCTCTTCAAACAGTCGACTGATCATCGTTTCTCCGAGAATGACCGAAAGTAGCGACAGGGCATGCCTGTCAGGGTCATGCTGCGATAATCCGGGCAACCCGATCGCGAGGTGAGTCTGCTCGGTGGGCCGGTGCTCGAGAGAGACCTGCGGACCCTTGAGCTTGTCCACGTACGGATACATCGGCAAGATCTCACCGTCGTGAAGATCTCCGAGCAATCCCGTCAATTGGGCCACCACGTCGTCGTGGTCGATGTTCCCGGCCACTGCGACAACCATATTCGACGCGACGTACTGAGTTTTCAGATACTTGCGCATGGCATCGCGAGAAATAGCCCCGACCGACTCCACCGAACCTGCGATGTCGCGTCCCATTGGCTGATCAGGCCAAAGGAGGTTGTCTAGCAACATGGAAACACGAGCACCGGGAGAGTCATATGAGGCGCGTATTTCCTCGTATACGACCTGTTTTTCTTTCACGATATCGTCTTCACGGAACAGTGAATTGATCGCCATATCTGCCAGCAGGTTGATGCCTTTTTTGTAGTGCGGCTGCGCGAGTCGACACCAGTACCCGGTGACCTCTCGGTCTGTGAACGCGTTTAGCGAGCCGCCAACGCCTTCGACCACCTGGGAGATCTCACGCGGTGTTGGTCGATCTGTAGTGCCCTTAAAGAGGAGGTGTTCAAACAGGTGCGATGCTCCTGCGAGTTCCGGAGTTTCGTATCGTGAGCCAGCTCCAAAAAGGAAGACGACGCTTACGGCATTGGTGTGCCGGAAAGTGCTCGTAAGAATTCGGAGGCCGTTGGGTAGGACGGTTCGCTCAAACGAATTCTTAACGATTTGCTGAGTTTCAGATATTGCCAAATGAGTGTTACTGACTTTCCGGAATTACTTCGCACACGCAGAAAAGGGCGGAATCAAGCCTAGATGCGGTAGAGTCGGGGGTCAAACGTACTTTCTCGAAGCCTGGCATAGATGTCTGGAGCAGATCGAAATCCCGGACACCGTCGTATCGACTTGTGGCGCAAGCGTGCGTGCGGTTCGCCGTTAATTGGTATCTAAATGAGATACGCCGGGCTGCTGCGCTCGACGGCGAGCCGAAGATAGAATTCCTGTTCATGCGTCTAACTCAAACTGCCGAATCGCCCGATTCGGATAGATCACAATCTGTGTCTCGCCACGAGTCTGGCTTCGCAGTTAGCGACTTACCACCGGCCAGGACCGAAACCCGGCGTCTGTGGGGTCGCCGCGCGACCTCGGGCACTTCGACACGTTATCTGCTGGCGCTGATCCTGGCCCTGGCCATAGGGCTTCGTCTGTTCGGAATTAACTGGGACCAGGGAGGTTTATTTCATCCCGACGAACGGGCGTTTCTATCGCAGGTTTACGATCTGCAGTTCCCGGAAACACGACAAGAGTGGTCGAACCTGACGGACGCTTCATCAAGCTCGCTGAACCCCGGATCGTTCAACTGGGGAAGCTTTCCACACTATGCTCTCAAATCGATCCAGTACGTCGTGGCGCCGTTCCGGTGGATGAGCATCTTCGATCTTCGCTACGCTGGTCGGGCGCTCTCGGCAGTTTCAGACACAGCGACTGTGTTGCTGGTGTTCTTGATCGGGAGGGCCGTATTCAGTAGCCGAGTAGGTCTGCTTGCTGCACTGATCTCGGCTATTGCGGTTCAACAGGTCCAGTTGAGCCATTTCTTTGCTGTAGATACATTCATGACGACATTCATCGTCGCAACGATCTACTACTCGATAAGGGTCGCGGAAAACGGCAGACGCCGGGATTCACTACTGGTCGGGGCCATGTTCGGTCTTGCCCTGGCAACAAAGTTTTCTGTATTGCCCCTCGGGATTGCCGTTGTGTTTGCGCACGTGGTCTACGCGACTTCGCGAAAGGGCGATCGATACGACCTGGATGGGTTGTCATCGGTCGAGTCTCCACGCCGACAAAGAGTCGCGTACAGGAATGTCCTCGTCACGATAGCCGGAGCCGTCTGTGTTCTGCTCGTGACGCAGCCCTACATGTTCATCGACTTTGGAACTTATGCAGACACGATTTCTACCCAGGGGCAAATGGTTCGGCGTGAGGTTGATTTTCCGTTCACCCGTCAGTACGAAAACACACCGAAGTATCTTTATCAGATCGTCCAACTCGGAACCTGGGGCCTTGGACCCGTGCTGGGGGTCACGGTGTGGCTGGGACTCCTTGCCGCGGTGGTTGCCGGGCTGTTGGCACAGCGCAAAGCTGACATTGTGATCCTTGCCTGGGTACTGCCATATCTGCTTATTACCGGTTGGTTCGACGTGAAGTTCATTCGGTACATGATGCCGCTCACGCCGTTCCTGATCCTCTACGGAGCACGAATACTGTGGTGGGCGTTCGAGACAATTCGGGCGCTTTCACCGTCCCGGCGCTGGCTTCAACTGGCCCCAATCGCGCTGGTGTTGGTCTTCACAGCTCACTACTCGCTATCGTTCATGAATGTCTACTCAGGTGAACATCCGCTGAACGAAGTTTCAGGCTGGCTTCGGGACAACGCAGCTCCCGGCTCCGTCGTGGTGCAGGAGCACTGGGAGGAGGGTATTCCGGGAGTCGCAGGATTGCGTATGCACGAACGGGCAGAGCTTTACAACGAGGACACTCCTGCGAAGTTTGAAAAACTTACCGAACTGCTAGGCGATGCCGATTACTTCGTGCTGCTGAGCAATCGACTGTACGCAACGATCCCCAGGCTGCCTGATCGCTACCCGATTACAACGGTTTTCTACGAAAAACTTTTCTCAGGCGAACTGGGTTATGAACTCGCATATTCAAGCGGCCGCTATATTGGGGGTCTCGGCGTCGACTACTACGAAGACCCATTTGCGCGCGTGGATTTCGGACCCCCTATGAATTTTCAGCCACCGTCTAGTGGTGTATTTACCGCCGGATTTGGTTGGGCGGATGAAAGTTTCTCGGTTTACGAGCATCCACAAACTTTTGTATTTCGAAACACCGGTGGGATGTCGGCACCGGAGTTGGCCAACACGCTTGGGGTTGGCGAACTGAGCCTCAAGAGATTCCAGGCTAACGAAGTAGGACTGCTTCTCACCGAAGAGGATGCGCGTGTTCAGCAGGCTGGCGGAACGTGGACATCGATCACCTTCTTACGATGGCTGCCGGACTGGTTGACGCCGGTGGTGTGGTATGCGGCGGCGCAGTTATTTGCGCTGGTGGTATTGCCGATTGCGTTTGTTGTATTCAGACCCTGGCCCTACGCCGGGTACCTGTTCGCCAAGCCGCTCGGCCTGGTGTTGGTGGCAACGACGGCGTGGCTGCTCGTCAGCGCGAACCTCGTTCATTTTGGTTTTTTAAGCGTGCTTATTGCCCTGTTATTGGTCGGGGCGGCTTCCTACTGCGTTCTCAGGGCAACCGGCCGAGATTTCGTGGCCCACGTCGGGGCGAATGTTCGTCGGTTCGCGTGGATGGAACTACTGTTTCTGATCGCCTTTGTCGGATTCCTCCTGGTTCGGGCTGCTAATCCGGACCTGTGGCATTCGATCAAGGGTGGCGAGAAGCCAATGGACTTCGCCTACCTCAATGCCGTCGTGCGGTCTTCCACCATCCCGCCGTATGACCCCTGGTATTCCGGCGGGTATCTGAACTACTACTATTTTGGCCAGTTCATGCTCGCGTCTCTAATACGATTTACCGGCATCGTGCCGTCTGTTGCATACAACCTTGCCGTTCCGCTGTTATTCGCCATGACAGTCGGTGTGGTATTTTCGATCGTGAGTGGATTGGCTGAATTGACGCTTCGCGCACGGCGCGTACCGCCATGGTCACGTCGATCCCCAGTTTACGCAGGGCTGGTTGCCGCAATTTTTGTCGCGGTAGCAGGAAATATTGATGGGCTGCTCCAGTTGTTTGAAGGAGCGGGGCGCGTTTTCTTTCAGGATCAGTCGTTTGGCCAGTTCGACTTCTGGCGAAGCTCTCGGATGATGGCCCCCGACTCCAAAGGCCACGAAATTACCGAATTCCCGTTTTTCACCTTTCTGTTCGCCGACCTTCACGCGCACCTAATAGCGATCCCGGTGGCGACAACAGCCTTCGCCGCCACCATTGCGGCGTATTTGCGAATCGGACGCAATCGACCGCTGGCAGAAACGTTACTCGCACTGTTTGTCATAGGTGTCCTGGTGGGTTCGTTGAGAGCGATCAACGCCTGGGACTTCCCGACCCAGTTGATGCTGGCAGGTGCATTCCTGATCGGTGGCCAATTGCTCACCGCCCGTCGGTCAGTAATCGAACGAATGATTATCGGAGTATCCAGCACAGCGTTCGTAGTCGTGGTCGGGTATGTCGTTTATCTGCCGTTCCATGCCAGTTTCGAGCTGTTCAACGACGGAGTTATCGAGAGCCTCTACAGGACCGACCTGTGGCGATATCTCGTCATTCACTCGATCTTCCTGCTCCTGATCACAAGCTGGTCGGTGTTTATGTGGAGAGAACGACTGGGATCCGCGCTCGCTGCGATTACAAACGCCCCTGGGCCTGGAACAGGAGTCACAGGCTGGATCTGGCAGGTCGTGCTGGTGCTTTTGGCTGCGGTGGTTGCGACCCTCGCTCTGACCGGATACGCGACGATAGCTTTTGCCGTGGTTACAGGCGCGTCAATGTTGGGCACCGGGATAGTTGCACAGCGAGCGGCGCTACCCGGCGGCCGATATTCGCTGGTGGCGGTAGCAATGGTCGTCATGGCCATGGCACTGACCGCAGGCGTCGACGTCTTTACCGTGAAAGACGACATCGGCAGGATGAACACCGTTTTCAAGTTCTACCTGCAAGCGTGGATCCTGCTGGCGATGGCGTCGAGTTACTTCCTGTGGGTCCTCGCCGATGCCGGAAAATTGTCGTTTAGCGGTGTACGACCGGGTCGAGGACTATGGCTGGGGCTTCTTGCCGTTCTCGCAGTTGGCATCATGGTGTACCCGGTACTCGGGACCCGACACAGGAATGCGACGAGGTTCGAAACGAGCGGTCTCGCACTGGACGGGATGGCATACATGGAAACCGTCACCTATCAGGACCAGGAAGGGCCGCTGACTCTGAAATACGATTTCGATGCAATCGAGTGGATGCAACACAATGTCCAGGGTTCACCCGTCATCATCGAGGGTTTGAGCGATCTGTATCGATGGGGCAATCGAGTGTCGATCTACACCGGACTGCCATCCGTTATCGGTTGGGATTGGCACCAGCGACAACAAAGGGTTGGCTATTCGACGACAGTCAGTG
Organism: Chloroflexota bacterium; assembly: GCA_027623655.1. Lineage (GTDB taxonomy): Bacteria > Chloroflexota > Dehalococcoidia > Lucifugimonadales > Lucifugimonadaceae > Lucifugimonas. The sequence continues at coordinate 20,539 of JAQBVG010000008.1, forward strand.
CCAGGCGCACCGAGATCGATCGATTCTTCCATACGCTGTTACCTGCGTCGGCAATAGAAGTCCTCGACAAGTACAACGTTAAGTATGTATACGTGGGTGAGATGGAACGGGCTAAATACCCCGAGGCGGCGTTGGCCAAGTTCGATCGGATGGCGTCCGATGGCCTGGTCCAGGTGTATCCCGAAGCCGGAACTAATTTCGACACGCCGGTTGTTATATACGAATACACGCCGACCAAAACCGCCAACACGGTTCGCTAGCCAGGCAAGGCACGGTACGAGTGCGACCGGCGATGTGCCAGAAGCCTGCCCTGTGACATAGCCTGCAATCCGTTGCTGCCGGGGTGTGGGTACGGCTAATCGGGTAACGAGTCTTCCGGAACGATCAGACCGTAGTCCTGGTCGTGCCTTCGGTAGACCACGTTGATTTCTGCAGTTTCCTTGTTTCGGAACACGTAGAAATTGTGCCCGAGCATCTCCATCTGGGCCGCAGCATCTTCGACCGATTCAGACGCTACAGGGTGTCGTTTCGTTCGCACAAGCTGTCCATGCTCGAGCGTCGTGACTCCGCTCTGGTCAACTTCGCTGACTGATTCCTGGGCAAGTTGCTCAGCGATCGCCTGGCCAAGTCCCCCCTGGGCGTCTCTTCGAGTTTTAGAAGAATAACGTGTCTTGTAGCGACTGATCTGCCGGGTCACGGTGTCTGAAACGTGGTCAATGGCGGTGTACGGAGAGTCTCCCCGCATTTCACCGCGAATCACCCCGCGCTTCATCCTGATCGTTACTTCGGCGACGAAACGTTGATCTTCTTTCTGTGTCTGCTCTTTTCGAATTTGCAGGAATACAGGCACCGGATCACGAAATCTACGATCAAGGATGCTCAGTCGCTTTTCGGCGTATGACCTGATCGAGTCGGTAAGAGTCGTGTTGTTTGCGGTGATTGTAAGTTCCACATATCCCCCAATTTAACTTCAGAAATCACTCGGTGACCGGCGGCAAGATTCGTGTGCAGCCCGGCTCTTAGTTATTCTATTGCCGTAACGTCCGTTTTTGCTGTTGGGTGCGTGAATATTTCAGGTAATGATCACAAGTTTAAAAGGCTTCGGCAGTCTCGCCCTGAACCTAGTGTTCCCACCTATCTGTGTTCACTGTGGCAGGGAGGGAGAGTTGCTTTGCCACATCTGCAGAGCAGAGTCGACTGCGGTGTCCAGGGATGTTTGCCGAACGTGCGCAGAACCGTTTGCCAGACCCGGGACATGCTCGCGGTGCGTGGCTGAACGTACTGGTCTCGACAGGTTGTACGCCTCGTTCCTTTATGAGAGTCCTGTCGGGTCGGCCATCAAAGCCTTCAAATTTGACGACATACGAGCCCCTGGACCCGTTGTGGCAAAAATGATAAATGTTGATGCGATGAGGCGTGCAGAAGCGGATGTCGTTGTTCCGGTTCCGCTTCACGGATCACGCCTTCGTGCCCGCGGGTTCAATCAGGCAGAGATCCTGGCTGAACACCTGTCTGCTCGCCTTGGGGCCGTTTATCGCCCGAACAGCCTGATTCGCACACGGGACACCATGCCTCAGACCGCTCAGCCCACCGCGGCAACTCGACGCAGAGCCCTGACCGGTGCATTTGCCATTGAACCGGGCGCCGCAACGCTTTTTGCCGGCAAGCGGGTGTTACTGGTGGACGACGTATTCACAACTGGTAGCACGATCATCGCCTGCGCTGAGGTACTCAAGGCGACAGGTGCACGCTGGGTAGGAGCCGCGGTGCTCGCAGTTCAGCCCATCGGGAGCCTGAAGTAACAGTGGTTCAGTCGAGAGCCAGAGCGGAAGGCCAATGACCGATCTTCGTGCAGTATTTTTCGATCTCTACGGGACGCTTGCTGGTTTCGATCCACCTAGAGACCAGATCCAGGCCCGGGCTGCCCGGGTGTTCGGCATGGAAGTTACTAAAGAGGGTATCGATGCCGGTTATCACGTCGCAGACGAGTTCCTTGCCAACCAGAACGCAACAAAACCGGTCAGGACGATGAGCGCCAACGAACAGTGGACGTTCTTCTCGAAATTCGAACAGTTGATACTTCAGGGAGCTGGTCACAATGTTGACCTTGCTGTTGCAGCGAACGTGTGGACCGAAGTACGAAAACAGGATTACGGATTTGCCCTGTTTCCCGACGTGATCGACGGACTCGATCGACTGAGATCGACTGGACTGCTTGTTGCCGCGATATCTAACATGAATACACTAGGCCGTCGCCTCTGCGACGACCTGGGCCTTACGGGACATGTCGATTTTGCCATCACGTCTGGCGAGACCGGGTTCGAAAAACCTGATCGACGTATTTTTGAAGCAGCACTGACAAGGGCCGAAGTAGCTGCCAGCGAAGCGGTACTTGTAGGCGATCAACTCGAGTCAGACATCTACGGTGCGGAAAATGCCGGAATGCGCCCGATACTGATGGATCGATTCAATGGCCATCCAGACTATGAAAAGCACCCACGTGTGACCGACATGGAATCGACGATCAGGGTCATTTCCGAGATGAGATAGCCGGAACAGTGCCCAATTAGTGGGTATCATCTTCGCCGTCGTCGCAAATATCGTTCACCCAGACGCCTGATTGCTCACCTGAACGTCATGCAACCCGAGAAATAACCTGAATGAAGATTGAACGAGTCGAATCAATCCTTGCCGGAAACAGCCAGATCGTTCGGATACTCACCGATACCGGACTGGTGGGCGTCGGTCAATCGGCCTGCTGGGGCTATCTCGAAGCTACCGACGCAGTTGTAAAAAAATTTGCCGACTACCTCATTGGCAAGAACCCGCTTGATATCGAGCATCACTGGCAGTACCTGTATCGAATGGGCCCGTTTCGCGGTTCGGTGATTACTGGCGCCTTGAGCGCGGTCGACATAGCGTTGTGGGACATCAAGGGCAAATACCTCGACGCTCCGGTATGGCAACTACTCGGGGGTAAAGTTCGGAGCAAAATTCGCCTTCACCTGCTGATGGGCGGTATCCGACCCGACGCAGCCGATCAGGGGACCAGCGCTGCGGGTTTAATGATGAATGCCAGGGACGCCGCGAGGGAGGGCTTCACCGCGATCAAGACGGATCCCCTTCCTGATGGCTTTCAGTCCATGACACTCTCCCGGTTGATTCATGACACACGTGAGAACGTTGCGGCAATGCGAGAGGGCGCAGGCCTCGACGTCGACATCATCCTCGAGATGCACCGCAAGTTAACCCCTATGACCGCAATCGCTCTGGCTGAGCAGCTCGTAGAGTTTCGCCCGTTGTTTTACGAAGACCCTGTACAGATCGACTCGATAAAGTCCCAGGCCGAAATCGCAAGACGTACGACGCTTCCAGTGGCAAACGGCGAGCGGATGCACTCGATCTGGGAGTTCCGAGAAATGTTCGAGGCCGGCGGGAGTCAGTACGCTCGCCCCGATCTCGGCCTTGGAGGCGGTATCACGGCCGTCAAGAAAATAGCGGCAATTGCGGAGTCGTATCACTCAGCGCTTGTTACCCACAACTTTCTCGGACCAGTGCTGACGGCCGCCGCCTGCACAATCGATACGTCAATTCCGAACTTCCTGACGCAGGAATATTCGAGAGAAGACGAACAGCCGTTCAACTCGATGTTCAATACGGCCTGGAAGCGCCACGGTGGATACATTCCAGTGCATGACGTTCCAGGAATCGGCATCGATATGGACGTTGAGCCGTACAGGAAGCAACCGTACGTGCCGAGAAACCTGCAGGTCATTCCGATGCGGACGGACGGCTCGGTCGGCTACTCGGTTTAGTTCAGCCAGACCTGAGGCAATCTATGCATCGACGTGTGGCCCGATTTGCACTCTCGAGACTGCTGGCGCATGGCTACTCGCCGCGGTACGCTCCGAGAATACTTTTTTAACTGGAGTGAACATTGCCTGACGCCGCGCTCAACCAAACATCCAACCCGCACCGACTTCCCTCGTTCACAGTACCGTCGCATTATCGAATTTCACTTGAACCTGACCTCGACGCCGCGACTTTTTCGGGCAATATCGAGATCGAGGTCGAGGTAGGACAGGCCACCAATCAGATTCAACTGAACTCGGCTGACCTGCAGATCTCGTCTGCATGGGTTGTCGATTCCGTCGGTGCGCGAGTTGAGGCTGAAAGCATCAATCACGATGAGGCGATGGAAAGGGTGACTCTCGGGTTTGGCGCCGGGTTGTTACCGGGTCCGTTCACGATTGGTGCCGAATTCACGGGGATACTCAACGATCAACTACACGGCTTCTACCGGTCGACTTTCAAAGACGTTGATGGCGTAACGCACACGATCGCAACGACCCAGTTCGAGAGTACCCACGCCCGTCGTGCGTTCCCGTGTTTCGATGAACCAGCGTTCAAGGCATCGTACGGCGTGACACTGACCGTTCCGGCGGACCAGTTCGTCGTATCGAACGGGCCGATCATTTCGGAAAATGATCTAGGCGACGGACGCAAAAAGGTCGTATTCGAAGACACGATGGTTATGTCGACCTACCTGGTCGCTTTTATCGTCGGTCCGTTTGAGGCAACCGATCCTGTAGACGTCGACGGTGTGCCACTCCGGATCGTCCACCCCATCGGAAAGGGTCACCTCACCGACTACGCACTCGAATCGGGTGAATTCGCGCTTAAATTTTTCACCGAGTACTACGGCATTCCCTACCCCGGACAGAAACTCGATATGGTCGCCGTGCCGGACTTTGCGTTCGGCGCAATGGAAAATCTCGGTTGCATCACCTACCGCGAAGTTCTCCTGCTTGTAGATAAGTCTCGCTCGACAGAGCCAGAACTCCTTCGTGTTGCCGACGTCATCGCACACGAAATCGCCCACATGTGGTTTGGCGACCTCGTGACGATGGAGTGGTGGAACGGCATCTGGCTGAACGAAGCTTTTGCGACTTTCATGGCGACCATGTCATCGGATAATTTCAACCCGGACTGGGGACGCTGGAACCAGTTCAGTCTCGAGCGTTCTATGGCGTTCGACGTCGATTCTCTTGCAAACACACGCCCGATCGAAATCGAAGTGAACTCACCCGTCGATGCCGAGGGGATGTTCGATCTCCTTACTTACGAAAAAGGTGGATCGGTGCTCCGGATGCTCGAGCAATATCTTGGCGAAGCTGAGTTCCGCGACGGGATCAGCTACTACCTCAACAAGCACAAGTACGGGAATACAGAAACCAACGATCTCTGGGACGCCATCGAGCATGTCACCCAGCAACCTGCCCGGCGAATCATGGATTCCTGGATATTCCAGCGCGGCTACCCACTGGTGAGCGCTTCGATTTCCAGCGACGGTTCGACAGTTGCGTTATCGCAGGACCGATTCCTGTATACCGAGAGTCATGTGGCTGACACGACGATCTGGTCGGTGCCGATTGTCCTGAAGGTAGGGTCGCGATCCGGTGTTTCGGAGGTCAGGTATCTACTTGAGGAAAAGTCCTCGGACATCAAGCTCGATTCACCCGCAGACTGGATCGCGGTGAACGCCGGGGGAAGCGGATTCTTCAGGACTCGCTACTCTGCCGAAATGCTCGATGCACTGTCCGGCAGCATGTTTGAAAACCTCACCCCGATCGAGAGGTACGGCCTGGTCGACGACACGTGGTCGTCGGTGATGGCAGGCAGGACTTCATCTACCGATTTCCTTGCGTTTGCCCGCAGCTTCAGAGATGAAACCGACCTTGATGTCTGGGCTGTACTTGGCACATGTCTTGCCAATTTGGAGAGACTGGTCGAGGGCTCCGCAAGAGAGCAGTACCGTGCAGTCGTAAGAGACCTGGTACAGCCGGCGATGGACCGACTCGGATGGGAACCAAAAGGCGATAAATCATCCCGAGATCTTGAACTCCGTGGCCTGTTAATCCGAATTCTCGCCAATTCAGGCGATGACGATCTTACGAAGAGAAACTCGCGCGATCTACACGACTCGTATCTGCGAGATGCCGGATCGGTTGAGCCGAACGTCGCCGCGTCGGTCGCAGGCGTCGTGGCATCACGTGGCGGGGCGTCCGAATACGAGGCGTTTTCTGCAAAACACAAGAATCCGGCAACCCCCCAGGAGGAACGCAGATACCAGTCGTACCTGGCCGTATTCCCGGATGAGGCCGAGATGCAGCGAACGCTCGAAATGACCCTCAATGGCTCGATACGCACCCAGGATGCGCCGTATCTTCTGGCGGTTTGCCTCAGAAATCGGGAACAGGGCCACATTGCATGGAAGTTCGTCAAGGACAACTGGGACAAGATAAATAAAGTGTTCCCATCGAACAGCATCGTACGAATGGTCTCGGGAATCACATCCCTAAGCAAGCCCGATCAGGCAGACGATGTTTTGGCGTTCTTCGAAGACCACGACGTTCCACAGGGTCAGCTTACGTTGCAGCAAACACTCGAAAAACTTCGCGTGAACGTTGCCTATCGCCAGCGTGAAAGCGAACGCTTTGCAAGCAGTTTGTTGGACTGAGGTCGGCGCTACTGAATGACGTTTTACTTTCCCCTCTCCGTAACTGGAAAAGTTCAGGTTGAAGGAGATCGCTTTTTGTTTGTTCGATTATTCGATGACCGGTTTCCCTCAGCCAGATCTTCTCTCAAAAGTGAAAGTGTTCGATCCCATCCTCAGGACCTGACTGACTGATGCCCACCGTCCAGTACACAAAATCAATGCCGGTAATCGCCGAGCCTGACGTGCTGGTTTGCGGCACAGGTCTCGCTGGCATCGGCGCTGCGGTCGCGGCCGCCAGAAACGGCGCATCCGTGCTGGCGGTCGACAGAATGGGCTTCGCAGGTGGGTTCTTCACGAACATCATCGGCTCTGCGTTCGATGGATTCGTATTCGAGGACACCGGTAAACCGGTCGTCGGCGGACTGGTATTCGAGATGCTCGAACGGATGGGAGTCGTTGAACCGGGCCAGGCTCCCCATCTGTCCTACAACGTAAATGGCGACTTCACCGAGGTAGAAAAACACCCCGAGCGCGTGATACCTCGTACAGACCCGGAACTGTTCAAAAAAGCGGCGGACGACATCCTGATCGAGTCAGGTGCTCGACCGCTGTTCCACACGCAGGTGTCGGATGTGATCGTAAAAAACGACCGAGTCGAGACCGTAATTGTCAGCAACAAGGATGGCCTTGTCGCGGTCAAGCCCAGGGCCGTGATCGACGCCACAGGCGACGCAGACGTTGCCGCATGGGCGGGCTGTCCGTACGAAAAGGCTGAATCACTTCAGCCCATGAGCCTGCATTTTCGCATCGCCTTCGTCGAACTGACGTTCGAACTGCGTCGCAAATGCGCCTCGGTACTGGAAAAAGCGCGTGCCGAAGGTAAGATCGGCCTTTACGGCGGTCCCTGGCCTGCTACGTTCTCGGGCCGGGACATATATTTCAACGTAATTCGGACACCGGGCGACGCCACAAATCCGAACGACTGGACCAACGCAGAGATACAGGGTCGCCGTGATGCCTGGACGATGTTTGAACTGTGGAAAGAAGCACTTCCGGAATTCAAAGACGCCTACTTTTTCACGAGCGGACCAACTTCAGGCGCACGTGAATCGCGAAGAATTGTCGGCGACTACACTCTGACAGGCGACGACATCAGGCAGGCAAAACGGCAGGACGATGTCGTCGTGCTGGGGGCCTGGCGGATCGATCGCCATCCCGAACGTGAAGCCGGTTACCACGATCAACCGGTCGTGCCACCGTACGACATTTCTTATCGCACGCTGCTGCCGCAGGGCGTTGAAAACCTCTGGGTGGCGGGTCGTTGCCATTCTGCGACATCGGAGGCGCTCGCCTCGAGCCGGGTGACTGCGAACTCGATGGGGATGGGCCAGGCGGCCGGTACTGCAGCGGCGCTCGCCGCGCCAACCGGAAAAGGGAGCCGAGAGGTGTCGATAACAGAACTGCAGGACCGATTGCTGGCCGCGAACGTTATCCTCGATCCCGCATCGGCGATGGATCGCTAATCGTCGTTTTCCGCCGAAACCTACAAAGGGGACGATTCAGTTGACGAACGTCGAAAATAACAACGAAAACGAAAGCGGCAGGCCAGCGCGCGGGCCACGGCGGGAAGCTCCCGGAGAGCCCGGACTCAAACTTCCCGCACTCCCGCCTGTAATTTTCGGAATTCCTATGATGCTAGGGGCTCTGGTACACATATTCGTCTGGCGCGGCGAAATTATCGGGGGAGCGGCGGGGATGATAGTCGGCATCGTATTGCTGGCCGTTGGTTTGTGGCTGATCTACTGGACCTGGACAACGATGCGTGCGCACGGTGAACATCCTGAACCCGGACATCCCACCGAAACTCTCGTCACGACCGGACCGTTCAAGCGGACTCGCAACCCGATCTATTCTGGCTTCTTGCTAATCGGCGCCGGGATAGCAATTTTTCTGAATGCGATGACAATTCTGGTTGCGGTTTTCTTCGGGGTAGCGGCCATCCACGCGCTGGTGATCCGCAGGGAAGAGGCCTATCTCGAACGTAAGTTTGGCGAGGTGTACCTAAAGTACGCGAACCGCGTCGGCCGTTGGATTTAGGGTGTCATCGCCACTGCAACCGGTGCACGGACCTCGCCAATCGGGATCAATCGGGTTTGCGACAGGGGGACTCCACACAATTCGATGCCAGGGGCGGTCTCGGGTCTTATGGCAGCTCTACCCGGCCTGAGAAAACTGTGGCCAGAGACGCTTTGCGATGCCCGTGCTCGGCATTGCTACGGCCGTTGCCGCGAGTACGCCCATTCCCAGGCTGATCCACAGAGCGACCTCGTAGCTTCCGCTCGTGTCGTAAAGCCGGCCCGCGAGCCAGACCGCGCTCGACGCGCCAAACGGCATCACCATGAACATCGTGCCGTAGATAGTTCCAAGTCTGCGAAGGCCGTATGCGTCAGATGTCACCGTTCCCGTGAGAGAAATTACCGACGTCCACGAACTCCCGATGATCACAACACCCAGGATCGCGATCGGGAGCCCCGTCGCCGTCAATAACACCCCGTATCCGAGAGCCCGCATGGTGTACGCGAATACCAGCAAAGGTCGGCGGCCATATTTATCGGCCAGGTAACCGAAGCCGAGTCCACCCGCAAGCCCAGCCACTCCAACGGTCGCAAGTGCGCCTGCTCCCTGAACGGCGGTTGCGCCTAAATCTGTCGTGTAGGCAACGAAGTGGGCGTTCACGAAGCCCATTGTGTAGCCTCATATAAAGAAGCCGACTGTAAGTCGCCAGAAAAGCCCGGTCCGGCAGGCCTGTCCAAACGACATGCCTGCTGTCGGATCGGCTGCGGCCTCGACAGGTCGCCCGCTTCCATCACCATCGGCCCCGTCAGCATGTTGGCCCGGTCCGGGCCGACTTTTCAGAAGTAAAAGGACTACTGGCAGAATCAAGACCAGTATGATCCCGGCGAGTACCAGGTAGCCCTCACGCCAGCCGATAAAGACCACCGCCAGAGCCGCGATTGGAACCAGAGCTGTTTCGCCAGCAGCAGAGCCGGTTCCAGCCAGTGACATCGCAAGGGCTCTGCGACGGGTGAACCAGGCTCCGACAATTTTTGCCACCGCAGCCGGCGATGCCAGCGTGAAGCCAATCCCCATCACGATGAAGACTGCGTAAACGTGCCACAGCTCCTGAACCGTTGACATCGCCGCAAGCGCCAGCCCACCCGTGAGCACGCCGACCGAAGCAACTTTCTTTGGGTCGTACCGATCGGCAAGCATGCCTGCAACCGGCCGCAGCGCTCCGGTGGCAAGACCTGCGATCGCAAGGGCTCCGGCCAGAGAACCCCGGCTCCAGTCGAACTCCTCCGTGACAGGTTTCAGAAATACGCCGAACGAAAAACGAGAACCCGCGCCACCGAACAACATGAATGCGGTGCCGAGAACGACTATCCAGCCGTAGTTGAGGTTTTTAATTTTGCCGATTGGGATACGGACTCGAGGTGCTGCAGCGAATCTGGGAGATGGCAGCGCAGCATATCTGATCCCTGTGGGTGATCGCACCGATTACCGGAGTGATCTCGTGAAATTCTCACGACGCGTTCCTTGGCACGACGTTTGGAAGCTCGTTGTAACGACTGAGGGGATGGCACAGGCCATCCCCTCGGAAGGAACTAGGTATGAACCGTGGAACTACTTGGATGCGGCAGAGCAGACCGTGTCGATAATCAACCCGGTCACCACGTAGGGGTCACAGTTGGCGTTCGGGCGTCGGTCTTCAATGTAACCCTTGCCGGCCTTGTCGACCTGCCAGGGGATGCGAATCGATGCCCCGCGGTCGGACACGCCGTATGAGAACTGGTCGTACCGCTGAGTCTCGTGCGCACCTGTGAGTCTCTGCTCAATCCCTGCACCGTAACCGGCGATGTGGACTGCCGGCTTGTTTCCAGCGCCCAGGGCCTCGGCCGCTGCGACACATGCGTCGATCGTCTCACGCATCTGCGTGGTCGAGAAGTTGGTGTGACACCCTGCGCCGTTCCAGTCACCGGGGACCGGCTTTGGTCTGAGGGTTGCCGAAATCGGAATTCCCTTTGGACCCAGGAAATCTTCGGCGATCCGGTAAAGCATCCAACGGGCAAGCCAGAGCTCGTCAGCGACTCGGGGAGCCGCAACTGGACCGATCTGAAACTCCCACTGACCCGGCATTACTTCAGCGTTGATTCCGGAGATGTGCAGACCGGCGTCAATACAGGCCTGGAGGTGGGCATTCACGACTTCGCGACCAAATATTTCGTCCGAGCCAACACCGCAGTAGTAACCGCCCTGTGGCGCCGGGAAGCCATTGTCGGGCCATCCCAGCGGTGCAATTCCTTCAAAGAACGTGTACTCCTGTTCGAGGCCGAACCATGTGTCGAGCTTCTCGTACTTTTTGGCTGACGCCGCGCACCTTGCACGCGTGTTCGTGGGGTGTGGCGTCATGTCGGTGAGTAGTGTTTCGCACATGGCGAGCTTGTTCTTACCGCCACGAATCGGGTCAGGAACGACGAATACTGGATTCAGGACCACATCGGACTGGTCGCCGGTTGCCTGGTTCGTTGACGATCCATCGAACCCCCAGATACCGGGCTCCTTGCCGTCTGCGAATACCTGGGCTTTCGAACGCAGTTTGGCGGTGGGTTTAGTTCCGTCTATCCAAATATATTCAACAATGTAGGCCATCGTTATTGTTCCTCGTGCTTCTGTTTGTCTGGACCTGTGTCGCCCCTGGGCCACCGGGCCGTCAGGCCGAAATAAGCCTGAATAGCGTTCAAATTTATGCAGCGTGCAGTTTACTTGTGAAGCGCTGGTCTCGATAGTTGTGTCTGACTCGACTGACAGGACACCCCGAATCAAGCTAACCGACACGTGTTTCAAACGTGTTTCAATTTCACTCGATTCTCGATATCTTCTGGACCCTGACGAGGTATTCAACGGCGGGTTGTAGATCAATTCGACCGCGAGCGAGAAGTGCTGGATAATCACTGCATGAATCCCGATCACCTCAGACTTCTGGACGGCACCGCGGAAGATTTAGCCCGCTGGCATGCAGCTCATTCGCCGGAGCAGTTGGATCTGAAGGGAGCGGATCTTTCCGGTCGTGACCTGAGAGGACGCAATTTCACTCGTGCCATCCTTGATGGAGTCAATTTCACGGGAGCCAACCTGGATGAATCGGTATTCAGCGAGGCGAAACTCCGACGGGCAAACCTTTCAGGCGCGTCGATGAAGAAGGCGACCCTCCACCGCTCGAATTGCGCCGGGGCAAATCTGTCGAATGCAGACCTGACCGGTGCCGCTCTCTATAGATGCGTGTTGCGTGACGCGACGATCGAGGGGACGATTTTTAGAGCCGCGATCCTGTTCAAAGTAGCGTGGCCCGAAGGTGTCGACGTGCCTGCACGCGGTTAGCGGTTACTTGGCCGGGTTCACTATGCGATCCGTGTCTCGGCTACCCGGCCTGATCGCTCTCTACCCGGCCAATCCCCCGGTGACACGCATTAGCGTTTCCTGGACGAGCAGTTCGTGATCAAGTGTGCGGAGCGGCTCTGACTCGCCTTTCAAGTTGCGGACCAATTCGGCAAATGTGTCGACGTAACGGGCGCGATCCTCGATTTTGACAATGTTTACGCCCTGCCTGTATTCGCCGCGGTCCTCGTCCAGGCAAAGTCGAATCGTGTCAGCTGGTTCGAACGGCTCCATGATCGCTGAACCTTTCGTGCCATACACTTCAAAACGTCGCGCCATGGGCCTGGTTTCCATTGCAGCAATGTCGACTGTGGCGATGGCGTTGCTGTATTCGAAGACCCCGAGCGTGTTGTCCATGACCTCCCGTGTTTCGGACGCGGCGTTCTGGAAAAACCGGCTCACGCGGTTGGGTCGACCGAGAATCCAGACCACCTGGTCGAGCATGTGGCCGCCGAGGTCGTACATGACACCGCCCCTGTGGTGTGCCAGGCCTTTTCGCCCCGTCAGTTGCCCTTCCGGGTTCTCTTCAGCAATCCACGTCGACATGTGTGCCCGGACCTGGAATATGTGACCCAGAAATCCCGATCGTGCCCAGTTGGCGATTCGTTCGAAACCGTCGTGCTTTCGGAACATATAACCCATCTGCACGTACGTCCCCTGGCGCCTCGCTTGCTCGATGACCCGCTCAAAGCGTTGATAGTCGTCACCCGCCGGTTTGTCGTAGAAAACATGCTTGCCGGCCGCGACTATCTCTTCGGTAAACGCCAGACTTTCTTTGTTGGAACCTTCAGACGAGACGGCCACTACTGATGGATCTTCAAGGAACTCGGAAGGACTATCGACGAACCTGACCTGCTGCCAGGCACCTGTGCCGGAGCGTTCCAGCTGTTCGCGGCGGACCGGATCGGGCTCAAATACACCGGTGACCTCGACTTCAGGATGATCGAGCATTACCTGGAGCACGCCCTGCGCGTGGCCGTGCTTGGTTCCGTACTGGGCCATATGAAGGGGTGCTGGCATCGAGCTGTCTACTCCAGTTCGTAAAAGTTGAGATTGATCGAACGCCGGTGCAGTCTACGCCGGAAGTATCTTGAACGCGATTGGACTCCGGGAAGTCTACGCGCTTTGCACGGCTTCGATGAAAGCGCGGATGCGGTCGGGATCTTTGACGCCATCGGTCTCGACACCGGAAGAAACGTCGACACCCCACGGCGCAAGTTGAGCGATCGCTGACTGCACGTTTGCAGGGGTTAGGCCGCCTGCCAGTAGCACATTTTCGTGGTTGGCCAAACTTTCGGCCAACGCCCAATCGAACGTTAGCCCCGAGCCACCTGGCGTGTTCTTGTCGTAGCGGTCGAGTAACACTCCGTGACCTGAATCGAGTAGTGGAACTACGACTGAACTAAGGTCGGTCGGCGTGGAACCTTCGTGGACTCGGACCTGTTTGAAGATAGGGAGTTCAACCCTGCTTATGTAAAAGGCGTCTTCATCGCCGCAGAGTTGCAAATAGTCGAGTCCCAGCTTGCGGGCGGTTTCGTTAACCCAGTCGATATCCTGGTTGCGGAAGAGCCCGACAAGGCCGGGTGATTCCGAGGAGCCCCGGGTCGATTTGTACTCCGAAATTATTCGCGCACCGTCGCTTACCTGAATTTGCCGGCGAACGTTCTCAACAAAATTGAAACCCAGGAAGTCGGCACCTGCGCGGGATGCGACCAGCGCTACATCTGTACTGCGAAGTCCACAAATCTTGACACGGGTGTGTTTGCCTGACATCCGGCTACCCCACCTCGACGGCGGCCATTGCCTGGGCTAGTTCCCGCACATCGTTACCCGCCTTCATGAGCGACTCGCCGACGAGTACCGCCTTCGCGCCGGCATGGCCCATCCGCGCCACATCGGCCGAGTTTTTCATCCCGCTCTCTGCGATGCGGATTCGGTCTTCGGGAATTCTCGGTGCGAGCTCCTCGAACACCGTGAGTGATGTCTGCAGCGTTTTCAGGTTGCGGTTGTTGACGCCAACTATTCTCGGTTCGACAGTCATCGCCATATCGAGTTCCACGGCATCGAAAACCTCGACGAGAACGTCCATGCCTATAGATGTCGAAAGGGAGAACAGATCGGCGTACTGCACCGGATCGAGTATTCCTATGATCAGCAATATGCAGTCGGCCCCTGCCGCTCTTGCCTCATAAACCTGGTACTCGTCAACGATAAAATCTTTGCGAAGCAGGGGAACGCGCGAGCCTCGAGTGATCGCTGAAGCTGCCGACAGATCGTCGATTGAACCGGAAAAATAGTCCTGTTCGGTTAGAACCGATACCGCCGCCGCCCCCGCATCACAGTAGAGACCCGCGCGATGGGCAGGATCGAGTTCAGGGTCGAGGGAACCTGCTGATGGCGATGAACGTTTCATTTCGGCGATCAGCGAAACCCCGCTCCGCGCCCCCAGCGCCCGATGCAGCGACAGTGGCAGGCGCGAGTTTTCCGATGCGGCGCGGACCTCTTCGAGGCTGTGAATACTTTTCGCTTCCTCAATACGGATCAGCCGCTTTTCAACGATTTCACCCAGAATGCCCGGTATCTCTTTCAAGATTGCCCCTGACTCACTTTGACCAGCGCGTCGAGTTTTGCCTGGGCTGCTCCTGAGTCGATAGAATCCTGCGCCATCGCTGCAGCCTCCTGGAACGCAACGGCCTTTCCTGCCGCCATCAACGCGGTCGCAGAGTTAAGCACGACGACGTTTCGACGGGAAGTTTCGGGCGCCACAGGCGGATTATGCCCGCCACCTTCGCCGGCGAATATCCGACGGATTATTTCAGCAGAGTGGTCGACCGATTCGGCTACCAGGTGATCGCGTCTGCCTTCCGGAAGACCGAAGTCGGCTGGCCGTGTGCGTCGGCGTTTCAGATCATCTTTGTTCACCTGGTAAAACAATGTGTGGCCTTCGACATCGACTTCGTCGGCCCCGGATTCGGCATTCACCACGAATGCATAATCGGTCCCTAAAATCTCCAACGCTTTCGCTATTCGTTCTGCGAACGCGGCGTCTGACACACCAATGACCTGTCGTTTGACACCCGCTGGGTTCGTCAGCGGCCCAAGAAAGTTGAATATCGTGCGGATTCCGAGTTGCGGACGCAACGGGCCCGCAAATTTCATGGCCGGATGAAATGCCTGTGCAAACATGAAGCCGATTCCAGCTTCGGCAAAGCAGTTCTTCACGCCCTCGGGTCCTAGCGTTATGTCCACACCCAGCGCTTCCAGAACATCTGCACTCCCGGTAGAACCCGACATCGCCCGGTTGCCGTGTTTTGCGACGGGTACACCGGTCCCGGCAACTACAAATGCTGATGCTGTCGAGATATTGAACCAGTTGAGCCCACTGCCCCCCGTGCCGCAGGTGTCGATCATGTCGATATTCGTGTCGATGTGGAGGGACACCTCACGCATCACCTCTGCCATCCCCGCAATCTCGTAGGGTGTTTCGCCCTTCATGCGCATGGCTGTCAAGAATGCCCCAAACTGAGCCGGTGTAGCCTCGCCGGTCATGATTGCCCGCATGGCGTCTGCGGCCTCGCTCTGATCGAGGTCCACGCCTTCGACTGCGGACCGTATTGCCTGTTGGATGTTCATGCCTGTGGATCGTTTTAGGTTGGATCGATTTAGTTTGAATCGATTTGGATTGGATTTTTCGAGATGCTCTGCACTTATTTGGCAGCTGACGGCTTGTCGAGAAAGTTCTGTAGAAGGTCTTTGCCCGCCTCGGTCATGATCGACTCCGGGTGGAACTGCACGCCTTCGACGTCGAATTTCCGGTGCTTGATACCCATGATGATGCCATTTTCGGTCCTGGCGGTCACTTCGAACACGCCGGGCACGGTGTCTGGCTCGACCGCCAGCGAGTGATACCTCACCGCTTCGAATGGCTGTGGTAGCCCGGCGAAAACACCCTGTCCGTCGTGATGGATCGCTGAGGTTTTTCCGTGGCGGATCTCGCCTGCACCTTTAACAACGCCGCCGAACGCCTGGGCGATGCACTGGTGCCCGAGGCAAACTCCCAGCACAGGGACTTTGCCGGAAAAATACTTGATCACGTCAACCGAGATACCGGCGTTGTCGGGCGTCGACGGTCCGGGCGATACGACGACTCTGTCGGGATTGAGCGCAGCAAGCTCTTCGACAGTGGCTTTGTCGTTGCGAACTACTTCAACCTCGGCGCCGAGCTCGGAAAGATACTGAAAGAGGTTGTAGGTAAAACTGTCGTAGTTATCGATTAGCAGGAGCATTGGATTTACTCAACTGCAATTGTTGCAGTTTGTGAAGGAATTGATGAAATATCTTCGTCGCTTCGCCAGTACCGGTCTTGCTCCTCTTCGGCCCTCGCCCGTGCAACAGCCAAAAGCGATGCCTTCGTCTTTTGGAGCGCCTCCATGTTCTCTGCCTCAGGAACCGAATCGAAAACGATTCCGGCGCCGCCCTGAATGTGTGCGATTCCATCACGGAGTACGATCGACCGAATAACGGTTCCTGTATCGACATCACCATTGGCACCGAACCAGCCGATTCCGCCACAGTACGGTCCGCGGCCTTCGGGTTCAAGCTCGGCAATTAATTGCATGGCGCGAATTTTCGGTGCGCCCGACAGGGTTCCAATCGGGAACCCGGCTCTGAAAGCATCAATGCCGTCCTTGCCTCGCTGCAGTTGGCCTTCAACGCGTGAGACCAGATGCATGACATGCGAGTAACGTTCGACATGCTTGAGCGATAGCACACGCACCGTTCCCGGCTCACAAACCCGTCCAAGATCATTTCTCGCGAGGTCCACCAGCATCACGTGCTCGGCTGACTCTTTTTCGCTTGAGATCAGGTCAGCCTCGTGTTGCAAATCTTCCTCAGCTGTTTCTCCACGGGGTCTTGTACCGGCGATGGGGTGGACCGACGCGAAGCCGTTGGTCGACCGTAACATCAGTTCGGGTGATGCGCCGATCAACTGCATGTCGCCGAGGTCGAGCAGGTACATATAGGGCGACGGGTTCATCGCTGACAGTTGTTCGTAAATTTTGACCGGACTGGCACCCGGTGTCTCGAGGCGCTGAGTGAGTACAACCTGGATCAGTTCACCATCGATGATCGCTTTGCGAGCGGAACGTACAAGGTCATCGAAATTTTGAACGGCCGAGCCGACGCTCCTAGTGAAGGTCAAATTTGCAGCGTCGCGGTGATGAAGGGCGTCTGGTTCAGGCCTGGATTCTGCCTCCCTCAACGACTCAAGGATATCGGATATGCGGTGTGTAGTGTCATCGTACGTGTCGTTTCTCGACGCAAAAACGATGATGTAAACAACCTCCGAAAGACGGTCGAACACGATCAATTCTTTTGGAAAAACGAAAGCTGAGACCGGCGAACCGGTTGGGTCGACCGCTAGTTCTCCGATTGACGGCTCGAAATGTTTTGCTGCCTCGTATGCAACATACCCGAATGCGCCGGATATCAGTCCAGGTAAATTCACCGTAGGGGCGACCGAACGCGAGTTCAGGTTTCTTCGTAGTTGTTCCAGCGGGTCGATATCTCCGAGAAACTCGCTACCGCCGGTGCGAACCGTGAACTGTGCTTTCGGGCAAACGTACGCGTACCGAGAAGCTCCGAGTTCGGGAGACTCAGATTCGAGAATAAAGGCCACCTGGCCTTCGATAGCAAGTTCGCAATATGCGTCGATCGGACGAATTCCGTTGTTGTGGGACGTTGCCAGAACAGGAACGACATCGAATTTGGACGAAGCCTCTTCAAACTCGGTCTTTTTCGTCTGAAATACCAGGCTAGACACCCGACGAGTCCTCCGCGTGATCGATCGCCCGCATCAGCGCTCCCATCTTGTGCAGCGTCTCTTCATACTCCGTCTGGGTATCGCTGTCAGCGACAATTCCACCGCCTGCCTGGAGATACGCCACACCGTCTTTCAGCACCATCGTCCTCAGCGAAATCGCGGTATCCATGTTGCCGGTAAAGCTGAAATAGCCGATCGCACCGCTGTATGGCCCCCGTTTATCGGGTTCAAGCTCTGCGATCAACTGCATCGCCCGGACTTTCGGAGCGCCCGATACGGTACCGGCAGGAAAAGCCGCTTTCATGGCATCAAACGCATCGTACTTTTCGGACAACTGACCCGTCACGTGCGAGACGATATGCATCACGTGCGAGTACTTCTCAATCTCGAAACTCTGCGTCACCTCGACACTCCCGGGATCTGAAACTCGGCCAACGTCGTTACGGCCCAGATCGAGTAGCATCACGTGTTCGGCAACTTCTTTTTCATCGTTAATGAGTTCTCGCTCAAGCTCCTCATCGTGCTCCGGCGTCCTGCCTCTGGGCCGTGTTCCGGCGATCGGATGAACCGCCATCTTGCCATCGATGACCTGCGTTAGCAGTTCTGGCGAAGCGCCGACGATGTGGTAGCCATCAAGGTCGAGAAAGAACATGTACGGCGAGGGGTTGATCGCTCGGAGCGATCTATACAGATCGAACGGCTGCACCGGGGTGCGTCGTGCCAGCCGTTGCGAGAAAACGACCTGGATGACCTCTCCTTCTTCGATGGCCTGTTTGCATCTGGCGATCGCCTCTCCGTAGTACTCTCGGCTCATATTTGGGACGTACGGCTGCCCTGTCGATTCACCGTGCTCGGGCTCCGGCCCGCGTGAGCTTCCAACAGAGCTGTAGTCGAGATTGGGGTCACGTGACATGAAGCCCGAAGTCGGCAAGAAGTTCCGTCGCGAATTATTTGGCGGGACCGGCCTATCCAATCGTGCGATAACTTCCTCGATTTTGGCAGTCGCTCGTTCGTAAGCGACTTCGGTATCGCCGTTTACAGGCGCATGTGCTACGACAAATATCGTGTGACGCACATGATCGAATATCAGGAGAGTGTCGGTGAGCATAAACACGGACTCGGGTACATCGAGTCCAGACTTTTCATCGCTGATCGGGGGCACCGTCGGTTCGAAGTACCGGATGGTGTCATACGAGAGAAACCCGACCGCACCGCCATGGAAGTGCGGCAGCCCTTCGACGGTTGCGTACCTGACGCGTGACAATCGTTCTCGTAGCAGGTCGAGGGGATCGACCTCGCCGAACTCGGTATTCGCACCGGTATTCAAGACCTCAGAAGGTTCAGTACCGATAAAGCTGTAACGTGCAAGGTTTTCGCCACCCTCAACCGATTCGAACAGGAACGAATGCATTCCTTTGGTGGTTTTCAGGTAGGCAGAAACAGGTGTTTCAAGGTCGGCGCTTATCTCCCGGTAAACGGGGATCAAGTTGTGTCCGACTGCGAGCGATTTAAACGTGGCGAGGTCTGGTGTGTATTGAGGCATGATGAGTTTTCCTGGTGAAATTACGAAAAGATGTCGACGGAATCAGTCGTTACTTCGCCAGCATCGGCCGGGCGTTGAGATGATTATGTGGAGTCGGAAAATCATTGAAGTGGTTACGTATTCGGATAAGAGACCGGACAAACGGAGCTACTTCCAGTTACTCGTGTAGCTCGAAATGCGCATTGCATCGCGGACCATCTCCATTGTTTCTGCGGCAATCACCCTGGTTCGAGCAACTCCGGACATCAACGCGTCTTCGACGAGACTCATGTGCTGTTCGTAGTAAGCGCGTTTTTCGCGAATCGGACCGAGGAACTCGTTTATTGCATCTGCAAGGGCCAGTTTTATCTCTACATCACCAATATTGCCTTCGCGATAGCGAGCCTTGAAATCGTCGACCTGCGCAGTGTTCGGGTTGAACGCGTCGTGGTACTGGAACACCGGGTTGCCTTCGACCCTGCCCGGAATGTCGGCCCGTACCCGGTTGGGATCGGTAAACATACTTCGGACCTTTTTGGTCACTACTTTGGCATCGTCCGACAACATGATCACGTTACCTTTTGTTTTACTCATCTTGCCCTGACCGTCGGTGCCGGAAAGCCGTGGTACCTTGCCGATAAGCGTTTCCGCCTCTGGAAATACTTCGCCAAACATCCGGTTGAACTTGCGCGCGACCTCGCGTGTCATCTCGACGTGCGGAGACTGGTCGTCGCCAACGGGTACAAGGTGGGCACGAGGGATGAGGATGTCTGCGACCTGGCTCATCGGGTAGTTGAAAAACCCGACGGTGCGGCGTTCGACTTCGAGAGCATCAAGTTCGCCCTTGAGTGTCGGGTTTCGCTCGAGCATACCCAGCGGCGTGATGAAGCTCAGGAGCATCGTCAGTTCGGCAAACTCTGGTACATAACTCTGGATTACAAACGACGAGCCTTCCGGGTCCAGACCAACCGAAAGCCAGTCGAGCGTTACCTGGAGCACGGAATCACGTATCAGGTCGATGTCGTGGAAGTGATCGCCGAGGGCCTGGTAATCGGCAATCAGGAAGTAGCACTCGTACTTGTCCTGCAACTCGATCCAGTTGTGCAGTGCGCCAACGTAGTGCCCCAGGTGAAGCGCACCCGTGGGTCGTATGCCGGTCAGAATTCGCTTTTTAGCAGCGTCAGCAGCCATGATGTCGATTGACTCTCGATTCGGTGACTAAACCCGAATTCTTTGCCCGACACTGCCGAATTGGATGGCAGAATTTCGGGCATAAAAAAACCTCGCTCCCAGTACAAGGGGCGAGGATTATCCCGCGGTGCCACCCTAATTGCTGCGAGAAATCCCAACGGATTTTCAAACAGCATCTCTGTCAGGCACACGGTAAAGGCATAGAAACTACCGTAGGCCCTGGGCTCTGATATCGGTGCCCGCTCCGTCGGAGGCTACTCGCTCACGCTTTCGCTTCGATGCTCACGGGTCCATTCAGCTGCGGTCGTGATATCGGGCTTCCACCTTGCCCCGACTCTCTACGTTCCGTACCGAAACCTACTAGTCCCGATCAACGCAAATATTAAATTCGATCTGTATTCGAGCATAATCCCAAATGAGGGGTTGAGTCAATTTTAGGAGAGATCCGAACTCAGATCGGTCTGTCTCATCGCGTCGGTTCGGCGAAAATAAAACTCAACGGAACAAAAAACGCTGCTGTTGCGTCTTAGCTATGACGGGCGACCTGCTGAGGCGCCTGAACAATGCAAAATTCACAGCCCCCGGATTCAATGTGGGCCTGGTACGGATACAAAGAAATGTTTAACCGAATGAAAACTAAGTGGCTCGTACTGGTTGCGGTCGCAGCCCTCGCAGCATTCGTGCTTGCGTGCGGAACAGATGAGACCAAACCTGGTTCGAATGATGGCGTGGGTGCACGACCAGGGCAGGATCTGGATGGAACCGCAGGTCCCGGTGGCAACCCGGAACCGGTTGACCTAGACCTGGGATATGAAGTTGTCGACGGACTTGCTCCTATTGAGAGCGTTCAGATACTCACCCTGGAGTCTTACCCGGAACAGTTTGTAGTTCAGATTATTTCCGGGCTCCCAAACGGATGCGAGACCTTCAACCGTGCAGTGGTCACGCGAGAAGGGACTGATATTCGTATCGCGGTCTACAACTCTATGCCTTCGCCGGATCAACTTGCGGTGATCTCATGTGCCGCGATTTACGGCCTGCACGATGAAAACGTCGCACTTGGCAGTGACTTCAAGCGTGGAACGGTGTACACGGTCTTCGTGAACGATCACCCCGGTGAGAAATTTGAAACCGGATCTGCGCCTCTGCCTTCCGGCTCTGGCGGTCAACTACCTCCAGTGGACCGTCCGGGTGAGGGATTCGAGTACGCGCCGATAGAGAGTCTTGAAATCATTGTCGGCGAAGACAGCCGTGGAACGACTACTTACTACGCCAGCGTCGTATGGGGACTCACCAACGGTTGCAGGGAATCGGAAGGCCGGCAAGTTGTTCGTGTCGACGACACAACTTTCGATATTCGCGCAATTGTGTCTGCGCCAGAGGGCGACGTAATGTGCATCGAAATCTACCGCGTCGACTCTGACCAGGTTTACCTGGGCACGATCGATAAGGATCTGAAAGTTTGTGCCCTGTACCACGTCTACGCCGGGGATAAAAAAGCCGAGTTTCAGGCGATCGCACCAAACGTTCGATGCGCGGAGCCTGCGTCTTCAACCCCGACGCCGACGCCATTCCCGGGGGGTGGCAGCCTTATCGCCGACAGTCAGGCCCTTGAACTGACACTCAAGGCCAAAGGTGCCGAAGTCGAATATGTTGGACAATCGAAATTCTCTCAATTGTTCGGGACGTTCCCGACAGAATTGAAAGTCAACGGTTTCCAGGTCCTCGTCTACGAATTCGCTCCAGGAACGTCTGCGGAGAAAGCCTCCGGTACAGTTTCGAAAAACGGATCAACGTTCGAGAATGCAGATGGTTCGGTTATGAGCGTCATGTGGATCGCCCCTCCGCACTTCTACCTGTACGGCAACGCTATCGTCCTCTACATAGGCGACGATCACCGAACGACCGATCTGCTTGGCTCGGTGGCAAACAAGTTTGCCGGTAGCGAAAGCGACTCGGCCGGTGACATCGACCGTGGCGATTCCGACATCGATCCGGACTTCACAGCCCAGGCGGCTACGATCGAAAACGTGACCATCGCATCGACCCGTTCTATTCCGGCTCAGCACCTGATCGGCGTGACAATCGCCCGTGGCGGCAGTTGCGAAACATTCAAGTCGATCAACTGGCGTGTTGAAGGACGAGAGGTTCACATTGACGTGACTACCCAGCTCCCTACGGCTCCCGTCCCCTGCACACTGGCGATTATTTATGAAGATCACTCAGTGAACATTGGGTCGAAGTACGAAAAAGGTGTCGAGTACGACGTCATCGTGAACGGTGAGCGACAGGGAACTTTTGCGGGGGGCTAGTCGCTACCCAATATATCGGCAGGTAATCCGGCCGTGAAACACCCCGCCTTTCTCGCCCGTTAGGCGGGGTGTTTCGCGTTAATTGGTTTATCGTCTGATGACAGATCTTGCTAGACGTGATCCGATCTGCGAGGCTTCTCCAAACCATATCCAGTAGTCAGCGGCCGCGCCGCTCGGCGAAAGCGAAACGTATTTATGCCAGTCAAATCGAGTTCACCCTACGGTTCATGGAAATCGCCTATCACTGCAGATCTGATAACGCGGGGCGGACTCCGGCTTGCGGAAGTGCGAATCGACGGCGACAACATCTACTGGCTTGAGGGTCGCCCGGAGGAAGCCGGCCGCTACGTCATCGTCCGGCGAACGGCTGATGGTTCAACAACGGACATGAACACAGGCAAATTCAACTCCCGCAATGCAGTTCATGAGTACGGGGGCGGCGCTTACGCGGTTCGCAACGGCAAAGTCTACTTCACAAACTGGGACGACCAGCGGATTTACCTGGCGGCCGACAATGGCGAACCGGGCGCTATTACCCCGAAGCCGGCAATTGAGCGAGGTGACCGCTATTCCGATCTCTCACTGACCAACGATTCACGCTGGATCCTGTGCATTCGCGAGCGTCACCATGAAGACCGCGAGGCCGATAACGAACTGGTAGTTGTTCCGACCGATGGCTCGGGCGTAGTTCGTGTGCTGGCGACGGGACACGATTTCTATTCTTCGGCGCGTCAAAACCCGGCTGGGGACCGCATCTGCTGGCTGTCGTGGGACCATCCAAACATGCCCTGGGACGGTTGCGAGTTGTGGGTGACCGATTTCGATTCTGTGACAGGCACCGTTACTAACCAGCAACTTGTTACGGGTGGCAAGGATGTCAGCATCGTTCAGCCCGAGTGGTCACCCGGTGGTAAGCTCGTATTTATCACCGACGAGTCGGGGTGGTGGAACGTAAGCAAATCGTCAGACGCCACCGTGACCCCGATCGTGTCTGAGAAGGTCGATCACAGTGGCCCGGCGTGGGCATTTGGGTTACGTACGTACGCCTTTTCCGATGACGACTCGATCATTCTCAGAGATTCCGATGGCGCTAACGGTCGGTTCCGAAAAATCGACCTTAACGGCCGAGTAATTTCTGAATTTTCGGTGCCGCACACGTCGATTGCCGATGTGAACGTTACCGGGAGTGACCTGGTTTATATCGGCGCGTCGCCTGCACAGGCTGCTGCGGTCGTGCGGATCACTGCCGGCCCGGCCGAGAATGCTCTATCAACGTTGAAGTCGTCGAGTGACATCGAGCTTGATCCAGCCTATCTGTCGAGTCCGAAGGCAATCAAATTTCCCTCTACTGAGAATGGTGAGGCCCATGCGTTCTATTACGCTCCGACCAATCCCGACTGTGAGTCAGATGGCACCGAGAAACCGCCACTGCTGGTAATCAGTCATGGGGGACCAACAAGCGCAACCAGCTCCAGCTTGAGTCTTGCCGTGCAGTTCTGGACGAGTCGAGGATTTGCTGTGGTGGATGTGAACTACCGCGGCTCTACCGGGTACGGCAGGGCGTACAGGGATGCCCTGAAGGGCAAATGGGGCGTCTACGACACGGACGACTGCATCGCTGCCGCCGACTACCTCGTGAACCAGGGACTGGCAGACACTGACAGGGTTGCGATCAAGGGCGGTTCAGCAGGCGGCTACACGACGATCAATGCACTGACATTCCATGATCGATTCGCCGTCGGCGCCACCTACTACGGAATCGCAGACCTGAACGTGTTCATTGGCGATACCCACAAATACGAGTCGCGATACCTCGACAGCCTGATAGGTCCGTATCCAGAGGCGAAGCAGCTCTACCACGATCGGTCGGCGATCAATTTCACTGACCGGCTATCGTGTCCAATGATTATTTTGCAGGGGCTTGAAGACAAAATAGTTCCGCCTTCGCAGGCCGAGATCATGGCCGGTGCGCTGCGTGAGAAAGGCATCCCGTTTTCACTGATGATGTTCGAGGGCGAACAGCACGGCTTCCGTCAGTCGAAAAACATCAAGGCTTCGCTGGAGGGTGAGCTTTACTTCTACGGCAGGGTGCTGGGATTCAAGCCAGCCGGAAACATTCCAGCGATCGAAATCGAGAACGAGTCAGCGCTCCGGGGCGGGTAGCGCCTGGCTCCGGGTGTCCGAGGCGGACTTGCCAGGTGACTGGTGTGAGCAAGTCGCCGCTGCAATCTACCCCCGTTTGAGGCGGGCGGACATGCGTCCTTGGCCTCGTTCGTCTCCCACCCCTAACCCCTCGGAAGTTGCGCCGCGTGAACGGAGTTTTTCGGCGTGTTGTCGGGGCCAAGCAGGATGGACAGCGGTAGCACGCCCTCCAACTCAGCGTGATCGTGATACATCGTGATCTTCGCATGTAAGCGGTCGAGGAACTCGTTGAGGGCTGTAACCAGCCAATCATCGTCGTCGAACTTCTCAGGCTCGCCTATGAACCATTCAGGGGAAAACAGTGCCAGCATCTCCACGATATTTTGCTCGATCAACGGCGGACTGGTTGAAGCAAAACTCTTGATGTTGGCCATACCCGTAACCGGCATCGGTTTGTTGTAAGTCTCGGCCCAGTCAAGGAGGTGACCGATCATTGGCAACATGGCTCGCGCTTCTTCCAGTTCGGCGATTTTCTCCGGATCAAGTTCAGCCAGTCGCCTTTCGAGGTCACCTTTCATTTGAAGTAGTTCTTTCTCCTTGGCGTCTAGTTCTGCCTCAGAGAGCCTGCCATTGATCCGAACTCGGTCAACTGTCGCGAGGTTTTCGTCGATGTCTCTGACAGCCTGCTGAAGAAGCGCGATCTCGACTCCGTAGGTTTCGATTCGCTCCTCGGCGTGCTTGAGAGACACTTCAAGAGCAACAGCGAGGTGATCAGGGCTTTGAAGGGCTTCGAGTACACCCATAATGACACTCAGTTCCAGTTCATTCTGCCCGCGCCTCTGAACATCGCATCGATCTCCACCACCGAGAACACGTGGACTATCGAGATAGCGATTGCGACAGTAGAACTCTGCCTTTTTCTTGCCGTCTCTAGCGGTTTGAAATCTCCAAGTCCCGCCGCAGCAGCAGCGGATACGCCCTTGAAGAATCGACTTGGACTTGGTGCTCTTCTTGATGCGCTGATTGCTGTTCAGTCGGTCCTGCACACGCTTGGCTTGGGCTTCGTCAATGATCGGGGGGCACGGAACGCCGTCGGTGATCCCCATAGACACACCCAGCGGATGGCGGCCGGACCAGTAAAACTCACCCCTGAGCATTCGACTAATTACACTCTGATGCCAACGTGTTGCACCTGAGGGAGAGGGGACTTTTCCAATCAATCGAACTTGGATTTTTCGTACGCCAAGCCTCTCTCGGTCGTACATATTGAAGATCATCCGAACTACTTCGGCCGGTCCCTCGTCAACTGCCAGCCGACCGTCAGCGTCTTTGCGGTAGCCGAACGGTGGGTTGCTGGTGAATTTGCCTTCGGCGATTCGCGCAATAGTTCCTCGGTGCGTGGCTTCCAACATATTACGTCGATAGTCTCCGGCACTTATCCCTGCGAAAATTGACGCTGCCGCCTCGTAACGAGGGTCACTGGGTACAGAGCCGTCTACAAATTCGATTTCAACTCCGCAACTTCTGAAAAACGCCCTCAGCTCCAATCCCTTCCACTCGTCACCTCCATTTTCGGGGCGATGGAACCTGTCGTAGCTATGGAAAATTAGGATGTCGAACTGATTTGCAATGGCAGCCTGTTTTAGCCGAATGATCCCCGGCCTGTTGAGATCGGTGCCCGTGTGGTCCTCAGCGATCACGAGAGCCTCTATGATTTCGTATCCGGCATTCGCTGCGTACTCACGAACTCGCTGTTCCTGTGTGGGGTTCTGTCAGATCTCAGTGCTCGGCACAAAATCCAGCCGACCTAAATACATCCCTGAACCCTGTATTTAAGCTGACAGCTCGGTCATTAGAGTCGACCATTTTTCGGTGAAGATCTTCCGGCGAACGTCCGCTGGGACATGCTCACCGTCTGTGGCACCGAGTCTCAAATAATTTCGTAGTTCATCGAATGCCGTGCAGAAACGACTGGCGGACTCGAACTGTTTGAACCCAAGCATCGGATAGTAACGCTGCTTGATATGCCGGTGATTCTGCTCCATTCGGTTGTTCAGATATTTATTGTGTCGATGTAATACCTTACGACCGACGACCCACCGAATTGCCTTCGTGTAAGCAGGATGTTTATCAGTCGTCATCCGCAGTGGCCTCTGTCCTGCACTATCGAGTAAACGACGCAAGAAACGTCGAGCTGCATGCCTGTCTCTGTATTCACTGAGCATCGAATCGAGCAGGTTTCCATCTCGATCTATGGCTCTGTAGAGATATCGCCAGCGACCACTGACCTTGATGTATGTCTCGTCCAGATACCAGGAATGACCAGCAATTCCACGGCGTTTCGATCGAAGATTCTCGCT